>JAYNPH010000084.1:0-9899 GCA_038113685.1 Gammaproteobacteria bacterium
AAAGCAGGCAGCTAACGCTCAAAGAGAAAGCCCCTTCTCCTGAAGGGGCTTTTTTTGCCCTATGATTTGCTGACGCACAGCCACCCCAAGGCTATCCTGTGATCTGAGTCCTCAATCAGCAAAGCAGTGATCTATGAACATTTCTCCAATCACTCCCACCATTGGCGCAGAAATAACGGGCGTTGATCTTGCGTCCCTGAACTCGGAAGCGGTGTCTGCGATCAAAACTGCATTTCTTGAGCACCACGTTTTGGTGTTCCGCGATCAAATGCTCACGCGGGACCAGCACAAAGCTTTTGGCCGCCTGTTTGGCGATCTGCACATTCATCCGTCCAAGCGAAACGGCATGAACCAGGAAGATCGGGAACTTTTTATTATTAACACCAAGCCCGACGCCAAGTTGACGAACGGCGAGGCTTGGCATTCCGACGTCTCCTGCGAGGAAATTCCGCCAAAGGCGTCCATTTTGTATGTGACCAAGTGTCCGGAAAACGGCGGCGGCGACACGATGTTCGCCAACATGCACGAGGCTTTTGACGAGCTATCGTCAGCGCTGCAATCGTTGCTGCTGAGCAAAACTGCCTACCACGACGGCGAGATTGACCTGAGAAATTACGGCATTCGTTTACGTGACGGACAAACTTACCCCAAGGCTTCCCACCCGCTCGTGCCGCGGCATCCTGAGAACGGTCGTCCCTACCTCTTTGCCAACGGTAGCTTTACCTCTCACATCGAAGGGCTTCCGCGCTGGGAAAGCGACATGCTGCTGCAAGGGCTATATCAGCGCACGGCGACAAATCCTCGAATTCAGTGCCGGGTCAAATGGCAGCCAAATACTTTGGTCATGTGGGACAACCGCAGCGTACAGCACCATGCAATTTTGGATTACGCAGGCTTTGCCCGCTATGGCGAGCGCGTTTCAGTGCTGGACAGCGAGCGCCCCCAACCTTTCCAGACCTAAGGGCTCGATAGAAGCAAGACGCTAGCGCCAGTCTTCATTCAATTCGCGAATCAGGTCAGCTGCGCTTTGCGGGCGGCTGGCAGGGTCTTTGGCCAAGCATTGCATGGCCAGAGCCTCTAGCCTCGCCGGAATAGCGAGTTCGTTGATGGTACTGGGTGCTAGCGGTTGGTCCTCTAGGGCGCTGCGTTTCAGTTCTTCCATGGTCTGACCAACCGCAGGATTGGCGCCGCAGAGAATCTCGTACAGCACCGAACCCAAGCTGAACACATCTGTACGACCATCGATTGCTGTGTCCCGATTGATTTGCTCCGGCGACATGTAACAGATGCTGCCCTGCAGCTTGCCTCGCCCGGTCATGGTTTTAGCCGGCGCACCCTCAATTTCCTCCGCATCGGGGTCTTCGGCGTCGGTGCCGTCAGGATGCCACACTTTGGCTAGCCCCCAATCCAACAGCAAAACCTCGCCGTAAGGCCCAACCAAGATATTCTCGGGCTTCACATCGCGATGAATAACGCCGTGTGTGTGGGCATACTCCAGCGCTTGGGCGATTTGCACCACCACCTCCACCAGTTGACCGAGATCATAACGTTCACGGTAATCCAAGATCTCCCGCAAGGTGTAGCCGTGGACTAACTTCATAGTGAAATAGAGCTTGCCCTTGTTGTCGCGTCCAACCTCGTAAGTTGGCACGGTATTAGGGTGCTGCAGCAGCGCAGATACTCGGGCCTCACGCAGCAAACGGCGCTGCTCTATCGCGTCGTTAACAAGCTCTGGGCGCAGGGTTTTGTAGCAAACCACCCGTGACAAGTGCAGGTCTTTGCAAGACATGATCAGGGATTTGCCGCCCCTGGCGATGGTCTTGAAATAGGCGTAACGCGTTCTGTAGTTAATGCTCTCTGGCAGCGGCTTATCGGTGTCTTTGAGATACACCACATCATAGGGGGCCGTTGCATCACCCTGATCGCTGTCGGCCAAGCCTGCGCGCTGAGGAAATTTAATCACTATCACACCCCGCTCGTTTCAGCCTTGAGCTTAGCTTGGTGCCGCAAGGGACGACAGGGACCCGGACCAAAAAATTGTTAGCAATTGAACAACGACGCACTTTGCCGAGGTTGATAGCATTGCGCTTTCACTGAAGAACCCAAAACCTTGCCCACCCACAACACCGCCAGCAGGCCGACCCTCAACAGTGTCGATACAGTCGGCGCGTTGCGCCATGCTGCTACTGCCGAATCGCTAACAGCGCTTAGTCCAAAGAGTGCGCTTTTGCCGTGGTTACACCTTACGACGTCGTTAACCGCGCATTTGGCGGCGGAGTTTGATACCTATCCGGGACTGATCCTACTCGGCGAGGGCTTAGAATCCGGTCAGCGCTGGGAACTGGCGGCTTTAAACACCGCAGGTGTTGTGTTCGCCCGACACATCGCGTTGACCGTTAACGATACACCCGTGGTCTTGGCCAGAACGGTGACACCTCCCGGACCCGGCATGAATGCATTGACCGAACTGCAAACCCGACCGCTGGCGGAACTGCTGTTTGAGGATCCACAATGGCAACGAGACACAGCGGTGCAGTATTTGTGCCTTGAAGATGGCGCGCCGGGGCGCGGGTGTCATTGGTACAACAACAGGCTCGAAGCAGGTTTGCTGGTGCAGGAGTTTTTCCTGCCCGAGTTGAACGCCTTACTGTCGCGGTAACCCGAAGTCACGAAAGTGATAGCATCAAACCATTGACCAACTGAGGGCAGGCCATGACACGCTTTATCGATTTATCCGTATCCATCGACAACAACGAGCACAGCGACCATCCGGGAGGAAGCCCAAAGGTGACGTACCGCAATCATGCTGAGACAGCCAATGGCCTGGCGCACTTTTTCCCTGGTTTGCAGGCCGCAGATTTACCCGACGGGGAGGGCTGGGCAGTGGAAACCATCACGCTGTCCACCCATAACGGCACCCACATGGACGCGCCATGGCACTTCCACTCCACCACCAACAACGGTGCGGATCCGGCACCATCCATCGACGAAACGCCGCTGGATTACTGCTTTAGACCTGGCGTAAAGCTGGACTTTCGTCACTATGAGGACGGTTACTTAGTCAGCGCAGCAGACATCGAGGCGGAACTGGCGCGTATCGGTCACGACCTGCAGCCGCTGGACATCGTGCTGGTGAATACCCGAGCGGGCTCCGTTTACGCAGAACCCGGCTACGTGGATGCCGGCTGTGGCATGGGCCGCGAGGCGACAATGTATCTTACCGAGCGGGGCGTGCGGGTGGTGGGTACCGACGGTTGGTCTTGGGATGCGCCGTTTAATCACACGGCTAAGAAGTGGGCCGAAAATCCCGATCCGAGCATGATTTGGGAAGGCCATAAAGCCGGACGTGAAATACCGTACTGGCAGATGGAGAAACTGCACAACCTAGAGGCGCTGCCCAATCACGGTTTTACCGTTGCCTGCTTCCCAGTGAAGATCGCCAACGCCAGTGCCGGCTGGACCCGCTGCGTTGCCCTAATCGATGACTAAGCTGCGCGTCGACGCCTAAACAGCCAGACGCCCAAGAACACCAGTAGCAGCGCCGGCAGCAAGAGCAGAACCGCGACGGTAAGCAACAAGCCCGGGCGGTTGCGCAGGCCTTTCGCCATGACCGTCTGGCCCTGATGGTAGTCGTCGGTTACAGGCAGCACACCTTGGGCCTCGGCCCACGCATCGTAAGCCTGCAGCATGCTGTTGTATCGCTGCGGTTGATCTGCGGCAAGATCCCGCTGCTCCGCAGGGTCGGCGGCCAAATTAAATAATTGCCATTGCGGGTCATCGTCAATGCGGTTAAAGACCAACTTATAGTCACCCTGAAAATAAGCTTTGTTGCCGCCCAACTCGTAACCGAAGCCTTCGTCCGCGCCGCGCAATTGAGTTGCCTTGCCTGTGAGAATAGGCATCAAGGTTTTGCCCTCCAAACCCTCTGACCCGCGAACGCCCGCAAGCTCAAGTATTGTGGGAGCTATGTCCGTCGCCCAGCCCAATATAGGGCTAACACCGCCGGCAAGGTCCGCCAGATTGCGTCCGTTAAGGGCACCGCCAATGACCAAGGGCACCCGCAGACCGCCCTCACCGGCAAAAAATTTGTACCAAGCCAAGGGACCAACCGCGGCACTGGCCCAGGCTGGCCCAATATCGTGATAACTGTCGCGTTCACCCAGCGTTTCGATGTCGGCGTTATAACCTTCGCTGTACATCCACGCGCGAAATAGCGCCGCCGGTCCACTGCCTGCGCTGCCAATACTTCGGGTGGCCAAGGATCCCTCAGCGCCATTGTCCGAGAGAAAAATAAAAACGGTATTGTCCAGTTCGCCCATTCGATCTATGTGGTCGATAAGCCTGCCGATATGATGATCCATGGCATCCACCATACCGGCGTATACCGCCATGCCTTTCGCTTCAAAGGCCTGCTGTTGCGCAGTCAGACTCTGCCAGTCCGGGGTCGTCGGCATACGCGTGCCCTGCAGCACCTCGGGCAACACCCCAGAATCGAACAATCCCTTGCTGCGAGCAGTCCGCAGGGCATGCCAGCCGTCGCTATAGGTTTGCAAATATTTGTCTCGAAAAGTTGCCGGCGCCTGTACAGGAATATGCACCGCTTGGAAGGCTACGTAAGCGAAAAAAGGCTGCTCGCCACTGTCGCCAATGTACTCGATGGCCTTATCCACCAAATGCTCGGACGAGTAGAAATCGTCTGGCAGCGTGACCGGCTCACCGTCTTCAAACCAATTGGCTGTTGCGTAGATGGGCAAATAGGAACGATGACGCCAGTTGTCTGCGCCGGTATCGGCCAGCATGAAGGTACGGTCGAACCCTCGGGCGCTGGGACGGCGCTTGGCATCCATGCCCAAGTGCCACTTGCCCGTCATGATTGTGCGGTAGCCAGCGCCCTTGAGCTGCTCGGCAATAGTCGGCACGTGGGTGTGCATAACCCCCTGATAGGCGGGAGCATGAGACTGGTCATCTGGAATCGCTTCGGGAATGTTGGCGACGCCGACTTGATGACTGTTTAATCCAGTCATCAGCATGGCGCGGGTGGGTGCGCAAGAGGCCGCCACATGGAAGTTGGAAAAGCGCAACCCCGTTGCTGCCAGCCGGTCAATGTTGGGGGTTTGGATTTCGCTGCCATAAGCACCAAGGTCGGAATAGCCCAAATCATCTGCCAGCAGCAGCACGATGTTGGGCGGCCCGCCTGTGCCACTGGCGCTGGGTTTTTCATCCGCGGCCATCGCGGTGCTCGCACCCGCCAAAGGCGCCCCGAGCAGCAACGCCGCTGCAACCGCCGCTTTCAAGAGCATGGCTCCTAGGTCTGACATAACGTTTTCCATTCCCTCAACGTGAGCAAGATTTTGCCAGATCATCCCGTTGCTGCCAGCTAAATTTAATGCCGGCCATTACCGCGCTTCAAAGGCTGCCGGTTCCTCGGCATACTCAGCGCAGCAATCGGAGGTCCACTATGTTTGAACTGCCCCAGCGCGCTATTGAGGTCGCGGCCCAAGTCGAAGCGTTTTTTCAGCAGCGAGTGTTACCCAACAACAAAGTTTGGGAACAGCAGGCTCAAGCTGGACAGGCGGTGCCTGAAGTTCAGCGGACCCTGCGCGCTGAAGCGAAAGCATTGGGCCTTTGGAACATGGCACTGCCTCGACTGAGTGACGATGAACCCGGCATACGATTAACCAATCTTGAGTTCACCGCTGTGGCCGAAATTCTGGGGCGGCTGGAGTGGGGTTCGCATGTGTTCAACTGCAACGCACCAGACGTTCCGAATATGGAACTGCTGCAGCTTTTTGCCAACGACGAGCAAAAAGAACGATGGCTTGTGCCCCTGCTCGAAGGCGAAATTGGTTCAGCCTTTGCTATGACAGAGCCCTACGCAGCATCATCAGACCCTGCCAACCTCGAAACACGCATTGAACGGGACGGCGACGAATTCGTCATTAACGGACGCAAGTGGTTCGCCTCAAACGCCTCTCACGCCAATTGCGAGTTAATTGTTCTGGTGGGTGTAACCGATCCGGATGGCCCGAAATCGCAGCGACAATCCTTGGTGTTGGTTCCCAGAAACACCCCGGGAATTAACGTGGTGCGCAATCTGCCGGTATTCGATCATTTGTCAGAAACCAGCCGCCATCCGGAAATAGAGTTCGTCAATGTCCGGGTTCCGGTAACCAACCTGCTTGGCGCAGAAGGCGCCGGGTTTGCCATTGGCCAAGCCAGACTGGGGCCGGCACGTCTACACCACTGCATGCGAGCCATTGGCGAGTGTGAGATCTTAATCAGTTTGATGGTCAAACGGTCTCAGGCTCGCAGCACCTTCGGCAAGCGTATTGACGAATACAGTTCCACCCAAGCAGCCATCAGCCTGTCGCGGATCGAGTTAGATCAATGCCGTTTGTTGGTACAGCAAGCAGCCCACCTGCTGGATACCGTTGGAAACAAAGCCGCTCGCAAGCAGATTTCGATGATCAAAGTCGCGGTAGCGAAGATGTATCAGGACATCGCCGATCGCTGCATTCAGCTGTACGGTGCCCGAGGCGTTACCGGCGACACACCGGCGGCTCGAGCCTTTGGCAAAGCACGGGCGTTCCGGATTTACGACGGACCGGATGAGGTTCATCTGCAAACCATCGCCCGCCTTGAAGCCAACGAACAGACATTGGATTCTTTGGAGCACTATCTGACCGAATAACCTCCTCGGTTAGGCGTAGGGCATACCTTGGGTTTCGGTATACAGGCTATACACCGATTGAGCGCCAGTCATAAAAAGACGGTTGCGTTTGGTGCCGCCAAAACACAGGTTGGACACACCCTCGGGGGTGTGGATCGCCCCGATCTTATCGCCATTGGGCGCAAATACCTGCACACCATCTTCGCGTTCACCCGCCCAACCTGCGCTGCTCCAAACATTGCCATCGGTATCGACCCGAAAGCCGTCTGGTATGGCGCTGCCAAGGTCACAAAAGACCCGCTGGTTGGTAAGAGTGTTCGAGCCGGTCACGTCGAAGGCGTGAATCTGCCGAGGGTGTCCGGGTTTGTGGCTCACCCCCGTATCGCTGACGTAGAGCGTCTTGTGGTCCGGTGAAAACGCTAAGCCATTGGGTTTTTCCAAGGTCTCATCCACCACCGTCGCCACGCCAGAATCGCCGTCGATTCGATAAACTCGGGTGGGCAACTCAAGTTCGCCTATGTGTCCTTCATAGTTCCCCAAGCTGCCGTACCCGGGATCGGTAAACCAAATGCTGCCGTCAGGATGGACGACCACATCATTAGGTGCGTTGAGTTTTTTGCCCTCAAATGAGTCCAGCAACACAGTCACCGTACCGTCAATCTCTGTGCGGGTTAGCCGTCGCCCGTGTTCGCAGGTAACCAACCTGCCCTGCCGGTCGCGGGTATTACCGTTGGCATAATTTGCGCTGTGGCGAAAAACGCTGGTCGCCCCGTTGATAGACGACCAACTCATGATGCGGTCATTGGGGATATCACTGAACAACAATCGCTGCTGATCGCCAAACCACACCGGGCCTTCCAGCCAGCGCCCACCGGTCCACAACCGTTCCAGCGCCGCACTGCCCAAAACGTATTGGCTAAATCTGGGATCCAACACTTCGATGGCCGGATCGGGGTACCGTACCGGTTCGTTCCAATCGCGATCCAACTTAAAATCCATAGCCTCTGCCTTTCGTTGACCTCACCAAGCGTTGGGCCGCAGCGTCATTGCTATCGCCGCGCCTTCCGCCCTCGGCTAACATACCCCGCTATTACCAAGAACAGCAATTACCCTAGGCCCAGCATGCTCAGTGAAGAAGAAAAATTTCGATTCGACCTGCAGGGCTTTCTGATTATTCCCGGCGTTCTCACGCAGCAAGAATGCGCTGCCCTGTCCCAGCTCTGCGATACCCACTGGCCACGTCAACGCGATGACGACCTGTTCCGCCGCACCGAAGCGATCAGCCGGTGGGGGCAGCCGTTTCTCGATTTGATGGATCACGCGACAGTCCTGCCCTATCTGCAAGCGCTGATTGGCCCGCGAGTAAGGGCAGATCACGATTACTGCATCTTCATGCAGCCTGGAGCCCAGGGTCAAGATATCCATGGCGGACCCATGCGTTACGAAAGCGACCACTGGTACCACTATCACGATGGCGTGATGCGCAACGGCCTCACCGTAGCCACTTGGGTCCTGACCGACGCGCAACCCGGCGATGGCGGTTTTATCTGCATACCCGGCAGCCACAAAACAAACTTCATTCAATCGGTGCCCAAGGCAGTGCTAAGACAAGAGCATCGTCCGGACTATGTGATTCAGCCTGAGCTAAGGGCAGGCGATGTGCTGATTTTTACCGAAGCCTTGATTCACGGCACCGCCCCCTGGCTGGGCAAAGAAGAGCGCCGAGCCTTGCTGTTTAAGTACAGCCCGCCTCATTCCAGTTGGGCCAAGGTCCCCTACAGCCTTGATCACTACCCAAACGCCACGCCGCAGCAGCAAAGACTTATGGCGCCGCCCTCGGTTGAAGATCACGCCAAGGTCGTCGCCGATCCCAATAAGTTGCGGGATTAATCGACTATCTGCGAATTGCCCGGTCGCTACGCGTACAGACAACTGGTTTATGATCTGCACTCTAGATTGAGGATTAGGAACTCACATCATGCATAAAAAACATGCCCTGATCTTCGTCACGATAACGGTGTTCCTAGATACCGTGGGCTTTGGGATTATCGTTCCAATCTTGCCGCAGTTCTTGGTACTCGTAGGCCAAGTCAGTCTGTCAGAAGCCTCTGCACTTAGCGGCTATCTGATCTTTAGCTATGCCATAACCAACTTTTTATTTGCCCCGCTGCTGGGCAACCTGAGCGATGCGTATGGGCGCAAACGGTTGCTGGTTTTGTCACTGTTCGTTTATGGCGGCTCGTATCTGTTGTCTGGGTTTGCTACAGCCCTGTGGATGCTGTTCTTAGGCCGCCTGCTCACCGGCATCACCAGCGCCACTTACGCCATAGCCAACGCCCTGATTGCCGACGTCAGCACCCCCGATGACAAAGCCCAGAACTTTGGTTTGCTCGGCGTCGCTTTTGGTCTTGGCTTTATCGTGGGGCCCGCCTTAGGCGGCATCATTGGCGCTTGGGATATTCGCGCCCCATTCTTTATCGCTGCCGGACTTGCCTTCATCAATACGCTCTACGGGCTGCTGTTTTTCCGTGAAACCTTAGCCCCGGAAAACAGGCGACCCTTCGATATCAGTCGGGCCAGCCCATGGGGGTCGCTTAAGCGGCTACGAAAGTACCCATTGCTCATCGGCCTGATTTTTGCGGTGCTTCTCAACAACATTGGGCACCACATATGGCCGTCGAACTGGAACTTTTACACCATCGAAAAGTTCGCTTGGACGCCTATGGACGTGGGTCTTTCTATGGCCTTTGTTGGGATAATGTCGGTGATCGTTCAGGGTTGGCTGCTACGAATTGTCATTCCGAAATTCGGCCCGGTTCGCTGCGCCTATTTTGGCGTCACAGCCACCGCTGTCGCCTATATCGGCGTTGCCACTGCGGGTAGTTCTGCCGCCCTGTACTTTTGGTGCGCGATGTCGTCCCTCGGCGGCTTGGCCGGACCGTCGGTGAACAGCATATTGTCGAACCAAGTACCCGCAGACAGTCAGGGCGAGTTGCAGGGCATTATGGCCAGCATGAGCAGTATCGCGATGGTCGTTGGCCCGCTGCTGCTTACCCAGACATTTACCTATTTCACATCCACCGCCACACCAATTTATCTGCCGGGCAGTGCTTTCTGGGTGTCGGCGTTTTTGACTCTGTGTGCGCTGGGCATTTTTTATCAGCAAATTCGGCGACTGCCGAACCCGGCCGGCTAACCTTGAGGAACAAGACATTGGACATCGTTAAAC
>JAYNPH010000085.1:0-4370 GCA_038113685.1 Gammaproteobacteria bacterium
CCGTGGCTTTTCCTGCGGGGCATCTGGTTGATCCGAACGGTGATCTAAATGCAGATTCCAGAGTTATGGTTCGCAGATAGTTCTAAAAGCCTAGGTCTGCAGTGCAGTGGGCCGCCATCACCATCAGTGCAAACCTCTGTTAAGAAACAGTTCTACGGGAACACTGAGCTGGACCCTGTTAAGGCAAAACGAGATTTTGCGACTACTGTTGTCGAAGTGGTGCAACGATTTACCGCCAACTTAGGTGTTGAAATCTCTATCTTGGCGAAATTCAGGCACGTTCCAAAGAAGGCTTCGATTAGGCTCTCAAACGCACCATCAAAGAAAACTGTACTTCGATTTGATAGTTACGAATTTTAGGCATCGGACTGTCGCATAGGTGACAAGCGGAACAAATTTTTTCTGGCACGCTTTTCATAACGGTAGAGGGGAGATACCTATGATTATGAACGTGCTCTTGGTATGCACTTTAGTTTTTGCTGGATACGCGACATCTGCTGTGGCGGAAGATCGAGTGCTGGAAGAAGTCGTTGTAACGGCTCAAAAACGGGAACAAAATTTGTCAGATGTTCCTGTGGCGGTTACCGCGCTGACGGCTGAAGCTATTGAAGCATCGAATATCGTCAACATGATGGACGTAACACGAGCATCAGCTTCTCTAACAAATGGGCAAGGCCCTACGCCTAACTCTAACGTCTTCAGATTGCGCGGCATCGGTACTAGTGTCGTTAGTGTCGGCATTGAATCCAGTGTTGCAGTGGTCATAGATGAGGTACCACAGGCGCAACCAGGGCAAGCACTGTCCAGCCTCCTCGACATCGAGCAAATAGAGGTTTTACGTGGCCCGCAAACAACACTGTTTGGGAAAAACGCTTCCGCGGGGTTGCTCAATGTCGTTACCAAGTCCCCTACCGAAGAGTTCGAAAGCTTTATCGACACCACGCTCACCGATGACAACGAACTTAAGGTCTCCGGTGTTGTGAGTGGTCCGTTGACACAGGCGCTGGGCTTCAGGGTAGCCGCCTACCATAGGGATTACGATGGCTGGGCGCAGAACCTATTCACTGGAGAGGATATTAATGGGTCAGAGGAGCACGGCGTGAGGGGTAAACTGGCGTGGCAACCCACCGACACGTTGGATGTTCTCCTGGTCAGTCATCATTACAAGAGCGATGACAATTGTTGCAGCTTTGCTTTTCGCGAGTTGGATCCCAAGGCTGCATGGTCAGGTGTTGCGCCAGTAGCCCAAATAAACCCCCTCTCGTTAATCAATCAGTCGGTCAAAAATACCGATCCGGAAATTGACGTTGAACCCCGGTCCGAGGCTGACAATAGCGGCACAAGCCTCAAAGTGAGCTGGGCTATTGGAGATGCTGAGTTGACGTCAGTCTCGTCCTACAACAACTGGGAAAATGAAGTTTCCAGTGACTTAGATTTCTCGCCAGTCCCGGTTTTGAGCCTTAATCCTCGGATTCCATTTACAGGTGGAGTGGTTACTGGCTATACAATTGATAACGATTTCTTCACTCAGGAGTTGCGCCTAAGCTCATCACAGGGCGATGGTTTTGATTATTTGGTCGGGCTTTACTACAGCGATTCAGAAACAGATCAACGTGGCGCGAGAAACTACACCCCTCGTAATTATGTCGCTAATGTGGGCAATAAAACTAAGGCAGTCTTCGGGGAGTTCAGTTGGAACGTTGGTGACGACACACGTTTGACATTGGGTAGCCGATACAATCATGAGGAAATCGCAGTCGATTATGCGGATAAAGCGAAGAATAAGACGTACCAGGCTCGGGAATCGGAGGGAGTTTGGCTTGGTAAGCTTGCGCTGCAACATTCTCTCAACGATGACACCATGCTTTACGCATCCGCAGCCACCGGCTACAAAGGTCAAGGCTACGACGTCTCTACATCCTTTGATCAGCGAGCAGCCGACAATCCGGTCAGGTCTGAGGATTCCAGGGCATTCGAGGTAGGGCTCAAGAGCAGTCTGTTCGATCGCAGACTGCAGCTGGACGTGGTCGGTTTCTACGCCCAATACGACGATTATCAGGCCCAAAACATGGAATGGATCGATGGAGATATCATTTTGGTCGCCACCAATGTAGGTGAGCTGGAAACGAAGGGTATAGAGGTCGATGCCAATTTCCTGGTGGGGCGGGGTCTCGTCTTCAGCAGTAGCGTTGCCTGGATCGACGCCACGGTAAAAGACTATCCTGACGCTGATTGTTACCGTAACCAGACCGTAGCGCAGGGTTGTGTGCCGGTAGCGCCGGGCTCTCCTCTTAGGGCGCAAGATTTAGCCGGCAAACCCTTAAATAATTCGCCCGATTGGAAGATTACGGTTGGTGCGCAGTATTTTCGACCTTTCGAAAGTATGCCCTATGATGGATTCGTTAACGTTAACTACCGTTGGCAGGATGAGATTATCTACAGCCTCTCACAGAACCCCAAAACCGTGCAGCAGAGTTATGGCACTGTGAATATAAACGCTGGTATCCGAGAGCGATCTGAGGGCAAATACCAAGTGTCACTATTTATCAATAATCTGTTCGATCAGGATTATGCGGCCGCCATTATTGATCAAACTGGCGCTTATGGTGGGAAAACTGCCTTAGTTCACCTGTTGCCCCGAGATGCGCACCAGTATGCAGGCGTTCGCATGAAGTATTCGTTCTGATGCGATTAGCAAGGCGGCATGCCTATCTGGTGTGATTCGAGACACGCTGCGGCGGATACGAAATTTTAAAGTGACCGCCGCCGCGTCCTTTTTAGGCTTAAGCGCTACCGACTTGAAAAAAGGCTGGCGCTAGGTTTCTCATAACTACGGAATTCCACCTCGCTCGTTGCGTAGCAGTTAAGCATGTGCGGGAATTTCAATCTAAATGATGGTTAAGATGAAAATTGACGTCTGCGTCTTAACAAAAGTAAACACTTAAACTGAAATAAGCTTTGCTTCTTGTTACTTGGACGCTTGCCTCTTAATGTAAGCGGATGAGCACGACGTTGGAAAAAATTAGAACTTCGCTTCGTAGGGCGAGGTGGGCTGATAAAGTCAGCGAGGAAGCGTTGGATCAACTTCTCGAATGCGCGACTCTCAGGTCCGTTTCTCGCAACGAGTTTGTCCTGCGCTATCGCGACTCCGATCATGGTTTCTTCTGCGTACTGTCTGGGCAAGTGCGGCTCTCCATTCCCGCAACAACCGGTGAAGAATTCATAATATGGGACCTAACCAAAGGGCTCTGGTTCGGCTCAACGACGTTAGTCGAAAAAGCACCCGCTAGCTACGACGCACGGGCTCTGGTTGACTCTGAAATTGTTGAGATCCCGCGGGCAGCGATAGTTGAGACAGCGAAAGCGTATCCAGAAATATACGAATTTCTGTTTGCCGACCAAGCTTTATACACTCGTATGATGTACAAGATGATGGTCTACATGCTTTTCTACCCGCTGAGATCTCGCTTGGCATTCCGTTTACTTGTATTGATAGATGTCTACGGCCGTAAAAATGAATCCTCAGCGATCTTGGAGGGAAATTTGTCTCAGGGCGATATCGCCAAGCTGGTCAACGGCTCTAGACAGCAAGTGAACCGCATTTTTCGTCAATGGGATGCTGAGGGAATAGTAAAACTTGTGGACGGTCAATACCATGTGCCGTCGGTTAAAAGGCTGGTTGATCAAGCCAAGTCAACAGCCCTTTAGTTGGCCTACAACTAAAGACCTGCCCAACAGTTTGGATTGTTTAAGCCTCAAGAAGCTATATCTCTCGAGATACCGGTTCTTGGTGGGAGCACCTACCGCGTAAGTGGTTATTGAAAAAAATCGACAATTTGCGGAACCGCAAGACGCCTCCCCAATCTTTATTCTCTTCTGTCACCTGGCTGACAAGTAGATTCCTGATTTTTCTGCTTTAGTAAGGGCCAACGGTGTAAATCGGCTGGTTGGCTCTTGCCGATCCAAAACTAGATTTGCCGACAGTGCAACGGTTAGCGAGTGATACAGGTAATGGAGATATCATGAACAGACTGACAGCTACAGTGAGTATTGCAGCATTACTCTCACTAGCTTCTCACGCGGCTATTGCGGGTACCCTGAGCGGTGTTGTAAAGGACAACAGTGGGCAGGCTCTAGAGGGAGCCATGATCAGGCTAACCGATCCAGCCTCTGGCATGTCTGAATCAGTTTTTTCGAATGCAAGAGGTGAGTTCGTTGTAACCACGGCGCTGCAGGGCAAGCTGACGGTCCGCCTCAGGAAGCCTTACCATAGGGACCATATCGCATCCATCGAGTTGAGCGATGAGGCCACCGTCAATACTGACTTTACGATGGAGGTCATGACTGATCCGAGAGAGATTTCGGACAGT
>JAYNPH010000085.1:4380-9758 GCA_038113685.1 Gammaproteobacteria bacterium
GCTTATCACTTTGGCAGCCTTGATTTTGAAACTGGAGACGATGCTGTGTTCAGTCGCTATCAGTTTCAACGCGATTGTCTGTCGTGTCATCAGATGGGCAACCCCCTCAGTCGATTTCCGCGTACGCCCGAGCAGTGGGAAGTCACAATAGAACGTATGCATAAGTATGTCGGCAGCAACTTTGATGAGGAATTGCGCAAGAGGCGTTCGCATATTTTGTCGCAGGGCTTTAATGGTGAGCCCCTAACCGTGCGTCCCAAATTTCCGCTGGACGATTCGCTGAGTCGCGCAAAAATATACGAATATCGTATGGAAAAAGGCATTATCCCGCATGACGCAATAGTCAATTCCTACGATGGTTTGATTTATACGGTTGATCAGGGTGCTGATCACATGGCGATAACCGATCCTGCCACGGGTGAAACTGAATACGTCAGCCAGGAAGGCGGCACTTTCTGGTTACCCTTCTGGAAAAGCAAAACGATGGAGTGGCCCTTTGAGCGATATGGACCTCACTCCTTGGCTATGGGGCTTGACGGCAAGTACTACACCACTAACGCGTTTGCCAACAGCATCGGTGTATTTAACCCCAAAACACGAGAGTGGGAGCCGTCGATTTTCGCTGGGATTCGAGCGATCTACCCTCATACCGTGCGTATCGACAAAAAGGGGATCGTCTGGTTCACCATCGCCGGGCGTGAAAGGGTTGGTCGTGTGGACCCTGTCAGTAAAGAAAGTACTCTGATTGATTTGCCAGACGTAGAATCAGGCGGTCTCGCGGGGGGCTCTATGCCCTATGGTATCGACATCAACCCAGTAGATGGGTCCATTTGGTACAGCCGCCTTTTTGGCGACAAGATTGGGAGGATTGATCCCGAAACGCTCAAGGTACAAGAGTTCGATTCGCCGGTAAGAGGTCCGCGTCGAATGCGTTTCAATCAACAGGACGGCACGCTGTGGTTAACCGGTTACTCCGAGGGAAAGCTGGCGCGAATCACAACTAACTCAAAAGGCTTTGAGAGTGAGGTTTATACATTGCCGCATTTCGCGGAGGGCTTTGGTCCGGCGCCCTACGCTCTGGGCGTGAATCCGAAAAGCGGAGACGTTTGGCTAAACGAAAACATGACAGACCGCTTCTTTCGTTTCATTCCGGAAGAGGAGCGTTTTGTGGTTTACCCCGCACCACTTATGGGGACCTATACGCGAGACTTCAGTTTTACCGAAGACGGTAAAGCCTGTACATCAAACAACCCGTTGCCAATGGCCGCGCTTGAGGGAGGCGTGGGAGAGATTATTTGTATTGAAATTATGGATGAAGCGCCACTGATCCCGTCAAGGCTTGCAAGCTCGGGCATGTCCTCTGGCAACGAAACATTGTAAGGCAAAGATGAAGAACAGATTTCTTTTGGCGGCCGTAACGCTGACCCTCTCATGCTTTGCATCTGCTGAACCGGTCTCGGAGCCTCTTGCGGCCTTTTCGAAAGAAAACCCATCCAGTGCGTTGGAGGGAGTTTGGGCAGAAGCGAATGCTCGACTCAATCTTACTGATGAACAAGCCGAGCAAGTGGCGCCTATTCTGCACAGTAATTTCGAAGCACAGCGTGCCGTTTTTCTCGATTACGGTTTTGATATTGAAAGCGGGAAGCGTCCGGCGAAGAAGTTGGGGTTCAAGCAACTACGAGCAATGGGCCGAGAACTCGAGGAGGTCCGCGCAGGCACCAAGGACGCACTTAAAGACGTGCTTAACGAAGAGCAAATGCGCGAATACGTAAGTATGCAAAATGAGCGAAAAAACGAAGTGCGACAGAGAATGCGCGCTGCGCGCTAGTAATACGTCTCAGAGGCCGGGCCAATCAAATCTTGATTCCGATACGAAGAGCAAGCCACACGAGCGCTGGTTTGCGGGGTGTTTTTTTAACGAGTGGATAAGTATGCGCCAATACATTTGCTTTAGGTGCCGAGGAAGGAGGGCATAGCTATGAGGAAATTTCTTTTGATCGTGCTGGCACTTTTTGTGGTACTTGCCACTGTAGGGGTGGTGATTACCCGAGATGGGCAACTTGTTACCCCCGACGGTGAGGGCACCGTCACTTTAGATTCAGGAGTATTTGAAGCCTTCCCGTTACCGCAGTACGCAGCGGAACACCTCACTGATGACTACAAAAGCTATTTCGTCGAGGTGGAGCCTGGGATTAAAGTACACGTCCTCGAGGTAGGAGAAGGCTTCCCCGTCTTCATGCAGCACGGCAACCCGACATCCGGGTTTCTCTATCGCAAGGTTGCAAAAGAGCTGCCCAAGGATCGAGTCCGCCTGATCATGCCCACGATGGTTGGCCTCGGATTTTCGAGCAAGGTGCCTGCAAGCGCACATACTGTGGATAACCACATGCGCTGGATAAACAGCGTTCTGGTGCAGTTGCAGCTTACGGAATTAGTGTACTCGGGGCAGGACTGGGGTGGTCCCGTTGGAATGGGGGCGCTCGCGCTGTCACCAGAGTTGCTAAAGGGTGCTGTGTTGCTTAATACAGGATTCGGTGGACCGACCAAACCTGTAAATCTCTCCTTACCCCACGCTGTGGTAAAAAATCCGGTGCTGGGTGAACTGCTACTGGAAGTGTTTTTCCCCATATTCGATGGGCTGCATCGTTTGCAGGGTGATCCTGAGCAATTTTCAGCGGATGTCGCAAACCTCTATGGGCAGCCTGTGGTTGGAAGCGGCAACGCAAAAGCACCTTTGGCGATGATGCGTATGGTTCCGGATGGTCCGGATCACCCAAGCACGCCTGCAATGAGAAAGATTGCGAACTATGTTCAGGGTCTGCAAATTCCCGCGGAGATTGTCTGGGGAATGCGAGATCCAATCCTGGCATTGGGCCTGTCGCCAATGAAGCGGTTTTTCCCGGAAGCTCCTGTCACTGAAACGCAGGGTGGGCACTTTCTGCAAGAAGAGGTTCCCGCTGAAATAGCCGCTGCCCTATTGCGAGTAGTTGACCGCGTTCAGATGTCGGAAGGAAACGGTGCATGAACGACACATATCCGGGCCAGGCGGTTAAGGTGCACAAACATCTGGCGATGATGATAATGGGGCTTGCATTAGCCTCGTGTTCAGATGGGACATCTGATGAAGCTTTGTTTTTTCCTGAGGATAGGCATTCCAGCCAGCGTGAGATCGTTGCTACTGCAGAGTATGACGCGCAGGTACAAGAGGATATCGCTGACGGTTCGCCTTTAGGGAGAAAATTATTTCGCACGGAAACTGAGCTTCTAATTCGTGAACAACAATTTACCCCTGCGACAACTAGCATAGCGACTAAAGACATGGCAGCACGCGCGGCCTACTTTGGCGACCTGCATGTGCACACCGCTTACTCTCTTGACGGTTATTCTGTTGGTACGCTTGCTACTCCCTACGATGCCTACCGTTATGCCAAGGGTGAAGCAATCGCTCACCCTGCTGGATTTGAAATGCAGTTGACACGCCCGCTGGATTTCTATGCTGTGACGGATCATGCAATGTTTTTAGGCCTAGTGAACACGGCCGCCGACACAACAACAGATTTTTCAAAAAATGAGGTTGCAAAGCCGCTTCACAATCTGAACGCACCCGAGAACATGAATGTTGACTTGCTCAGTCTGGTGAGGCGATTTTGGGCATTTGCTTCGTTCATACCCGACGTCGTCGAGCAGATCACAACGGGAGAATTAGACCGAAACGAAGTGCTTGACGTCACTCGCAGTACTTGGAAGGACATCATTGATGCAGCAGACCGTTTCAATGACCCTGGTAATTTCACAACTTTTGCTGCGTATGAATATACATCGTCAACACAGGATAGTGGCAACCTTCATAGAAACGTGATTTTTGAGGGTACGGCTCGACTACCCCGAGAGCCATTTTCTCGTTTTCATTCCGCGAATCCCGAGGATCTTTGGCAGTGGATGGATGAACTCAGAGAAAAAGGGGTGGAAAGTCTAGCAATACCTCACAACTCCAATGGCTCCAACGGTCAAATGTTTAAGCTCGAGGATTGGGCTGGCAAGCCGCTGGATAACGATTATGCGAAGCGAAGACTGCGCAATGAGCCCATTGTTGAGATTACCCAGATAAAGGGCACGTCAGAAACTCATCCGATGCTATCACCGCGGGATGAGTGGGCCGGCTTTGAGATCATGCCATATCGGGTGGGGACTAGTTTCTTGAGTACGCGTGAGGGATCTTACGTGCGTGAGGCATTGTTAAATGGCATAGCGCTGGAGCAAGAGGGTCTGAGGAACCCATATCAGTTTGGGTTTATTGGCTCTAGCGATACGCACACAGGTGCAAGTGAAGTCAATGAGCAACGCTTCAGCTCAAAATTAGGTTTGATGTCTGGCACGGCAGAACAAAGGGGTTCTGTGCCGCGACCGGGTATTGCGGCAGAGTTTGGCTACCAAGCCATGAAGGTAATGGGACGCGATGGTTCGCAAACTAGGATTGGCGGCAACATATACACCGCCGGTTGGACCCCTACCTTTGGCGCTTCAGGGTTGGCGGCGGCTTGGGCAGAAGACAACACCAGAGAATCACTTTTTAGCGCTTTTCGGAGAAAAGAAGTGTTCGCCACCTCAGGGCCGCGTATTCGGATACGCCTGTTTGGGGGGTATGGTTTTGATGAGAACATGTTGACAGACGCTGATGGTATCAAGCGAGCTTATGCACAGGGTGTTCCAATGGGAGGCACACTCCCGATTAAAAGCACCGCTGATGGGGATCGCGTCGGTAGCCCGGCCCCACCCAGTTTTATCGTAATAGCATCCGCGGACCCAGAAAGTGCTCCGCTCCAGCGGTTACAAATTGTGAAAGGCTGGATTGATGCAGATGGGACTCACGAAGAGGTGATTGATGTCGCGTGTGCCGGCGGTGCAAACGTCGACCCGGAAACAAACCGCTGCCCTGACAATGGCGCAAAAGTAGATATCCGCGACTGCTCTTTTGATGCCGAGACGGGATCAGGTTACCTGTCGACTCTGTGGCGTGATCCAGAGTTTGATCCCGAACAACGTTCCTTTTACTACGCGCGCGTCATTGAAAATCCAACCTGTCGCTGGTCAACCTGGGACGCCATCCGCACTGGGGTTTCGCCGCGTCCGGATCTTCCTACTACGATCCAAGAACGGGCCTGGTCATCGCCGATTCATGTCGTACCAAATAGCGTTTCGGTTAGATGACCGTAAACCGCCGCGGCTAACACACTACTAATACCAAGCAACATCACGAAAGAGAGGTCGAGAAACATGAGGAAAACACTATTTATCGTATTGGGATTGAATCTGCTGCTGGAGGGGTTAACTGCAGCAAGATTAGTGACACTGCCGTTACAGCTTGAGGACTTTGATGC
>JAYNPH010000086.1:0-9589 GCA_038113685.1 Gammaproteobacteria bacterium
ACCCCGGCAGAGGGTTTTGTCGAAATCTGGAAATGCTTCGAGTATTTCAACGAAATATGGCAGCAGCGTCAGGCAGCATCGACCCCCGGAGAAGACCTAATTTCGTTCCTTGCCCATGGCGAGGCGACTAAGAACATGGCCCCTAATGAATTTCTCGGCAACGTGCTGCTGTTAATCGTGGGTGGCAACGACACCACCAGAAATTCCATTAGCGCAGGCGTGCAGGCGTTGAATCGTTATCCCGAAGAGTACGATAAGCTGCGGGGCAACTTAGGGTTGATTCCCAACATGGTGTCGGAAATTGTCCGATGGCAAAGCCCCGTGGCACACATGTGCCGGACAGCCTTGGAAGACGTTGAAATCGGCGGCCGTCAGATTCGCAAGATGGATAAGCTGGCGATATGGTACCTGTCGGGTAACCGTGACGAGACTCATTTTGCCGACGCGAATCGATTGCTTATTGATCGCCCCAACGTACGTCAGCACTTGTCCTTTGGCTATGGCATCCACCGGTGCCTAGGCAATCGGCTCGCGGAAATGCAGTTACGCATCCTTTGGGAAGAAATCATGGCACGCTTTAGCCAGGTCGAGGTGGTGGGTGATGCTAGCTACCTCAATTCCAGTTTCATTCGTGGAATCACAGAACTGCCTGTGCGAGTCCACGACCGCTAGCGAGCCAAAAATAACAGGGAGAAAAATGTGCTGAATTATGAACTCGTGGATAAAGTTGCTGTAATCACCATGGATGACGGCAAGGCAAATGCGGTGAGTCACGGCTTCATCGACGGTCTTACGGACGGGCTGGATCGGGCCGAAACTGAAGCTAAGGCCGTCGTGATTTTTGGCCGCAGCGGAGTTTTCAGCGCCGGATTCGACCTTAAAGAGATTGGCAAAGGGCCTGCTGAGAGCAAGGCCTTGGTGGATCGAGGCGCAGCCCTGCTTTTGCGGCTATTTACTTATCCGCTGCCGGTTGTGACTGCCAGCGCTGGCCACGCCATCGCGGCAGGCGCGTTGCTTATGCTTGCGTCGGATACCCGGATCGGTGTGGCGGGTGAGGCCAAATACGGTTTGAATGAGACCGCCATCGGCATGACGCTGCCGCCCTTCGGTCTGCAAATCGGGCTTTGCCGTCTGTCCAAGCGATACCAGACAGAGGCCATGATTCAGGCCAAGCTGTACGACGGGGACGAAGCGTTGAAGGTTGGTTATTTGGACCATGTGGTCGCTGCAGAACAGTTGCAGGTAGCGGCTATGGCCAAGGCGACAGAACTGGCTCAGCTGCCATCAGACGCCTACGCCGCTATGAAACTTCTCGTGCGACAGCAGTATATCGATGTTATCGCAGCGAGCCTTAGCTGACGGGCCTAGGGCTGCAAAAAAACTCGATGAATCCGCAGGTTAAGAGATTTTCCGGAGGCAAAAGACCCTTTATTGAGGCCTTGAAGTGGGATTGGTCTTGGCAGTAAAATGCGCGCCCGCCGACTCGACAGCAGTGGATTCGGAGGTGAAGCCTTGAGCAGGCTGAAAATGCTCGCTGCGACACAAACATTAGCAAGCTACTGTTTTTGTTACTACTTGGAGAAACTTGGAGACGCCCATTAAGAAAGCAAGCAAGCGAGTTGATCGCTCGTTGTTGAATGACGATATTTCCGCCGCAAACGTGCGCCTTGTAGGTGCCGACGGCAGTCAGCGAGGCATCGTATCGAGAGCCGAAGCGCTGGCAGAAGCGAGAGCAGCTGGACTGGATTTGGTTCTGGTCGCTGTGGATGCGAATCCACCTGTCTGCAAAGTCATGGACTATGGGAAGCATTTGTTCGAGCTGAAGAAGACCAAGGCAGCTCAGCGCAAAAAGCAAAAACAGATCCAAGTAAAAGAAATGAAGTTCCGTCCTGGCACGGAAGAAGGCGACTATCAGGTAAAACTACGCAACCTGAGGCGCTTTCTCGAAGAAGGGGACAAAGCGAAGGTGTCTTTGCGGTTCCGTGGTCGCGAGGTGGTGCATCCGGAAATTGGGATGAACCTCATGAAGCGTATTGCGGAGGATCTGGACGATCTCGGCTCTGTGGAATCAGAACCAAAATTTGAAGGACGCCAAGTCATTATGGTTTTGGCTCCACGAAAAAATAGGAAAGCGCAGGCTCCGAAAGAAGCCTCTTAGCAGCACCGCCGAAAGGCATGCTCGTAAGCGCGGGTTCTGTTCGCAGAAAACCCACAAGGACAAGAGCGAAAGCTCGGTTTTTTAATCGCCTCGATTGGTGCAATGGCCGATCTAGAAGGCAAATATGAATCGCGTGGAGAAGGCAAGTGCCAAAAATGAAGACCCACCGGGGTGCAGCGAAGCGTTTTCGTCGTACCAGCACCGGTTTTAAACATAAGCAAACGAATAAGAATCACATCCTCACGAAGAAGGCGCCTAAGCGCAAGCGCCAGCTGCGTGGTATGGAAGGGGTTGCTGCTGCTGACGTACCAGCGTTGGTGCGTATGTTACCCACTAAGGCTCGATAGGAGGACTTATGCCTAGAATTAAAAGAGGCGTAGCTTCCCGGGCTCGCAGAAAAAAGATCTTAAAAGCTGCTAAAGGATATTATGGCGCTCGCAGTCGTACCTTTAAGGTAGCCAAACAAGCCGTTATCAAGGCCGGTCAATATGCCTACCGTGACCGGCGTCAGCGTAAGCGTCAGTTCCGTCGTTTGTGGATTGTGCGTATCAACGCGGCAGCCCGCGAACATGGTTTGTCTTACAGCCGCTTTATCGCCGGTCTCAAGGAGGCAGGGATAGAGGTTGATCGTAAGGTGCTGGCGGATATCGCCATGCACGAAAAAGACACCTTTGCAGCGCTGGCCCAGCGGGTGAGTGCAGTCGCAGCCAAGGCCGCGTAACTACGCAAAGAAATTGCTCGGCCGACCGCACCGGTCTGAGCAATGTCAACGACAAATAAAACTGCCTTCAGGAGACCTTAATAGAGTGTTCTTCCTGAAGGCTTGTGCTGGATAGAAAGGGAAGAACCTGAGTTCTTCCCTTTTTTTCTGCCCGTTTCGAGCGGGGAAGGGCAGCAATTGCAGACCGCTAACGCCAGGAATGAAGATGGATATCGAAAACGTATTGAAGCAGGGATTAAGCGCCGCAGATGCAGCGTCGAGCCTGCGTGATTTAGAAGAGGTACGGGTAAGCTTCCTAGGTAAAAAGGGCGGTTTAACCGAACTGCTGAAAGGTTTGGGGAAACTCGATCCCGATCAACGCCCCCAAGCTGGCGCGAAAATTAATGAAGCCAAAGTCGCCCTTCAGGAGCACTTAGCCGCCCGCAAAGAGGCCTTGGAGTCGGCGGCCATGGCGGCCTCGCTGGCTGCGGAGACCGTGGACGTGACCCTGCCGGGACGACGTCAAGCGGCCGGGGGGCTGCATCCGGTGACTCAGGCCATGTATCGAATCGAGTCCATCTTCACCGGCGCAGCTTATAAAGTGGTCAGTGGCCCAGAGATTGAGAACGACTATTACAATTTTGAGGCCTTGAACATTCCGGCCCACCACCCGGCAAGGGCCATGCACGACACCTTCTATTTCGGTGATGGCACCCTGTTGCGGACCCATACCTCACCAAGCCAAGTGCATACCATGGAGCAGCAGCCACCGCCGATTCGGGTGATTTGCCCTGGCCGAGTGTATCGCCGAGATTCGGATTTAACACACAGTCCGATGTTTCATCAGGTCGAAGGCTTAGTGGTAGATCGGGGAATAAGCTTTGCTGATTTAAAAGGTACGGTGATCGATTTTCTGCAGAGGTTCTTCGAAAAGGACCTGCAAGTACGCTTTAGGCCATCGTATTTCCCGTTCACCGAGCCCTCTGCCGAAGTGGATGTGCAGTGTGTCCACTGTCTTGGTGACGGCTGCCGGGTCTGTAGTCACACCGGTTGGTTGGAAGTGATGGGCTGCGGCATGGTGCATCCGAACGTGCTGCAGATGTCGAACATCGATACCGAGATTTACTCCGCCTTTGCCTTCGGCTTCGGCGTTGATCGCTTGGCCATGCTGCTCTATGAAGTAGACGATTTACGATTGTTCTTCGACAACGATCTGCGTTTTTTGCGCCAGTTTAACTAGACGACTATCAGGAACAGACGATGAAATTCAGTGAAGCTTGGCTCCGTCAGTGGGTAAATCCGGCTCTGAACAGCGATGACCTGCTGTTCCAGATGACCATGGCAGGACTGGAAGTCGACGGCACCGAGCCTGCGGCGCAAAGCTTCAGCGGCGTCGTGGTGGGTGAAATTCTCAGCGCCGAGCAGCACCCAGACGCAGACAAGCTCAGGGTATGTCAGGTCAGCACCGGGGCTGACGCCGTTCAGGTCGTTTGCGGTGCGCCCAATGCGCGAGTGGGCTTGAAAACGGCTTTCGCCCAAGTGGGCGCCGTCCTGCCAGGCAACTTTAAGATTAATAAAGCCAAGCTACGCGGTGTTGAATCCTTTGGCATGCTCTGCAGCGCCGAAGAATTGGGTCTCGGTGAAGATGCGGACGGGATAATGGAGCTTTCCCATCCTGTTGGTGCAGACCTAGCGGAAATTGCCGGGGCAGATTTGCCCCTTGATGACCTTACCGTGGATGTGGATCTAACGCCTAACCGGGGAGATTGCCTGTCGTTAAAAGGCCTAGCCCGGGAAGTCGGGGTGCTGAATAACCTCGAAGTGACTTATCCGCAGATTACCCCGGTTGCTGCCGCCAGTGATCGAATGTTTCCGGTGACGCTTGAGGCAAAAGCCCAATGCCCCAGATACCTAGGCCGGGTCATTGAGGGCGTCGATTTGACTCAATCTTCCCCAAATTGGCTAACTGAACGACTGCGTCGCTGCGGCCTGCGCAGCATTGACCCGGTGGTTGATGTCACTAACTACGTACTGATTGAGCTAGGCCAGCCCATGCACGCGTTTGATCTCGATCGTCTGAATTCTGGTATTACCGTACGTATGGCTCAGCCCGATGACGCGCTGACCTTATTGGATGGTCTAGAGGTCTCACTGGATGCCCAAACTCTGGTTATTGCCGACGCCAACGGACCGGTGGCCATGGCCGGCGTTATGGGTGGTAAGAACACAGGCGTACAAGAAGACACCAGCAATATCTTCCTTGAGTGCGCCTTTTTTGCCCCCGTTGCCATCGCAGGAACCGCCAGACGCTATGGTTTGCATACCGATGCGTCTCATCGCTACGAGCGCGGTGTTGATTTCCAGCTCCAGCGTGAGGCCATGGAGCGGGCGACCCAGATTTTGCTCGACATTGTCGGTGGGCGCCCTGGCCCGCTGGTGGAAACCGTGGATGAAGCTTATGTCCCTGCCCAGGCTGAAGTGCGCCTGCGAGAGTGGAAACTGAACGAGCTTCTTGGCATCACCATTGATGTGGCCCAGGTCGACGAGGCGTTAAAACGCTTGGATTTCAGTGTGGCCCAGCGCGAGCAAACCGACATGGGCGTGGTGTGGGAGGTTATTTCGCCAACCCATCGCTTTGATATTGCTATCGAGGCAGACCTGATTGAAGAAGTGTGCCGGATCTACGGGTACAACAACGTGCCGGTGACCCAGCCGCAAGTGCGCTTGCCGCTGGCGCAGGTGGCGCTACAGCATCACAGCGAAAGGCAGCTTCGTGAGCGAATCGCCGGGCTTGGGTTCCAAGAAGTGATTACCTACAGCTTCGTCGATCCCAAGACAGAAGCATTGTTGAATCAGGCGGTTACTCCCAAGGCGCTGGCCAATCCTATGTCGTCAGAACAGTCGGTTATGCGTACCAGTTTGTTGCCGGGTTTGATCGACGCTGCCAAGCGAAACATTTCGCGCCAGCAAGACTCTGGTCGGCTCTTTGAAGTGGGTTTGGTGTTTAAGCCCACGCAAACTTTGGAACAAGACCTGACCGTTGGCGGTGTTATGTGGGGCAGACAAAAGCCCGAAGCATGGCACAGCGATAGCGCTGGCACAGATTTCTTCGACGTCAAAGGTGTGGTGGAAGAGTTGGCCCAATGGGCCGGATTGAACCTGACCTATGCGGCTCTCGATGATCCAGCCCTGCACCCGGGACAGAGTGCTTCGGTGCGTCTAAAGGGCGAGCAAATAGGTCGAGTCGGCCGCCTGCACCCACAGATCGAAAACGCTTTGGACGTCGAAGAGCTTTTCGTCTTCGAGTTAGACGCCGAGGCCATTACGCAAAGACCAAGGCGAGGCCATGGCAAGGTGTCACGCTTTCCCGCTGTGCGCCGAGATATTGCGGTTGTGGTGCGGCAAGACATCAGCGCCCAGACGATTCTAGATGTCTTAGCTCAGGGCATGGACGCGCTTTGTACAAATATCACGCTTTTTGACGTGTATCAGGGCGATGGTATTGATTTAGAAGAGAAAAGTTTGGCCATAGGCTTGACCTTACAAAGCCAAGAGAACACCCTAGGCGAAGAAGAAATCAACGCGGCGGCGCAGACCGCCATCGGGTTGTTAGAGCAACATTGCGGGGCGCGACTTCGGTAGGTTGGTTTACGAGTTTGTTAAGAAAGTGTTGTCCTCTAGCGGTAGACGCTTGTTTAGCACGTGATGGAAAAAACAACTTATCGAGTGGAATTGGATTCTGGGGACGGGCATTGAGTGCACTGACGAAAGCCAAGATGGCTGAACAACTGTTCGATGAGCTGGGGCTTAACAAGCGCGAAGCGAAAGAGATTGTTGAGCTGTTCTTTGACGAAATTTTGGACTCGTTAGAGAGTAACGTACAGGTGAAGCTATCGGGTTTCGGTAACTTTGATTTGCGTGAGAAAGGCGAACGTCCCGGCCGTAATCCGAAAACTGGCGAAGAAATACCGATCAGCGCACGCCGTGTGGTGACCTTTCGGCCCGGCCAAAAATTAAAGTCCCGCGTAGAAGCTTATTCCGGCGACGCCGCCTCGGTTGTGGCAGAGGATTAGGTCTGAATGCTGGAGACAACGAACAATAATGAGTTGCCAGCGATTCCCGGCAAGCGCTATTTCACCATCGGCGAAGTGAGTGCGTTATGTGACGTAAAGCCTCATGTGCTGCGTTATTGGGAACAGGAATTTCCGCAGCTTAAACCCATGAAAAGGCGCGGTAACCGGCGCTACTATCAGCGGCAAGACGTTATCATTGTACGCCAAATTCGTGGCTTACTTTACGAGCATGGATTCACCATCGGCGGGGCGCGACAGCGGCTGGTAGGCGAAAATGCGAAAGAAGACCGCACTCAGTCCAGTATTCTAGTCAAACAAATGATTACCGAACTGGAAGAACTGCTGCGTGAGCTCAAAGCCTGAGCATTGGCCGCAGCGTTCCCAGTCATGGCCGCTAAGCTTTTTTTACCAACCGGCTTCCCCTTCTTAACGGCAATTCAGACGCGCTGCCACGTGCTGACGATGACCTTGTGCGTGGCGCTCAGTCTTTTGGCTTGCCCAGCATCAGCCCGGTCAATGGCGTCAAACTCCTCGCCACTACCTCAGGCCGCGGCCTTTGCCTACGAAGCCCGAATGGGTCCGATTGTCGCCGGCGACTTAGACCTCAGCGTTTTTCGCGAAAATGACCGCTATGGCGTGTTTGGTCGATTCATAACCTCGCAATCATTAAACGCCTATTACAACTGGGAGGGTATTTTTGTCTCCAGTGGTATTTGGGTGGATCAGCGGCCGCAAACCCAGAGCTATTTGGTGCGCAGCGAGAGTAAGGACGACGAGTACAAAGTGGTGATTATGGACGAACACAGCACCCAGCTTTTGGACGGCCGGGAGGCTGAATTCGAAATTCTGCCGAAGCCCAATGGCACAGACTTGATCTCCGGGCTGATGTTCACGCCGCAGTGTTATACCGGCGCATTCGTACATGATGGCGAGGATACCTATCCAATACGGCTGCTAAAAACCGGCAGCAGTAAGTTGTCCAAACGGCGGGGGTTTTTCGCTGGGCCCGTGACGCGATGTGATTATGAAATCACCACACGTCGAGGCAAAAAACGGCGGCTCAGAGTCTCCATGGCCGAGCAGGATGGTGTGGGGGTAGCCCCAGCTGGCCGCGTCCGACGCGCACTTGTTCCCGATCAGGTATTGCGGCGAAGTAGCTGACGAAACCGGCGTAACGCGAAGCTAAAAAGGATAAAAAAATGGCAGAGCAGACAGAAAGCACCAAACCATGGTTTCTTCGCGGCAACTGGAGCCCCATGATCGAGGAGCGCACAGAAACATCACTGACTGTAACGGGAAGCATTCCTGCTGAATTGAGTGGTGTGTATTTGCGCACCGGACCAAACCCAAAGTCTGGCCAGGGTGACCACTGGTTTTTGGGTGACGGCATGGTTCACGGCATAAGGCTTAGCGGCGGCAAAGCCGAGTGGTATCGAAATCGCTTTATTCAAACGCCGGACATTACCGACCCTTTGGCTGATCCCAGTAGCGCCTTGGGCGACCTCAGGCGAGGCAAGGGCAATACTCATATCGTCGCCCACAACAAAAAAATACTGTGCTTAGAAGAAGCCCACTGGCCTTGGCGCATCGATGGCGAGCTCAATACCGTTGGCTGCGAGAATTATGACGAGGCGCTGACCTGTTCCATGACCGCTCATCCTAAGGTTTGCCCGATCACAGGAGAATTACTGGCGTTTAGCTATTTTAACTTTGCACAGCCCTACTTGAACTATATCCGCATCGGCGCAGACGGACAGCTTAAGCAGCTGGAGGGAATTGAACTGCCGCAAATGGTGATGATGCACGACTTCAACATTACCGAGAATTACGTGATCTTTATGGACTTACCCTTGGCCTTAGATTTGGATCTGCTGGCCACGGGTATTCCGTTTCGCTTTAAGCGTGAGAGTGGCGCTAGGCTGGGCGTGATGCCCCGCAATGGCAGCGGGGCGGATATTCGTTGGTTCGAGATAGACCCTTGCTACGTCTTTCACCAAGTCAACGCGTGGGACCAAGACGGCGTCATAACGCTCTACGTTTCCCGACAGAATTCCGCCTTTGGCGCCGATTCCGGCGATTATTCTGAGGTGTCTCGACTGCATCGCTGGCAAATCGACCTAAACCGAGGCACGGTTTCAGAACAACCAATCGATGACCGTCCAGCGGACTTCGGGCGGGTCAACGATTCATTGGTGGGTCAGGAATCTCGCTACGGCTATCTTATGGCTCTTGATGGTGAAGGTAACAGCGAGGAACCTGTCTATGGCCCGAAGCTTTACCAATACGACCTACAAAGTGGCCACTGCGCTGAGCACGATTTAGGAGAGGGAACCCGTGGTGCAGAGCCGGTATTTGTGCCCGCGGCCAGCGCTTCAGCGGAAGATGAGGGCTGGGTGGTGAGCTTGGTGCACAGTGAAACGACCGGCAAGTCGCGGCTCATTATTGTGGACGCGCAAAACTTTAGCGGGGCGCCTGTGGCGACCGTAGAACTGCCATTCCGGGTACCGTATGGAGCTCATGGTAATTGGGTGCCTGACAGCGCGCTGCAATAACATATGCAAGGAACTTTCGAAGGGCAAAGGCATAAGCTATCATGCGGCCCCTCGGGGCGTAGCGCAGTCTGGTAGCGCACTTGGCTGGGGGCCAAGTGGTCGCAGG
>JAYNPH010000087.1:0-4034 GCA_038113685.1 Gammaproteobacteria bacterium
AGTCGTTAACGTCCAACCCCAGTCGTTTGGATTCGCGGAAGTAAATTTCGTCCTTGACGAAATTATCGACAATGTCCACCAGATCGTCCGGAGAAGGTTCACGATTTTTTTGCATGCGCCAAACTCCGGTGAGTCGCTGAACATCCGAGTCCGTCAGCTCCACGACAGAAGAAATTTCCGAATCAGCGAACATGCCAGACAGAACGAAGATTGCTGTTCCTGCGATGACAAACGAGGTTACCGGGTCTTTTAGCCAGCGTTTCAAGTAAGCACTCCTCGTGAGGGGTATTGATTTTGCGGTTCAGTTATCTCGGGCCAACTGAATAGGTGCACTTGGTAGGTACTCTACTAACAGCATAGCAAAATTGAGTTCTACCATATGTGAAGATATATTCTCAATTCATGAGAGGCATTGATCATCAGTTTGAGGCGTGGGGATAGCGCTGGTTATCAATGAGCTCGTTAGATTGTCATAGGATGGCAGCAGATTAGCCTAATAACGCAGAGGGGATCGACAACAAGTCGACTTGAGATTAGAACTATGAAAGCAATACACGATTCTTTATCAGGCTGGGTGTTAGCGCTGGCTTTAGCGGCAGCTACCTTGTTGACGTTTGGTTGTGGTCAAAGCCCAGCAACGGACAGCGGCGACTCGGTAGGCGGTGCCAGCAGCGCCGAGGGCATGGGTTCTGAAGATTCACCGCCCCCGCGTTTTGGTGGTGTAGAACTGAATATACCACCGGACACCTTTAACGCGAACCCTGAGTCAAATGCTGAGCGAAATGCTTATTTCGGCGATTTGCATGTACACACTAACTACTCATTCGACGCGTTTGCATTCGGCACAGTTGCCTCGCCCTACGATGCGTATCGATTTGCCCGCGGGGAAGCAATTAAACACCCCGCCGGTTTTGACGTTCAGCTGGGCGCCCCCTTGGATTTCTATGCTGTGACCGACCACGCCATGTTTCTTGGGGCGGTTAAAGAAGCCGCAGATCCAACCACGGAGTTTTCAAGGTACGAGCATGTGCAGGGTCTTCACAATCTAAATGCCCCTGAAAATCAGACTTTTGATAGCTTGCCCCAACGCGGTGAGGCGTTCGGCGATTTTTTACCCGACTCCATGGCGATGATTGGAGCGGGAACCCTCGATCAGGCCTTAGTGCATAAGATCGCAAGAGACGCTTGGTCGGATACGATACGTGCGGCAGAAGTGTTTAATGATCCGGGTAATTTCACGACCTTTGTCGCCTATGAATACACCTCTTCAACAGACGACAGGGGCAATCTGCACAGAAACGTGATCTTTCAGGGCGCAGATCGTCTGCCATCTGTGCCCTTTTCGCGTTTTCATAGCCAAAACCCCGAAGGTCTTTGGGACTGGATGGATGGCTTGAGGCAAAATGGCATCGAGGCGCTTGCGATTCCCCACAACTCAAACGGGTCTAACGGTCAAATGTTCAAATTGGTGGATTGGGCAAACAATCCATTGGATGAGGAATGGGCGCGTAAGCGGATACGAAACGAGCCCTTAGTAGAAATCACCCAGGTCAAAGGGACCTCCGAAACACATCCGTTGTTATCCGACTCGGACGAGTGGGCAGACTTCGAAATTATGCCCTACAGAATTGCGACAACCTGGGTGAGTGAGCCTAAAGGGTCCTATGTTAGAGAGGCGCTTCTGGACGGCTTAGCTCTTGCTGACGCGGGCATAACGAATGCGTATCAGTTTGGCTTTGTGGGTGCCACAGATACCCACGTGGGAGCATCCTCCTTGGATGAATCAAACTTCTTCTCAAAGGTCGGTCTATTGGACGCCGATGGTGCCCGGCGTGGTTCCGTGCCGATGAATCAGGGGCAGGCAGAAGTGGTTCGCGCTGCTGGTCGGGTAAATGTCAAGGAGATCAATGGCAAAGAGTATGCGACCGGTGCCTACGAAACCTGGAGTGCCTCAGGGCTAACGGGTGTATGGGCAGAGGAGAACACGCGTGAAGCTCTCTACTCGGCGCTGCGAAGAAAAGAAGTCTTTGCAACGTCTGGCCCCAGAATCAAGATTCGTCTATTCGCCGGTTATGATTACGAGGACAACGAAGGGATTGCCGAGCGATACGCCAAAGGCGTTCCGATGGGAGCTGAACTGAACGGGGCCAGTGGTCGTGCGCCCAAACTGGTTGCAAGTGCTTTACAAGACCCTAACTCCGCTTCACTGCAGCGGTTGCAGATAGTCAAAGGATGGGTTGATAACGGAGAGACCTACGAGCAGGTCTATGATGTTGCCTGTTCGGACGGTGGCAGGGTCGACCCTGAAACCCATCGCTGCCCTGACAACGGTGCCAAAGTGGATCTTTCCGACTGCTCAATCACCCAGGGAGTGGGGGCGTCCAGTCTTGAGGTGGTGTGGCAAGATCCCGAGCACAACCCAGAGCAACGGGCCTTCTACTACGCTAGAGCCTTAGAAAACCCAACGTGTCGATGGTCAACTTGGGATGCGATCAAAGCGGGAGTACCGCCTCGGCCCGATCTTAAGAAAACGCTGCAGGAGCGGGCTTGGACCTCACCGATTAGCGGTAAGCAATAAGCAGTAAGTACTATCTGATTTAAATCACAAAGTTAGACATAAGCTCTGCCTAGTTTAGAAAAGAAAATTAATATTCGCTCGTTAAATTAAATTTATGTTGAGGAATATTTATGAAAAAGCTTTTCGCAGTGGCGCTTTGTGTTGCGCCAATTTCTGTTGTTAATGCGGCGCCAAATACAACCAAATTGTCATTGGTTATACGAATGATATTGGTACTGGTGAATTTAAGTCAGGCGGTGCAACTTATGACTTCAAAAACTATGAAGATAAGTATCTCAAACTAAGTCATTCATTTTCAGAAATAGCTGAAAATCTTTATCCAACGTTATCAGTCACCACGTATAAATCTGAATATACAGTTGATTCAGATGACGATAAAGAATCTGGTAGTGAAGTTGATGCTATGTTGACATAAGGTGACTTAGATAAAGGTGTGGGTTCAGATTTAACTTTTGCTTTAACAATAGATGAAGATGAAGACAGTTGGTGGACTCTTGGTTACGAATATGGATTAGGTGATGATTTGTCTGTTGGTGCTGGTTATAAGCTTGATTTTTCTGTCGATTCAATTGATAAAGACGAAACATTTGGGTTGGGTATAAAGCAAGACATTACCGAATATTTTTCTGCTCAGTTTGCAGTATTTAGAATAAAGAGCGAAGCAACAAATGGTAATGAGTTGGACTTAGATATAATGCAAATTGAACTAACTAAATCTTTCTAATCATACTTGCCTGAATTAGCCGCCGATATTTTGGCGGCTTTTTTATGCGTGTCACATAGTCAGTCAATCATTCGCACTTATATATAACTCATACAGACTAAACCGTGCGCATTCGACTCGTTTTTAAGCATTAGTGTCACTAGCTTGTTGATTTGGTAAAGGCGGTATAGGGCGGATAAACAACTTTGCCTCTGCCGTTGTTTAACTCTTTCTCCATCTGCTCAATCGCCATCTTTGCAACATTGGAGAAACGGCGTGTGGCTTGTGGCAGATTGTTTTTAGCTTTTGCACGTGCGTCGTAGTAAATCTCTAACGCTTTCTCTTTAGCCTCAGCTTCATTGTGCTCACGTGTGCTTTGTCTGTGCCATTTGCTGTCACCTAACTTCATACGTGCTTGCCATACGTTGCTGCGCTCACGTTGATAAATGACAACTTTGTCTTCTAATAGCACTAAGGACTTTTGTTCCATATGTGCATTATATTGGACGAGTGGAGTGGTGTGTAAAGTATGCTACGAGTGTGTATAGGACGATTTAAGACTAAATTGCCGCTAAGTTATTGAAAAATGGTGGGCCTACTTGGACTTGAACCAAGGACCAAGGGATTATGAGGCGGTTGGTTGCGTCCATTAACGGACATTCCGGGCAGTATTTTCGTGTTCGGCTATTGGACTTAGTGGGCCTAAACCCTCGATTTAGGGGGGCGTGCGAGAGAGCCTAGGGTAACGGCATA
>JAYNPH010000088.1:0-9309 GCA_038113685.1 Gammaproteobacteria bacterium
TAGGTGTCGCCCCCGATTTCGGGTATTTCAATACCGAGCAAGATACTGGCCGGCGGCGGTGTCTCTACATACGTCATATCCGAATGCCAATTAGCTTCGGAATTGCCCAAGCCGCCGATGGGCTTGCCGTTTTCAACAATATTCGACAGCTGAGTCACATAGCGGTTTTTTACTTTCGCTCGTGCTTCGGCTGACAATCGACCCATGGGTCTTTCTTCTAGGGGGCCGAAGCGACTACTGAAACGCTGCAGACTCTCCTCGTCTAACGGCTGGTTATGCAGACGCAGCACGCCGAAGGTCAGCCATGCTTGATAAACCGCCTCAAAATCCTCATCGCTGATGGCACCTATGTTGACGCCTTCCACATCGGCCACAAAGTGATCGGTTATCGGATTAATTCTCATCTTTGGATCTCCTGATCGGCTCCTCGCCTAGTTCCTCTAGAGCCTCTCTGGGTAACACAATGACGGCAAACCCTGACAGCTTGTCGTCTGCCGCAAATTGGTCGTAAAACCAGCGCAGTCCTGCTCCGAACTGGGTGTCATGCCACAGTGTTTGGTAAAGCGCGTCCTGATCATAATCACCGGGCTGAGCTGTCAGGGCCTCCAAGTAGTAAGCCTTAGCATCTTCTATGGCGGACTTAAACCACACAAGGTCTGCGGGCAACTGTTGGTTGTCTAGATCTTCCGCCAACCTCTGCATAACGTCCTGTATGGACGAATCACTGACGCCAACTAGGGTTCTACCGCCGCGCCGACTTTGTCCAATTTCATACCAAGGCTGCAGTGCGGCTAGCTCGCTGGTTAACCGGCCGTGCCAGGACGAATCATCGCTTGGAAACGACACAGGGCACGCTGGTGTGTTATCTGTGGGAACGTTCGGCACATCTTCACCGTAGTCTTCTAGCACCGGCCCCTGTTTTCGCCCTAGCAGAGTCAGTGCTGCGTCGATCACCCGACGCTGAAAAGCGGCATCATTGGGTACACCTAGGGGGCGACCGAGGGGAAAGCTGACCCACAGGCTGCGAGGCGGCCGCAGGCTCTCAGCGTTCTCGCGCACGAGCGCAATACTCACCGTCATGATGCCGGCTCGCTCTAAGTAGTAGCCCAGCGCGCACACGGCGCGGGTGCAGTTGGGTCAGACCGGGGTGAGAAATACCGCATCGACCTTGTCTTTTTTCAGCAACCCCGCTACTTGTTCCGCGCCTTGCTCGTAGGCATCGGGCGTATGCCCTGCCCCCATAAAGCTGTAGTGCACATCACCGAGAGACCCGATCTGGCCCTGCTGTTCCAGTTCTCGAAAACGGTCGATGGGAAACACCAAATTAACGTCTTCGGCAAAGCCACTACGATCGAAATTCACGGAACTGTGAGACATCACTAAGTCAGCCCCGTTGGCTTCGTTTGCAATGGGACGAAAGCCGGCATCTAAAAAGTTGAATGCGGCTTCATCCCTAAAATGCAGCCCGGCGGTGGTAATCAGGGCCACGCGCATTTGATTTAGCGGTTTACTGGGCGCCACCCACTGGGGCGGCGTCATAGCCGGCAATTTCTTCGCCAAAAGATGCGCTTGTTCATACTCTGGAAGGTCACTCAGCCGAACCATAGTTTCCTCTCAACTCAACTTTCCCTGTCAATGTTTCCTCTCGGCAAGAACCCTGAGGTTTTCTCTTCAACCTGAGGGCTGAGCTGGTGCTTGTCGCCGTTGGCCCGACCCGTCCCCTAGTGTCCCAATGAGACCGGGTAGTGAAAAGTACAACATCGGCCACCGCTGAATCCAGACGAAGCTAGCGGTTATCCGCAGCATCCTCTAGAGACCCCATGCGCTTTCTGACACTATCAGAGTTCAAAACTCTTGGAGAGGAGTCGATTATGAGTGCAGCTTCATCAAAACCCTACGTGCCCGAGGTAGAGCTAACCGCAGGCCAGCCCGCTCCGATCGCCGCTAACCGCGGCAAAGCTTATACCAGCCTAGACGTCGACGGCGATGCCGGCACAACTGCGGCCGTAGCCGATGCCCTAACCCAAATAGCCGGCGGCGACGGACAAACGGTGACAGATCTCATCGAAAATGCCGAGCCCGGCCCCATCAAAACAGACTGGGGCCTTGGCTTTAGGCGCTATGCAGAGTGCATGGATCACATCAGGGAAAAGAATCCGCAAGTTCCCGAAGGCGGCGTTGCGCTGCCTTTGCGGTATACGATTTTTCAGGCGCCCTCCTATTCCGTGGTGCCATCCAACGCAATTTGGCAGGATCCGGCTCGCACGGACGAAGCGGCCAAGCTTGCCAAGGACGAGTACGACAATGCTCGCCGCAGTTTGTATTTCCCCCAAGTTCTGAGGGACGCCCGGCGCATATCCGAGTACTACCCGAACCTGTCGCCTGACACGCCTGAGTGCATGGACACCTTGGGAATCTCGCTTGCCCAGTGCGAATCGGCCTGCAACAACTTCTACGACTCTGAAGAAGTACGTCGTGTGTTTTACCCTGAGATGGAAAAACTGCTGCTGGAGTTCTTCCCCGATGCCACCGACGCCTTGGTCTACAACCACGATGTTTTCGACAAAGATTATGAGGGAGATCGAACCGAGGATCAGGATGCGAAGAACCCGGGCGTAAATGCTCACTACGCCAATCTGGTTCACAACGATCTAAACGATAACAGCGGGCGGGTTCGCTGCCGGGAACTGCTGGTGCGGAATCTGCGTAATTTCGGGCGCGAACAGCATTACACCGAGGCAGAGGCGGATGCCAAAATGTCTCGTCGCTTTATGTCCATAAATCTAGCCAAGCCCATGGAAACCGTGGAGCAAAATCCCTTTGTGCTGTGCGCTTGGCCTTCTTTTGCCGATCAGCCCTACATTAACAACTATCGGGTTTACGACGATCGCGTTGGCGAAACCACACGCTTTACCTACCGCCCCAGCCACGAGTGGTACTGGCTGCCCCAGCAACAACCCAACGAAGTCTCCATGCTCAAGTGCTACGACTCCGTTACAGACGGGTCTGTCTCGCGCTGGTCCTTTCATTCCGCTTGCGTCGACCCAACCGCTCCTGCGGATGCTCGCTGCCGCAAGAACGTGGTTGTTCGCTCCTTCGTCTTTTTCTAAGACCGGCGACTATCCATAACAAGAGCAATAATCCATGGGCATACCCACCATACTCGATACGGATATTGGCCACGACGTAGATGATGTGTGGGCACTGGCCTTCTTGCTGCAGTGCCCGGAACTGGACGTCAAACTGATCACCACCACCACTGGCGATACGGTTTATCGTGCCAAGCTTGTGGCGAAGATGCTGACGCTGCTGGGATGCACCCACATCCCTATCGGCATTGGCATTCCCCTAGATGACAATCCTCACACCCATGATGAATGGCTAGGCGATTTCGATCTGGCCGACTATCCGGGAAGAGTGATTCAAGATGGCGTGGGCGCCATATGCGACACCATTGTCAACGCTGACCAAACCGTATCGCTGATTTGTATCGGCCCGCTGCCGAACATTGCGGCGGCACTGGCGCGACAACCTCGGATTTGCGTCAACGCTAAATTCGTCGGCATGCACGGCAGCATCCACCGGGGATATCTTGGCGCGCCTAAGCCCATGCGGGAATTCAACGTTAAGCTACATGCGCTGTCTTGCCGCGCGGTCTTCGAGGCAGAATGGGAAAAAGTGATTACGCCTCTGGATACCTGTGGCGATATTATTTTGGACGGTCAGCGTTTTGCGGACATCGCGCAAGCCGCAGAGCGCAACGGGCCGGCCAGCCCTGCAGGTATTTGTATAGACAATCATCTGGCTTGGTTTAAGGCCGTTAGCCACTGGCCGATTTTGAAAGACATGAACCCCCAACAACAAAGCTCGATCTTGTATGACCTTGTCGCGATTTATCTGGGGTTTGCTGACACGCTTCTTGATATGGAGCGTCTACCCATTGTTATTACTGCGGATGGCAAGACGCTCATCGATGATGCTGGCAGCCCGGTTAACTGCGCCTTGAATTGGCGCGATCAAGAGGCATTTCTGGATCTGGTCACGCATCGGCTGACGGGGGTTCAGGCATGAGCCGCCGACCCAACGTGGTAGTGTTATTCCCAGATCAACTGCGAGCACAGTCGCTACCTTTATTTGGCGAACAGCAGATTGATACGCCACACATCGACCGGCTCGCAAGCGAGGGCACGGTGTTGGAGCAGGCCATCTCCAACTGTCCGGTATGTACTCCGGCGAGGGCCATGCTGCTGACGGGGCGCTACCCACAAACCACCGGGCACCTAATCAACACCACACGCACTCGACATAGCGAGATTTCCATCGGCGACGCCTTCGCCCATCAAGGCTATAAAACGGCCTGGGTCGGCAAGTGGCATCTGCACACAGGCCTCTGGCCAGCGTTGGATCGCATGCCCCAACATCCAGACTGGGTACCGGAAGGTCGAGATCGACTCGGCTTTGATTATTGGCGGGCATATAACCAGCACATGGTGTATTTCGACGGATTCGTGCACAAAGACGACTGGAACTACGAACGCTGGGACGGCTACGAAACCGATGGCCTGTTGAATTACGGCAAGGAGTTTATGGACTCGGCTGGTGAGGATCCGTTTTTGCTGTTCTTATCACCGCATCAGCCTCACTTCACACCCTTTACCTTTGCACCTGAAGCCTATTATCACCGGCTCCCCAAGACTCTCACGCTGCCGGCCAATGTGCCTGATTCGGTGAGGGGTGCTGCGCTGGATATGTATCGTCATTATCTGGCCATGATCCTTGCCGTGGACGATATGCTGGGTAACTTGCTGGCCTATTTGGATGAGAAGGGATTAGCCGATAACACCATCGTCGTGTTCGCGTCTGATCATGGCACACAGGGCGGTGCCCAAGGGGTGAACCCATGGTCCAAGAAAAATCCGTATGACGCCTCAATCCACATCCCCGGCATTGTTCGCTATCCCGGCACGGTAGCGAAGGGCGAGCGCTGCAATAGCATCGTGTCGATGGTGGATTGGTTCCCTACCCTATGCGAACTGGCTGGCATCCCGGTGCCACGCAGCATTGAGGGCGCCAGCAAGGCGGCTGCCATATTGGGCAAAGGCCAGATCGATGATTCTGCCTTTATTATGAATTTCTCTAAGTGGTTCGACTGGTTCCAAGACGGTGCCGAGTGGCGCGGTGTGCGAACCCGCGAACATACCTATGCCCAGTGGCTTAACGGCAAGACCGAGTTGTACGACCTGCAGGAAGACCCGCTGCAAATGCATAATTTAGCGGGCACCGGCAGCCAAGCAGAGCGAGAAATGCAGGCTTTACTGAAACATCATCAAGCCCAACGCCAAGACGAACTGGTGGCCTGTACCGACTGGAAACACTGGCTGGACAACGAACGCCGAGTGGTGCGCAATGCCTTTGGCGAACTGAGCCACCCGGAAAGCCAACCGGATTGGTCCCTCTTACATTAGGGAGACAACTCATATGACCGCAACTAACTTTCCAGTAGTGCTCGATAAACGCACCATCGAGGCTTTCCAGCAAGACGGTTTTGTTAAAACCGATAGCGGCCTATCCGCTGCGGAACTGGCCGCATACGCAGAAGCCGTGGATCGCGAAGTCGCCCTCCGAACTGCCGCTGATCGGCGTAACGTGAGTGAAAAAAGCACCTACGAACAGAGCTTTATTCAGTGCATGCGGCTTTGGGAAACCAACGAACAGGTTCGCGCCCTCTCATGCCACCCGAGCTTAGCTGGCATGGCTGCCCAGTTACTGGGCGTTGACAGTGTGCGCCTGTGGCAGGATCAAGCCTTGTACAAAGAAGCCGGCGGTCGAGAAACTACCGCCCATCAAGACGAAACCTTTTGGCCAATCGGCAAGGCGCCCTTGGTTAGCGCTTGGATACCCTTTGATGCGGTTACACCAAAGAACGGCGCCATGGCCTATGTACCGGGATCCCACCGCGCTGGTTCTTTGAAAACAGTCGACATCACCCACCAGTCGGAGCCCTACGATATTTTGCAAGACCCTAAACTGGGGGGCGCGCAGCCGCAGTGGATGGCCGTCGACCCGGGCTCCATTGTTTGGCACGACGGCTTCACCGTACATCAAGCATCTGCCAATGACAGCGATCGCACACGGCGGGTATTCACCATTGTTTATATCGCCAGTCAGGCCCAGCGCGTTAAGCCTTGGCCTTGTTTCCCCCTAGACCGGGAAGCCATCGAAATCGGCGAGACCTTACGCGGCGACGGTCTGCCCGTTCTGTGGCCTGCGCCACAGACGCTACCCGCTGCGCCGCGCATAATTGGAGAAAAATCGGGTCCGCAGCAAAGCGGAGTCGTCCAACCCTAGACAGCTGGAGCTTTACGAAAATGCACCCCATGGACGACATTCCCATTCGGCCGCTGAAATTCGACCCAGCAGCAACGGACCCTGTGTGGAGCAAAAGCTCACCCGAGTTCGCTATGTTCATTAATGCGCTGGGAGTGGATGTCCCACACTTTGAGCGCTTTCTCGTTCGCGTTATGCGAGCTTATCGGGACGATATCGACGACCCCAAGCTGCTGCAGGATGTTCAGGCCATTATTGGTCAGGAGTCCCACCATGCGTTCAATTTTACCAAGTGGACCCAGCGATTAAGCCAACGTTACCCGCGTATCAACGAGATCAACGCCGCGTGCGGCGATGTCTTTGCGAAGTTCGCTCTCCGCGACAAAAAATTTCAAATTGGCTTCGTTGCCGGCTACGAGACCTTTACCTTTCTCGGCGGCCTCATCATCCTGCAGCGATACCGCGAACTGATGGACAACGCAGATCCCGTCTTGCGGGCATTATGGGTATGGCATCAAGTGGAGGAGGTTGAACACGGCGCGGTCGCCTTCGACTTTTATCGCACTTTTTATGCCAAACACGAGTGGTACCGGAAGTGGATGGTCGTACTGGCCTTTAGCCACATCTTGACCGAGACCTTTAAGGCCTATGCCCCCATGGTGCGGGGAGAGGGGCTGTACCAAAAACCCCGGAAAGCGCTCAAAGCCTGGCGTTTTTTCTGCGGTTTCGGATTTGATTTGGCAAAGTCAGCGCTGCCGGTTCTAAAGCGGAACTACCACCCACGCCGGCACCCCATTTGCAACGACGAACAGAATCCTATTGCTATGGCTTGGCGAGAGCATTATCGACGTGGCGGCAACGTACTTGAGTTAAACGACCAAATCATGGGCTTGCTGCAGCGCACTTAGCACGTAAACAGCCAAACAGACGGGACCAATTCAAATGTTAAATCAAAATACTCAGACCACGGCGCTCTTCAAACGCGTGGTCTTTCACGCCATTTTAGTTTTAAGCATCGGCCTCGTTGCGGGTTTGATGCTAACTTTTTCACTGCTGGATGCCGTAAACCTTTGGCCCCTGCCTGTCTGGGAGGTCGAGATCCCCGGCTCAGACAGAGGCTGGGCTGCCGCCCACGTCGGCGGCATTCTTAACGGCATCATGCTGATCGCGTTAATTCAGCTCGCAACCAAGCTGGATCTCTCGGATCGCGATTTTCGGTTCAGTGCTTGGTCCTTAATCATTACCGGCTGGGGCAATACCTTGTTTTACTGGGCCGGCAACGTAGCGCCAAATCGCGGCTTGTCTGTTGAGGACACAATTTATGGCGGAGCAGATATTTGGGGTGTTCTTGCGTTCCTAGGTGGCGGCGGCGGAATGTTTTTTACCTTCTTTGTCATGTATTTGCTCGGCCGAGCGGCGCTGCAAAAAATCGAGGAAGACACATAGATCATCGTCCAACAGAACCCGCGCAACGCTTCTGATCAGCCCAGAGCGTTGCTGAATGCCGCCGGCGCAAGGTCCTGCAAGGATGACCCTTTGTTAGGCACTATTCAGTCTTGCCCCCTTGGAGTAACGTAGACTAAGGGCGTGTGAGGAAAAACTAATGCAAATTCTAAAGCAAGACTGCGACCTGACTTTACGTGAGGGCTTGGCGGAGCTTTACCGAGCCAATCCAGAAGTCGAGTCCGTCTCCAAAGCAAAAGGCAAAATGTTCACCGACCATGATCTGACCCATGTGATTTTTGGCTGTGACACCTCTTTGATTGGCGAAATCGTACTAAAACCTTGGATCTTGTTTGGCACCACCATCAACATCGAAGAAATGAAGACTTACGCTGCCGACCCGGAGGTCAGGCGGCTCAACGAAGAAGGCAGGGAACTCATGGGTGGGCAGGTGCTGGGCACGCTCAAGTTAGTATTCTATTACCTGCCTCAGTTTTTTTGGATTTGGCTGACCAAGGTGCGCAAGATGCGGCAAAAATGGCCTCACTCTGCAGTCACCGAGCACATGCTGGAAAGCAAAATCTGCGATCTGAGAAAAGACTACAACATCCGCATTCTGCAATCGCAGAGCAGGTGAGCCGAGCTACCAACACATTTAATCAGCGGCATGCTCGGGCGAAACACGATCCAGCGACTATCCGGGTTCGTTATGAACCCGAATCCCGTCACCCAAATCGCAGATAACTTCGTGCAATGTGTCCCCGCGCTCACGATATTTCGCCTCAAATGCGCTAAGGGGCGGCAGGCCGCCGGCTTGGGTTTTGGTGGCGCTTAAACCCGCGACCGCCAGCGCTAGCACAAACTCTTGGGCATAGATTGACCAGTTGGTTCGCACGGTTAACAGACCGCCAAGGGCCAGCAAGGTAGGAAACGCCGGCGACCCATACCAGCGCTTTCGTATCTGCGATGCCTTTGGATAAGGGTTGGGGTACAGCAGATAGTGCCGGAGCGGACACCACCCTGCCGCCACTGCCAGACGCCAAAAGTCATTTACGTCCGCTCGCAGCACGGCGTAGTTCTTTGATTCACCAAACTGGTGGCGGGCAAGCCGGTGGGCAGATTTATCTACACCCAAGACGAGGGCATCGGGAAACTGGGCGGCCAACCGACGGGTGCTGTCTCCTGTACCGCAGCAAGAGTCGATAATCAGCGGACGGGATGAGTCTTCCACTCGTGAGCGAATAGCCTGAAAAGCTTCCTTCGAATGCACTGCGATCGGCCGCCTCCACGGGGATCTCATGTGGGCGACAACGACGTCGGCGAGATCCTTTCGGACTTCCTGCTGACCTAATCTGGATCGAATCAATGACGGTATCCCATTCGCAAAGACCCATCTTAGAGGTTCTAACCCATCAACTCACAGCGCAGATGAACTTTTTCCGGATGTTCTAAGCGCGAAGAACCCAGACGCGAGGTCAGTTCTCACCAAATCTTGGGGCATTGGCACAACAAGATACAAAAAGCGCCCCTGCCCTCACT
>JAYNPH010000089.1:0-9189 GCA_038113685.1 Gammaproteobacteria bacterium
TGAGAACTACCCGGATCGGCTTGTCAGTGCCGACGTGGGCCGCTGGCGAGCGCCTCTTGATGCCATGCATACGAACTACATTTTTCCGTCAGAAAATGGTTTGCGTTGTGATGTGTCGGAGGCTCAAATTGGGACCGCGACGATATCGGGACGCTTTCATTTTGCTGTGAGTCGATATGGCCGCGAGCAGTTGACTGAGTCTACCCACTATCATCAACTTCGCCCCGAAAGCGGATTACATGTCAGCATTGACGGTTACCACATGGGCATAGGCGGGGACGACTCTTGGACGCCCAGCACCAAACCCCGGTATTTGCTTGAACGAACGTTTTATCAGTGGGGATTTTCGTTGAGCTGACGCTGTAACGGTGCAGAGGCAGAGACTAATAAGGAGAGGAAATGGCTGAGATTCACGGATTCTGCGACGACAAATTTACGCCGGTACGCGACGTGCTGGCCCAAAGCATTGACCAAGGCGAAGATCTGGGGGCGTCCTTCGCGGTCACCATTGACGGTGAGATGGTTGTGGACATTTGGGGCGGACATGTAGACGAACAAAAAACCCGGCCATGGCAGTCCGACACCATTGTAAATGTCTACAGCAGCACGAAGACCATGTCCTTTCTTTGCGCCTTGGTGCTCGCTGATCGTGGTCGGTTGGATTTCGATGCCAACGTTGCCGACTACTGGCCAGAGTTTGCGCAGAACGGCAAAGACAAGGTTAAGGTATGGCACTTTATGAATCACGCTGCGGGCCTGTCGGGTTTGGATATCCCCATGGCCGGAGAAGACAACTACGACTGGGATAAAGTCGTCAGCGCTCTGGCTGCCCAAGCGCCATGGTGGGAGCCGGGCACCGCAACGGGTTATCACGCCATGACCCAGGGTTATCTGATTGGTGAACTGGTACGCAGGATTAGCGGAAAAAGCCTTGGCACTTTCTTCCAAGATGAAATAGCCGGTCCGCTGCAAGCAGACTTTTTCATTGGCTTGCCAACCAGCGAATTTAGTCGCACCAGTCGGCTTGTCGTGCCGGAACGGGGCAACGATCTAGCTGCGGGGTTGGAAGGGACAGAAAGTGACTCGATTCCGGTGCGAACTTTTGCCAGCCCTTACGTCGAGGCCACAGACTCATGGACCGATGGCTGGCGTCAGGCAGAAATACCCGCAGCCAACGGCCACGGTAATGCCCGTGCGATAGCCACCCTCCAAGCGCCGCTGGCCTGCAAAGGATCGGCCTTCGGTGTGAACTTGTTGTCGAAAGCAACAGCAGAATCGGTGATGCAGGAAAGGATTTCCGGGCAAGATCTTGTGCTGGGTGTGCCACTGGCATTTGGGCTGGGGTTTGGCCTGAATTCAGAGGTGGTACCCCTGTCACCGAACAAAAACGCCTGTTTTTGGGGCGGCTGGGGCGGCTCCAGTGTTTTGGTGGATCAAGATGCAGCGCTCAGCGCATCGTTCGTTATGAACCGCATGTATCCCGGGTTGTTGGGAGACCGGCGCTCCTACACTCTGGTGCAGACAATGTATCAGTGTTTAAAGTGATTAACGCCTAGAGGTTTTAGGCAACGCGAAGGACGAATTAGAAAAAAGGGGCAGACATGCGAGATTTTATGCAAAAGGTGGCGGTCATTACGGGAGCCGGTTCGGGCATGGGCCGATATCTCGCGGTGCTGCTGGCGAAGGGGGGCTGCGATGTGGTGTTGTGCGACGTCAACGAGGAAACCTTGGCGGGTACGGCGAGCATGCTCAAGTACTACAACGTAGCAGTATCCAGTCATGTACTGGATGTCGGCGATGAAGAAGCCATCAAGGCGCTGCCCGAGAAAGTCATTGCCCAGCATGGCAAGGTGGATCTGGTGTTTAACAACGCCGGTATCACGGTAGATTCGGACTTCGCCTCCATGCCAGAGACCGATTGGGACAAAGTCATGGATGTGAATCTGCACGGCGTCATCAACATGACCCGGGCATTTTTACCGTATCTATCTGAACGTCCCGAGGCAGCGGTTGTCAACACGTCCTCAATCTTCGGCATGATCGCGGTACCAAGACAGAGCGTTTATCACGCCACAAAGTTCGCTGTGCGGGGGTTTACCGAGAGTCTGGTGAAAGAGATGAAGGGCACTTCGGTGCAGGTGCATAGCGTGCATCCGGGACACATCGGCACCAACATTCTCTCCTCGGCTAAAGTAAATCCGATTCAAGACGGAAAAGAGCGTCAGGGAATGTTTGCCCGGCCAGACGCCACACAAGAAGAGCAGGGGGCATTATTCCGCGAGAACGGTATGCACGCCAGTCGGGCTGCCCAAGTGATCCTTAATGGGGTGCGCAAACGCCGCAGCCGAATTTTCGTTGGCCTAGACGCCAAGTTGGTTGATCTGGCCCAACGCCTGACGCCCATGCATTACGATAAGCTGCTGCCGCTGATCTTTATTCCCTTGGTGCTTTTCCGCAACAAGAAAGCCCTGAAGGATCTGCCGGCGGAGCCATAGACTTTGGTTTAGGCTCGGAACTTTGCAGGCAGGGTCTTCAATCAGTTTTTTTCTGAGGCGACCCTCGTTGATTAGCTAAGGAGCATTAAAGATGACGGAATTCGTTCGAACCGCAGAGGAAAATTTTGCCAACCTGCCGGGATTCTCTTTTCAGCCGAATTACCACCAGTGGCAAGACCTTCGCATGCACTATCTGGATGAGGGGCCCAAGGATGCTCCGGTGATGCTGCTACTGCACGGTATGCCGACCTGGTCCTATTTGTATCGCGATGTGATTCCAGGCTTGGTCGCCGCCGGCTACCGGTGCATCGCGCCGGATCATATGGGCTTTGGCCGCTCAGACAAGCCCACAGACATTCACTGGTACACCATTGCGCGTCACACCGAAGTTCTAACCTCGTTGATAGTGGAATTGGATCTGCAAAACATAACCTTGGTTTGCCAAGACTGGGGCGGGCCAACCGGATTGGCTCAAGCGGCCACCATGCCCGAGCGTTTCACTGATCTGGTGATTATGAACACGTGGCTGCATCACCCAGAGTACGAATACTCTGCGGGAATTCGGCGCTGGAACGCCGGGTGGCATGACGGGGGCACCTTTGCCAGAACTGAGCCTGACATTGGTTTGCTGCTGGTGCTCAGTTCAGGGCTGATGGAACAGGGCAGTTTTATGCAGGCTTTTGTGGACGGCAAGGATCCCCAGTTAAGCGGTGCGGCTGCGGATATGTACTCAGGCTTTTCAGCGCCCTACCGGGGTCTGCCCGATGCCGGTTACAACGGTTATCGTCGATTCCCGCTGTCAATTCCCATGGACAACTACCATAACGGCAATGCCGCAGCTCAAACCCTGCATTATCGTACCCTGTTGAATTGGGCCTCTGATGACAGCAAAGGCTGTCACTTTATCTGGGGCTGCGCGGATGACGTGTTTACCGAGGATTGGGGGCGGTTGTGGGCGCAGCGTATGAACGCCGGTTTTGATGCGATCCCGGAGGCGGGTCACTTTCCTCAGAATACCCACGGCGAACGGCTGGCGAAGCTGATTATTGATTACAAGAGCGCTGGATAGCGCCGACTGCTGCTGAGCAGGGCAGACGGCGGCGCCCCGTGATTGCCCTTGGTTTTTACCACTGATCGATGTGCATGACGGTTTCCACCGGGGGGCGGTAAGCAGCTTTAAAGTCCGTGCCCTTGGTGTAGGCGATAGGAATCAAAGCCACCTGGGTAAAGGACTCATAGGGTATGCCCAGCAAGTCGGCCACAGCCCGCTCGTGGGCAAGGTGCAAGGTGGTCCACGCAGTACCAATGCCCCGAGCGCGAGCCGCCAGCATGAAACTCCAGGCCGCCGGAATGATTGATCCCATGGTGCCGGCTTGAGCACTGACGTTGGCGCCTTCGGGATTATCGATGCGACCGGCAATGCACGGAATCATCAATACCGGCGCCTTACCCATGTTTTCCGCCAAATAGTCGGCGGAAGACGCGCTGCGCTGCTGGCTACTTGAGAGAGATTGATCGGCACTCTCGGCATGCAGGTTGTGAATAGCGTAGGGCATATTGCGATATTGGCTAAAGGCCTGACGATAGTACTCGCCGATCTGCGCGCGTTTGTCCGCGTCGGTAACGAAGACGAACTGCCAGCCTTGGGCGTTGGAGCCGGAGGGTGCCTGTACAGCGAGTTCCATGCACTCCTTGATCGCCGACATTGGCACCGGACGGTCGAAATCCAGCCGCTTGCGCACCGCTCGTGTCGTGCCAAGAAGTTCGTCGTTGCTTAATCCAAGTTGCGCTTCAGCCATTTTACTCTCCTGTGAATTCGTTATGCCCGTTTGCAGCTCGCATTGAGACTGAAACCAAGCGCGGACGCAAGAATCCGCTGTTATGGTAAGGACTCGGGGTCCGGGTGTGCGGCCGGTCGGGAAGAGGGCGGCGCAGGTGTGTTGAGGAAGGTGAAAAACCAGTGGGCTAAAATGACCATCGCCAGATCGCCGGATTGATACAGCATGTGGCTGAAACCCAACCCCCCGGCAAAGACGAACAGGCAGTTCCACCAGTGCCATCGCAGCGTGATGTAATGAATCACGGCAAAGAGCGCATTGCTCAGAACCACGGCGGCGAAAAAGGGTAGCGCCTGAGTCAGTTCGTTGGGCAGGAACAGCCGGAAAGCCATTTCCTCCACCACGCTGATAAACAGCAGATAACCGAGCCAGAGCGTATGCCTGCTATTGGCTTGCGGATTCCTGCGCCGCTGATACAGACGAAAAAAAATGATTAATCCGCCGGCCGCGGCGATGTATTTCAGCGGACTGTGGAGCAGGGGCGTCAGTGCGGCGTCGAGGCGGTCCCAAGCGTCGGGCAAAAATAGGCCGAGCAAGGCCACAGATCCCATGGTCAGACCGTGGCGTTTTAGCACTTGCCGAAACGAGTTGACGTAGCCGCCGCTTCCGCTGGCGCGCCGTTGCAGTCTGCCTTCGTGGGGCGTTTTGTCGGGGTTAGTCACGCGGTTCTTGTCTTAATGTCGTGCTAGGCCGCGTGCCAGTAGGTTAGGTATTCGGCATAGACAGCGAAGCCCTCAAGTCCTTCTGCCTCAATATCGTGTTGGGTTTTGAGCAGCATATCGCCGCCGCTTTTTGGTTGCGCATCCAAAAGACTGATGTGGGAGCGTAGCCTCACGCCGTCGCCGATAACCATCGGCTGCAGGATGCGCACCTTGTCCAAGCCGTAATTCAATGGGTCTTTACCGTCTTGCGGCCACAGGCTGCTGCTTTTGTAGAAGTGCGTGATTAGGCTAATGGCATGGAAGCCATGTAGCAAAGTGCCGCCATATGGTGTGGTCTTACCATGCTCTGGGTCACAGTGGCCCGGGGTGCGCCAGCGCGTCACCTCGCCAAACACGTTTACCTGAACTTGGTCAATGAGTACCCAAGGACTGATCCCCAGCTTTTCGCCAATGCGCTGAGTTGCCGTTGCCAAAAGAAAGGGCGAGGTCTGTATCATGTTGGTTTTTGGTCCGTAATTTACGTCGCACGCGGGTACATTAGTAGAAGATGAAGGGCAGCGCACTTAGAGATTGGATTGACAGCAAATCGACTTCTGGGCACTGTTGCCCGCGATCCACAACAAACCTGTAAGAGAAAAGACCATGAGTGAACAGCCCCTGAGCGTCCAACACAGCGGTGAAGATGGCCCAGATGCGTCGATATCCGAGTCACGAATGCCCGGAGCCGCCGGAGCAAGTATGAAGGGGCCGTTACCGGCGGCAGCGGATGTGGCTCTTGAAGATATCTTGCCGGTTAATCCGCGGCTCTTTAGTGAGCACCGTTGGCACGAGTATTTCGCGCGGCTGCGTGAAGAGGATCCGGTGCACTTCAATGAAACCGATATTGCCGGCCGCTTTTGGTCGTTGACCCGGTACGAGGACATTAAAAAAGTCGATACCGATTGGAAAAATTTCAGCTCTGCCAGCGGCATTACGCTGGGTTTCCCGGTGGGAGCCGAACTGCCAGAGGGTATGTTGAACATCACGACGTTTATCGCCATGGATCCGCCGGTTCATGATGCGCAACGTAAGGCCGTTGCCGGATCCGTTGCGCCAACTAATCTGGGCAAAATGGAGGCTTTGATACGACAGCGCACTTGCGATGTGCTGGATGCCTTGCCCGAAGGCGAGACCTTTGACTGGGTAGAAACGGTTTCTGTCGAGTTAACCACCATGATGCTGGCGACCCTGTTCGATTTTCCGTTTGAGGACCGTCGTAAACTCACGCGCTGGTCTGATGTTACCTTCGCGGTACCTCAGCCCGGCGGCATCATTGAAACCGTTGATCAGCGCCGGGACGAACTGCTGGAATGCCTGCAATACTTCCAGCGGCTGAAAGAAGAGCGTTTGCAGAACCCCGGCCACGATCTGGTGTCAATGATGGCTCATGGCGAAGACACCAAGGATCTGTCGCCCATGGAGTATCTGGGGAATCTGCTGCTGCTTATCGTCGGCGGCAACGACACGACCCGCAACACCATGTCTGGCAGTGTTTATGCGCTGAACAAGTTCCCGGATCAATTTGCCAAGCTCGCGGCTAACCCGGCCCTGATTCCTTCTATGGTGGCAGAGGTGATTCGTTGGCAGACACCGCTAGCCTATATGCGCCGTACCGCAAATCACGATGTGGAGATTGGCGGCAAAGAAATCAAGAAAAACGATCAAATTCTGATGTGGTATGCCTCGGGTAACCGGGACGAGCGGGTATTTGAAAACCCGTATGATCTTGATATTGAGCGGCCCAATGCGCGTCAGCATCTGTCGTTTGGATTCGGCGTTCACCGATGCATGGGTAATCGTCTGGCGGAACTGCAGTTACGGATTCTGTGGGAGGAACTGCTGCAGCGTTTCGACAAGATTGAAATTCAAGCTGAGCCGGAACGCACGTTCTCCTCATTTGTGAACGGCTACACCCACCTACCGGTGAAGGTCAGTCGCAAGGCCTAACGCCTTGCTGACTTGCAAAGCCTAGCGTCTATGCCCGAGTCGTTCGGGAATGTCGCCGTTGGCGTTCTCCGCCACTGCCGGTGATGCGCCCATTTCCCGCTAGGATTCGCTAAAACTACCGTTAATCCGGTAAATACTGCCGGCTATCGGCGTCGATTTTATCCCGCTCGTCTGTGACCGCTAAATGCGTTGGCTCAAGGTCACAGCTCGAGGTTTTCGTGTTCACTCAATTCTCTTTTTTTCGCACCGCTATCGGCGCACTGATTCTTGCTCTTCTGCCACACAGTATTCAGGCCGAGGCGCGGCTCGAACCGGGGCAGGATAGCCGCGAAGCTCAGTCACTGAGCCTAGATTTTCTTCTGCACAGAGCAATACAGACTCACCCACTGGTTGATGCTGGGCGAGCCGATGTCCGCTCGGCCGACCAAGGCATCAAAACCGCGCGTTGGCAATATTTTCCGACCCCGGAGGTGTCCTATCAGCGAGCCTTTGTGGACGAAAATGACCCGTCTTTTCAAGGCGATGATTACGCGACCATAGTTAGTTTGGAGCAGCCGCTGTGGACCGGCGGACGCCTTCGCAGTGGTATGGAGGGCGCGAGGGCGGCATTGGATGTTTCCAAGGCCGTACTGGAAGAAAGGCAGCGCGAGTTGGCGTTTCGGGTGGTGCAGACCTACGGTGACTGGCTCTCATCCAGTCTGCAAAGACAAAGCCTGACCATTAGTGAGGCGCGCCATCAAACCCTGTTTGAACAAGTGGAGAGGCGGGCTGCCGGGGGTGTTTCTACCGGCAGCGATTTGGAATTAGCTCGGGGGCGTCTTCAATCGGTAAAGGCGGATCGAGTGGCGACGGCGGCGCGGCAGTACCGGGCGCTTGCGGTGCTCTCGGAACTGGTTGGACTGCCCTTGCATAGCGAAGCCCTAGAGCGTGGGCGTGGGGATTATCCGGGCCTGCCGTCCGGGTCTGAGAGCGAACTAATCCACATTGGTCTTGCCAACGCGCCCGCGATTCGCCGTGCCGAAGCCGATATCAGGGCAGCACGGGCGGAGATCAAAAGCCGCAGATCGCAAACTCGCCCTGATCTGTTTGTTCGTTTTGAACGTCAGTTCAGTAACTTACAGTTCGCCGATCGGGGGCCAGACAGCCGGGTCTTGGTGGGCGTGCGCAGCCAGCTTGGCGCAGGACTCTCCAGTTTTTCGGGTGTATCGCAAGCTCGGGAATCCCTCGGCGCGGCTATGGCTGCCCGGGAAAGCGCAGAGCTGATGATTCGTGAGCAAATTCGTTCCGATCTGGCCTTGGTTGAATCCTTTGATTTGCGGCTGCAGGCGTTGGAGGTAGCCACCAAAACAGCTCAGGACGTCTACGAATCCTACGAGCGTCAGTTTTTAACCGGGCGCAAAAGTTGGCTAGATGTGATGAATTCAGCCCGGGACCTGCAGCGGGCCCGCCTGCAGTTGGCCGATGTGAATGCTGCTCGTTTAACCTTGGGATGGCGATTGTCTGTGCAGCTCAACGCGTTGCCCAAGGCCGGCTAAAACCCGCTCGGCGCTTAATGGCAGGCCTTGCCTAACGCCTTTAGGCGCCAGTAGTTGTAGGGCAGCGGGGTTACAAATCCGGCAAGCAGCATAAGAGGCACGACCTCAAGGGTTAGGATGGCACCTCCGGTAACGGCCACGTCGACGAGATTCATTGCCGCCTCCATACCGATCATCGAGATCAGCGACATACCGATGGCGGTTTTGAAGGCGCTAGCTAGGGGCATTTGCCGGAGCAAGATGAGGGTTTCAAGAGCAATAGACGTTATCAGACCATTGACGATTGCCAGTGACATGATGGCCCACACAGGCCAGGGTGTAGCGGTTATCTGAAAATAGGCGATGGTACCCAAATCACCGATGGCGCAGCCCAGTAAGCACCACAGGGTATTTAAAGATGCTTGCCGCCACGTATGCTTACAGCGCCAGTGAAAGCTGCCCGCCGCAGGTGCACCGAGGTTTGCTGAAGTATCGGTTTGCTCAAACATGAGCGCACTAAACGCCTAGTTTGGCTAAAGGTCAAGAATGGCGGCAGGACGCGGCAGTGCGGGAATCTGCAATTTATTCGATGGGTGCTACTATGCCAGCGGTTAACGGGAGATTTGTCATGCAAACAAGCGCAGTCAGACTATTCACAGGGCTTTTATTCCTTCTGCTCGGCTCAGGGTGCGCA
>JAYNPH010000090.1:0-3557 GCA_038113685.1 Gammaproteobacteria bacterium
CTTTTGGCATCTGGGGATATCTGGTTATTCATTTCCGTGGACCCTATTTCCATCCGCATAGCTCTGTGCCTAGCGTAAATCGCCTTGGGGTTCGATACACTCACTGGAGTTAAGACACTACTAAGAAATGGGAGAACATCATGATCAAGCTTTACGGACTGCGGATGAGCAACTAGTACAGCCTTGTTAAGGCTGCGATGATTGAAAAAGGCTTGGACTTCGAGGAGATCAAAGCTCCGCCAACTCAAAAAGAAGACAACTTAGCCCGCAGCCCCATGGGCAAAATGCCCTCGATCGAGGTAGACGGCCAGTACATCTCAGAGTCCTTGGCCATTGTCAGCTATTTGGAACGAGCCCATCCAGAAACCTCGTTGCTGCCCGCCGATCCCTTGGCGGCCGCGAAGACCTTGGAACTGACCCTGCACATTAAACTGGATGTTGAATTAGCGGCGCGGCGCTTATTGCCCGCGGCCATGTTTGGGGGCAGCGCCAGCGACGAACTTATCGAGACCACGCGCCAAGAGGTCACTCGAGGTATGCAGGCGGTATCTCAGCTCATGGTTTGCAAACCCTATGCGGCTGGAGCCGAATTCGGCCTTGCCGATCTCTATACCTACTACAGCATGGGTTTAGCGTCGGCAATTGCGCAAAAAATGTTTGGCACGGAACTGCTCGCAGACTATCCACAGATCAGTGAACTGATGGCCAGCTTGGCTGCCCGCCCCAGTATCGCCCAAGTAACTGCGGAAGCCGCCAAATAACGATCTATCGCCGCCCTGTTGGCCAAGCGAAGACGCGGCCGTTGGACCGGTCCGCGTCGACCCAAGAATCACACCTGAGGAGCGCTAGGTCTTCGTCCTAGGGTCGGCGGCCAGCAAATGATCAAGGTCCACGGTGTGCCGGCTACGAGCGGCGACGGCTACGTAAGCCATCAAAGAACCTACCAGGGCCGGAAACACCTCGTGCAGGACGCTGCTGTATCCTTGGCTGAGCCATACCAACAACGTAGTCACCCCTGCCACCATAGAAAAAAGCACGCCTTCGGCACTGCCTTTGGACCAATACAAACCTAGGACCACAGCGGGCAGGAAGCATACGGCGTAAAGGCTGCCGGAAAAAATGGTGATTTGCAGAATGTCACCCGGGGGGTCCAAGGCAAACCAGGCCGATAGCCCTGCCAAGAAAAAAACCAGGAATCGAGTCCAGCGTAGCTGATGCGAGACGACCATGGTTTGGGATCCTAAGAAAGGCTGCAGTAAATTCCGGAACCCCGTGGACGCCGCTACAAGCAAGACGCTGTCCATCGACGACATCGCGGCGGCGACGATGGCAACGAACAGAAAGTCACCGGCCCACAAAGGAAAAACAGCAGGGTCACTCACTAGGGTTGGCACGATCAAGTCGGTATCTGTAACGCCATCGAGCAGCAGGTGGGCGTAGACACCAATGGGGTAGAGACAAAACTGCACCACCGTTAAGCCCGCGATCGCCACCCACATACCTGACCGAAGGGCCTTTTCATCGCGCAGCCCAAAAAACCGCGAGGTCTGTCGAGGGTCCACGATCAATTTCAACGACCCGGATAGGGCTATGCCCAGAAGAACAACGAATGGAATGCCCCCGTTTAGATCGAAAACAAATTGTTTATCGGGCATTGCCGCCAATCCAGTAATGGCGTCTACCCCACCTGCGGCCCGGGTAACAAAGTAAAAGATTAAAACGGCACCCAACACCATCATAAGGCCTTGCAGGGCATCGGTTCTCACCACAGAAACAAAACCACCCACCGAGGTATAAAGAACCACGATGGCCAAGGCCAAACCGATAGCCACGTCATAGGGGATCTGAAAAAAGCGCTCAAACAAGTGGCCTGCGCCTTTAAAAATCGCGACCAGATACAGCAGGCTGCACAGCATGACGATAATAGCGGTAGCAACCCGCAGCGGCGCCCGTGGGCCAGAATCCGCCGGTAAAAATCGCGCGGCGAGGAAATCGGGCAAGGTCAACGCGTCAAAATTTCTGGCCAGCAGACGGGTTTTGGGGCCAATGAAACGCCAAGACACAAAGGTAAAAAAGATCAGCATGACGGGCATGGCCAGCCACGCTAAGCCGTATTCGTAACCCTTTCCGGCGTGGCCGATGTAGCTGTTCGTTGAGGCGAAAGTGGCGAAGAAAGAAAGCCCAATTATCGGACCAGAGATATTCCGAGCACCGACGTAATAGCCCGCGACGCTAGCACTGGCTCGAAGCCCCAGAAAGGCGTTGTACATGAGAACGAGCGTATACAGACCGAGCAGCACCAAGGCTATCCAATGCTGGGTCATCCAAGGCGTTATCCACGTCGTCACCATTGGCGACACGTCATAGCCGCATCAAGCCCAGAGGCGATACGGCCTTTAATCAGGCGTACACCTGGACATGAGATCGCAGGCGGTCCACTGCCTCGAAAAACGCTTGGCGGCGTTTCGCCACCGCTTGCTGCGCCAGCTCCATGTCTCGCAACAGTTCTTGCCGCCCCGCTTCGGCCTTTTGCTGAGACTGACGCTTGAGCCCTTCTAAATGAGCCAGCGCCTCTACCCATTCATTTTTAAGCCTCAAGGCTGTCTTTTCTAACTGCTCGGCAAGCGCAGCAGCTTCCCGAGACAACGGTTTGAAAACACTCAACTCAGCCAATTTACGCTGCCCAACAATTTCGGCTTCCTCATGCTTAGATGCGCGATTCAGTCCCTTCACCAGACCCAGCGCACGAAGGGCTAAAATCGTGTAGCGCGTCGGATCCAATAACCAACCGGAAATACCAAAGCCATTGCGATAGTCTCTTGGAAAGTCGTGATGATCGCCGTGATGGTTACCCTCTCCCAGCGGCCCCAGCCATACGTAGTTGTTTGATGCCGAACTTTTCACACCTGGCGTGATGCCCCACATGTGGGTCACACTGTTCACGGTCCAAGTGTTGTGCTGAACCGCCACCGTACCAAGCATGGAACCAGCCGCTAGGGCGAACATGCCGGTAAAACCGCCGAGCGCAAAACCCAGTCCCATCGGCACCAAGAAGATCCAAAATGTGGTCAGCAGTCCATACCATCTATCCTGCCACATGATAATCGGATGACGCTTAGCGTTGTGAGATCGCTGATATACTTCAGTCTCTGGATGGTTGTATAGGTGTGTGAGGGTATGAGACCACAAAAAGTTACGAACGGGGTCGGGAAACCACGTCGCACTGTATGGGTCCAGTTCCTTCTTACCATGCCGGTCTACACCATGGTGTAACGAGTGATTGGCTGCCCACCGCCGAACGCTGCCTTGCACGCTAAAGATCTGCCCGAACAGATTGAAGAAGAGATGCACCGGCAGACTGACATGCTTCACCGCGTTGTGGGTAATCAGTCGGTGGCTGTACAGGGTTGTGGACAATGAACCCAAAAGCAAGTGCGCGATGAACCAGATAGTGCCCGCCCACATCCAACCGCTGGGCGCGGCAGCGTAGAGCCAAATACCTAATACCAAGGCGGCCAAATGAACGCTGGCGATAAATACACAAATTCCGGGGGCCA
>JAYNPH010000090.1:3567-9172 GCA_038113685.1 Gammaproteobacteria bacterium
GAGAAGCCGTGATCGGCCAGCTCTCCAAAGGTGCTGTAAATCGGCTTATCGCGCTCGACTGCACTGAGTTCTTTCTGCGTTGTGGTCATTTCACCTCCATCGCTGTCAAATGGCCAATGTCGCTTTCGCCACGGCCTCGAAAGAGCGTAATTGTGCGATAACTTGTGCGTAGATGCACTAGTTGGAAGCCGCAAGAAAATTCACCATATTTCGACTTTTATGACCCATTCGTCTCAACGATCAAATCGGTAAAAGAACATGGTCAGATACATCATTCCCCTACTGCTGATTGCTGCCGCAATCTTGCTTATCGCTTGGCTGTTCTATCGCTGGCAAAACCTCAACGACGCCTCACGCACTCGTCCGTGGGCTATACCGTTGTATGTCTTGTGTACAGGTTGTGTCGCTGCGGCCCTGCTTGCCTTGGCGCTGTTTTAACTTTACGTTCCCGAACGGTCGAACTCTCAGAGCCAGCATGCTGAATTTATCTGTTACCCCTCATGCCGATGATTTTGCCGCCAAAGTGCAGGGTATCCAGCTTGGAACACAGCTGAGCCGAGATGAGGTAGAGCAGCTACGCGAACTTTGGCACCGCTATCAGGTGCTTTATTTTCCGGATCAGCCATTGACCCACACCCAGCTTGAAGCGTTCACCCGAGCTTTTGGGAACTTCGGCCACAATCCCTACGTCAAACCTTTGAAAAGTCACAGGCATATCCTGGAGATTCGACGAGAGCCGGACGAAGAAGTTGTGCCCTTCGGTAGCAGTTGGCACTCGGACTGGTCGTTTCAGGTTCGTCCGCCCAGCGCCACTATTCTCCACGCCAAAGTTGTGCCGCCCATTGGCGGGGACACGCATTTCGTCGACGGCATTCGCGCGTTGGAGACTTTGCCCACGGACTTACTTCGGCAAATTGAAGGCCGTCGATCCATCCACAGTGCCCGCAAGTCCTATAGCAGGGAGGCTGTCCAAGCCGGGGGGCAGCGTACCAGTATGACAATTGAACCCAACAACGACGCTTGGCAAACCAAGCTGCACCCAATAATTCGTACCCATCCGGATTCGGGACGCCAGGCTCTGTGGATCAATCCCGTGTATACCATCGGCATTGAAGGCATGGCGGAAGCAGAAAGCGCAGACCTTTTAGCTCGACTATTCGAGCACATGCTGCAGCCCGGTCTGATCTACCAACACCAGTGGGCCGAAAACATGTTGACGATGTGGGACAACCGCACAGTCCTGCACAGCGCCCAAGGGGGCTACGCCGGATATCAACGCATCATGCATCGCACCACGGTGGCGGGCAGTATTCCCGTATAATCGCCGTGACCCATATCGGCAAAGGAACTTTCGGCAAGCCTATGGCGGACTTTGAACTAGACCCTCGACTCGCTCGAGACACGGCGTATATCGGGCACCTTGCAGGTTGCCAGCTTCTGCTCATGAATGATGCTCGGTACCCGTGGCTAATTCTCGTCCCGGAAACTCAAGGCATAACAGAGCTTCATGAGTTGGAAGAAACCGCCTTCAGCGAGATCACCCAAGCCATCAAGCGTCTCAGCAAGGGCCTTCAATCCATGACCGGAGCCCAAAAAATGAACGTTGCCGCCCTTGGTAATCAGGTCCCGATGCTGCACGTCCACATTATCGCCAGATACAAAGACGACGCGGCTTGGCCCGGGCCGGTTTGGGGTCACGGTGTTGCCGAGCCCTACTCGAACCATGCTCGCAGCGAACTGGTCACCAAGCTGCAAAGAACCCTGCTCTGTGACTGACCCAGCGAGGGATCATTCAGCGTTCGGGCATCGGGATGGGGTTTACGAACATAGGCTGATCATAGCCTCGCTGCACTCCGGGCCGATGCGCGATCGTCTCGTACCACCGGCAGACATGCGGGAATTCCGTTAACTCAATGCCTTGCCATTCGTAGCGGGAAACCCAGGGCCATATGGCCATGTCGGCAATGGAAAAGCTTCCCGAGACAAAGCTCTGTTCCGCCAAGCGCCGGTCCAAAACTCCGTATAAACGCTGGGCCTCGGCGAAAAAACGCTCCTCCGCATAAATTGATTTGCCAGCATTGTACTTCTTAAAATAATGCACCTGCCCCAGCATCGGACCCAAACCACCCATTTGCCACATCAGCCATTGCAGGGTCGTGTACCGATCATGCCCCCAAAAATCTGATACTTTGTCGGCGAGATAAACCAAGATCGCGCCCGACTCCATTAGTCTTTGACCGGTTTCGTGATCCACCAAGGCAGGGATTTTATTGTTGGGCGAAATAGCCAAAAACTCCGGCGCGAATTGAGCTTGCTCCTGCAAATTGACCGCGTGGCAGCTGTAAACCAAACCCATTTCTTCAAGCGCTATGGAGACCTTGCGTCCATTTGGCGTTGGCCACGTATACAAGTCGATCACGATCACTCCTACCACTGATTATCGATGCTGCAATCCATTGCGTCTGGCCAGCGCCGGCTTCTCAGCCGCCGGAAATTCAGGACGCGCGGCTAAAATTAAAGCACACTTGCGGCTGTACCGCGGCCACAGGATCCGTTCACATGCCTAAGTCTCAAACCCAGCATATTGCAGGTCCGGCAGGACAACTGGAAATGCATATCACCCAACCCGATGCAGCGATTCGTGGCACTGCGGTTCTTTGCCACCCGCACCCACTCTATGGCGGCAGCATGCACGACCAAGTGCTGGATATCTGTGCCCAGAGCTTGCTGCCGCTGGGGATAACCATTGCACGCTTCAACTTCCGAGGTGTGGGCGCCAGCGCTGGCATTAGTGGTCGGGCAAGCGACGCAGAGAAGCAGCAGCAAACCTACAGCCCACCGGAAGTTGGCGACCTGTACGCAGTTATCGATGAGTTAGCTGGAAACAAAGGTGCTACTGCACCAATTTTGATCGGTTACTCATTTGGCGCCCATGTCCTTTGGCAGGCTCTTGGGGACCTCGTGGGTCGCGACATGAGACCGGCCAAAGCTATTTTGGTAGCTCCACCCACTAGCGCGATGACGTTTCGGGAACAGACGCCACCTGCCGGCGTTGATCTTCATGCAATTTGGTGCAGCGATGACAATTACGTGGACTCAGGCTGGTTTGCGGATCAACCAGCCGTCACCACCCACTCAATCTCAGGCGGTGACCATTTCTTCTCGAACCAAGGCCACGCCTTGAGTTCTGCCTTGCGCGATAGCCTGGTCAACGATCACCGCTGAAAATAAAGCCTGCCATGGCATCCAAAGTCTGGTTCGGCTGCTCAATGAGCATGGAATGGCCGCAGTCTTGCAAATGAGTGATTTGGCTATTCTTCAGCATATCTGCCACTGCCATTCCCGCCTTCGGCGGCGTCATTTTGTCCTCGTCACCAGTAATAATCAGGGTCGGCGTTTCTATGGCGGGATAATTTTCAGTGCTGAAACCATTACAGGCTGTAAAGTCCCTAAAATAGACGTCGTCGGCTACCCGCTCTAGCAAGCGCTCACCCATATACAAGTTTGAGGTCCCCGGATTATCACTGGCGCCCATCATGCTGCGCTGACCGTGACTCCAAGTATTGGCCATATCGATGGCGGCGTGATCGTTGTCTTGAGCGGCGTTCAACAGCACGTCGGCCACCGGCATGGGGGCCGATGTTCCAAGCAATAACACTTTTGCAGCCAAATCGGGGTATCTGGCGGCAAAGCTCATGCAAATCAGCGAGCCCATACTGTGGCCGGCCAAAATGGTTTCGCTCGGGCGTGCCGGAATACGCTCAATCAACGCCTTTACCCAATCCGCCATTTCGTCGATGTTATCCAGAGCCGGGCCGTCTGACCGGCCGTGTCCGGGCAAATCCACAGCCATAACCCGATAGCCATGACGTGCGAAGTACCGCGCGGGCATAACCCAGACGCTGTGATCCATACCGGCACCGTGGAGAAAAACGATCAGCGGCGCATCTTCCGTTGGGTGACCGCTGCCATTGCTGTAGGCGACGGTCTTACCATCGATTTGAATATTCATGCGGACTCCTTGGCGATCTGTCGCTTGTGCATTTTTTCCACAGCACGCAGCCCCACTTTCAGGTCACCAATTAGGTCCTTGCTGTCCTCTAAACCAACACTCAAACGCACCAAACCGGGACCGATACCAGAAGCCAAAAGGCTCGCCTCGTCTACCCGATGGTGGGTGGTGCTGGCTGGATGAATCACTAGAGACTTGGCATCGCCAACATTTGCCAGATGAGAAAAGACGTTCAGAGATTCAATAAATACCCGACCGGCTTCTCGCCCGCCTTTTAGCTCAAAACTGAACACCGCGCCGCAGCCCTTGGGCAACATTCGCTGGGCAAGCTCGTAGTCCGGATGACTGGGCAAGCCGGGATGGGAGACGGATAGCACCATGTCCTGTTTTTCTAAAAAGGCAGCCACCTCCAGCGCATTGCTGACATGTTTGGCCATACGCAGGGGCAGGGTCTCCAATCCCTGCAGAATCTGGAATGCCGTCATGGGCGCCATGCAGGCGCCAAAGTCTCGAATGCCCTCTTTGCGCGCTCGGGTAATAAAAGCAGCGGGACCAAACTCATCGGCGAAGACCAAATTATGGAAACCAACGTAGGGTTCGCTGAGGGTTGGGAACTTGTTGCTGCTTTGCCAGTCGAAAGTCCCGCCATCGACAACGACGCCGCCAACAACAACGCCGTGACCGCTCAGAAACTTGGTCGCCGAATGCACAACCAAATCGGCGCCAAGCTCTATGGGTTGGCAGAGATAGGGGGTAACAAAGGTGGCATCAATCAGCAGCGGTAAATCATTGGCATGTGCGACCTCGGCAACTTTTGGAATATCCAATACTTCTAAGCCCGGGTTACCCAGCACTTCCCCGAAGATCAGCCGAGTATTGTCCTGTATGGCGTCGGCAAACGCCGACGGATCTCGGGGGTCAACGAACGTGGTGGTGATCCCGAAACGAGACAGCGTGTATTCCAGTAAGTTGTGCGTACCCCCATAAATGGAGCGAGACGAAACAATATGGTCACCGGCACTCAAGATGGTGGTAATCGCCAAGTGCAAAGCCGCTTGGCCGCTGGCCGTCACCACGGCGCCCACACCATGATCAAGCGCCGCCATTCGAAAATACAACACACCAGTTCTCTGCAAGGAGAGCCCTGAATATACGTGACAAGCCCGTTCAATATTGAACAGCCCTGCTGAGACGTCGGAATCTGGAAAAACAAAGGCCGCACTTTGGTAAATGGGGGTTGCTCGTGCGCCGGTTGTGGGATCGGGTGCCTGACCGGCGTGCAGGGATAGAGTATCAAACCCCATACCTTGGGGGCCTCGGTGTTTTGAATCGCTCATGGAAAATCCTTCTGCATCACCCCCAACAGATAACACCGGCTGGGAGCGTGGTTACTTTTAAGCGGCTAAGTTTGCCCATTTTCAGACCAAAATATTACTTGCTGAGCAGGTAGTAGTTATTCATTGGATTCTCAACATCGAGCTTTTCGAATCCGCTAAAGCCTGATGCTGACGTCATTTGTCTTGCAACTTGCTCGGTGAAACCCAATGTGCCCAGTCCCGCGCCATCTTCTGTGGACAAACCGCTGTTCATGCA
>JAYNPH010000091.1:0-9069 GCA_038113685.1 Gammaproteobacteria bacterium
GAACAGCAGGCCATCGACTACTTCATCGCCAATTCACCGGAGCCATTAGAGAGTATTCGCTCAGAAGTACAGCGTTATATCGTCATGCCCGGCCAAGCCACGACCTACAAAATTGGCATGCTGAAGATTCTCGAGCTGCGGGCTAAGGCGAAAAGTGCCTTGGGTGACGATTTCGATATACGTCAATTTCACGACGTCATTTTGGACGGCGGCGCATTGCCTTTACCGTTACTGGAACGTAAAGTCGCGCGATGGATCGCAGAGCACAGCACCTAAGAGTTCCAGCGGCGGCGGACTGCTCTGAAGCAGTTGCGTCGGCAATGCCTGTGCCCAGCATTTTTGACTTAGGGCGTTCTTTGCGCGCCTTGTTGCTGCGGTTTCTGCTAACAGCCCTGGGCTGCGCGGCAATAATCCTGAGCACCGACACCGATCACGTTCATGCCGGCGCCGCCGTTGATCACGATTGCATTATCTGCGAAACCAGCACTACCCTGGGAGCGGCTTCGGCAAAACTTACGACCCCTTTCGAGGCGACAACCCGTGAGTTGGTAGCGGAGCTACCTCCATCCACTGTTACCGCCACGCTCTATCCAAGCGGCTCTCCCCGAGCACCACCCCAACCACTCTCGACCGTTTAAATATTCAAGATTTGCCCACCGGTTCTGCGCCGGTGGCGATGGTATTTACCGTTAAGGAGTTGTTATGACTATTCGACGTACACCCGAATATCGCATGTGCCGGAGCAAAGTTAGAGCTTCGGGAGTTTTACTATTTTCATTATTTACTGCTTGCTTGGCGCCGAATCTTCTAGCCGAAGAAACCTCTTCCGCATCTGAATTTGAGGAAGTGGTCGTGCGAGCCCACCCGCTGTCTGCCGAGGGTCTAGCCCAAAGCAGCATCTCTCTCAGCGGCGATGCCCTTAGGCGTAACCTTGCGCCGAATCTGGGCGAAGTGCTGGGTACCCAGCCCGGCATTAATTCCTCGAGCTTTGGCGCGGCTGTGGGCCGGCCGGTCATTCACGGCCTTGGCGGAGCACGGGTAAAAGTAATGGAGGACCGCCTAAGCAGTATGGATGTGTCGGTCACCAGTGGTGACCATGCCACAACCGTAGAGCCTTTTATTGCCGATAGCATCGAGGTTCTCAAAGGCCCAGCCACCCTACTCTACGGCAACGGCGCGGTTGGCGGCGTAATCGATGTCCACACCGGCCGCATTCCCCACGGTCAATTAGGCAAAACCTCTACCGGCAAGATTACCGCCCAAGGCAGCGACAACGAAAACGAACATGCGGTTGCTGGCCGTCTGGACGGCCGCAGCGACGCCATTGCTTGGCACATCGATGCCTTCGATCGACGTTCAAGCAATTATGAGATACCCGGTGAAACCGAATCCGCAGCTCTAATCGCCCAAGAAGAAGCTGAAGCCGGGGCTGGCGCAGAGCCTCACGCGGACGAAGAAAGCCCCGGCTTTCTGCCCGGAAGCCATTTTTCCACCGATGGTGGCGCTTTTGGCGTGAGCTTTGTCGGCGACAACTGGTTTTCAGGCATTGCGATCAGTCAGCTTAATGCGGTCTATGGTTTGCCCGGCGGTCACGGGCATCATCATGAGGATCACGACGATGACCATGACGCAGATCATGACGCAGATCACGATGATGACCATGACGCAGATCACGATGATGACCATGACACAGATCACGATGGCGATCACGCTGATGAAGACTTCACCACGCCAATCCTAGATTTAGAGCAACAGCGCATTGACCTTGAAATCGGCAGAGCTGGCCCGCTCTCTAATTCACAAAGCACATGGCTTAGTCGGGCCGCCAGCAGCGTCGAGAGCATCAACTTCCGTCTGGGCGTAAATGACTACGAACACGCGGAGATTGAACCCAACGGCGAAATTGCGACGTTCTTTGAGAACGATGCGCTGGAAGCACGACTGGAAATCACCCACGCCTTGGCGACAAGCAAGCACGTATGGGGCATCCAACTCGAAGATCGGGAATTTTCCGTCACTGGGACAGAGGCCTTCGTACCTGCCGTCGACAGCGAAAACCTAGGCGCCTTTTGGTTGAGCGAGCGTGATCTCGACGGCCTCTCTCTGGAGATGGGATTACGGGTGGAGCAAGTGGAGCACAAAGACCAAAGTTCGGGCAGCAAGAAGGACTTCACCGCCACTGCCGGTTCCGTAGGTGTGATATATCCGATCAATTCGGATCTCACCCTGACCGCAAACTTCGGTTACGCCCAGCGCGCGCCGGTAGGCGAGGAACTTTTTAGCAACGGCGCCCACCTCGCTACCGGTCGCTACGAAATTGGTACCGCCACCTTGGACGAAGAGACCGTCTATCGAAGCGATTTCATTCTCGGGTGGGCCAAGGACAGCGTGGAACTCAATCTCAACGCCTACTATGCGTCATTCGATGACTTCATATATCAAAACCCCACCGGCGCTGAAATGGAAGAGCTGCCCGTGTTCGTCTGGAGCCAGGCAGATGCCAAATTCCGAGGTTTGGACGGCGAACTGCGCTGGAGCAATATTCAAATGGCTGGAGGCACGCTTAGCATGCGAGGGTTTTTCGATGTCATCCGAACCTCTTTGGATACCGCCAGCGAGAGTGAGCTACCGCTGATTCCGGCTGACCGAATCGGCCTGTCGCTAACCCAGCAATGGGGCGACGTTGCGCTGATCCTTGAAGCCATGCGGGTAGCCGATCAGGATGATGTGCCAAGCTACGAGTTGCCAACAGAGGGCTTCAATAACTACGACGCTCACTTGGAGTGGCAACCGAGGTTATCATCTGGCCAAAAGGTTACCGTCTTCCTGCGCGGCGAAAACCTCAGCGACGATGAGCAGCGTCTGCACACCAGCTTCATCAAAGACGCCGCCCCCCAGCGGGGCCGCACGTGGACACTGGGCGCTCGGTACCAGTTCTAGCATCAACCGACCTATCGGGCTCGAGCAACTCGCTCGGGCCTGATTTCCGCACGAGCCGGTGCGATTTTCCGGTAACGCGAGCCACGCATTCAGATCCCCTTTGACCGGGCACTTAGGCCTAGGTTGCGCCGACGCATGGTTGTTGCTGCAAATCCAAGTCACAACCGCAAGTTTTCCCTTACAAATATTTTTGCGAGACTGGCGATAGAAAATCTCAGATTTTTCAGATCCTAACAGAACGCAGTCCGGGTCCGGCAAACGCCAAGGAACAATCCTACGATGAACTTTCGACCGCTATCATTTGCCATCATTCTCGGGCTGCTTTGCCCCTTTGCCATAGTGTCGGCAACGCAGTCGGAACTGTGGCGGCATTGGACTCAACACAACCCCAACTCCGCCATTCAAGTCAGCCACGACAGTTGGCAAACGCTGCTGTCCCGATACGTCACAGCCAGCGATGACGGCATTAATCGCGTGAGGTACGCAGACTTCGACGATGCCGCTAAAGCCAGATTGAGGGAATACCTAACCCAATTAAGCCAGATACGGCCTACAGAGCTAACCCGTGCGCAACAGCTCGCGTACTGGATCAATTTATATAACGCCCAAACCGTCCAAGTGGTCTTAGATCACCCGAAAAAAAAGAGCATCCGCTCCATGGGGCCGTTTTTTGCCTTTGGCCCCTGGGATGAGCCGTATCTCACTATTGAAAATAAAAAGGTCACTCTGAACGATATCGAACACCGGATCTTGCGCCCGATTTGGCGCGACCATCGACTGCACTTTGTTCTCAACTGCGCCAGCATAGGCTGCCCCAATCTGAGCCTTTTGGCCTACAGCGCGGAAACCATCGAAAACCAGTTAGACCAAGCGGAGTCGGTATTTCTCCAGCACCCTCGGGCGGTTACGATCAACGACCAAGGCGCGTTGACGCTCTCTAGCCTATTCGATTGGTATCAGGCCGACTTTGCGGAAAACGAATCTCAATTGCTGACCTATCTAGCCGGCTACCGGAGTGACCTAGCCGCGCTACTCGCTGCAACCGAGCAACCCCGTCGCATAGATATTGACTATGTTTATGATTGGGATCTGAATATAAGCAGGAAGTAACAACCACAAACGTAACTCGGGGGAGAGACTATGGATGCGTCGAACTACGAAACAATTTTAACCTCGCTGGATGATGGGGTGCTAACCATTACGATGAACCGGCCAGACCGACTCAACGCTTGGACCTATAAAATGGGCGTGGAACTCCAAGAGGTTCTTGAAGCAGGCAACAGCAGCGCGGAGGTAAATGTTTTCATTCTAACTGGCGCTGGTCGGGGTTTTTGCGCCGGCGCAGACATTAAAGACATTTTCAAAGACCAAGCCGACTCCGGGAGCAGTAATGACGATGCGCCAAGGGACTGGGTAGGCACAGTAAGGCGCTCGAAACCCATCATCGCCGCGGTAAACGGCGCGGCGGTTGGGGTTGGACTGACTCAGATCCTGCCTTTTGACTTCATCATGGCCAGTCCGCAGGCAAAATTCAGCGCGCGTTTTGTGAAAATGGGCGTGGTGCCTGAACTAGCGAGTTCCTACTACCTTGTAGCCCGCACAGGCTTCGGCCTAGCCAACCGTATGATGCTCACCGGCGAAACCATCGACGCCGTCGAAGCAGAACGCATTGGCTTAGTGGACGAATTGGTAAGCGACGCCGATGCGTTGCTTAGTCGAGCTACACAGTTGGCCAAACAAATCGGTGAAAATCCGTCCAGCACCCTTGGCGTGATCAAAGAACTCGTGACGGCGAACATGGCGGAGCCGGACATCAAGGAGGTCCAGCGGCGTGAGATGGCGGCCTTAAATGAGGCCTACAAAAGCCCGGCCCACCACGAGGCCATTGCGGCATTTATCGAGAAACGACCACCTAACTTCAAAAACCTCGCCTGAACAACGACGGGGAGCTTAGACTGCTGCAGTGCGGGCAGAACCGCGCTGCAGCAAGTAAAGACCCATAACAGCCAGTAAATTAACCAGACCCAGGGCCTGCATTATCTCGACCCACGCGCCTTGCAAGGTATGAGCTTCACCCGTCAGCAAGGGCATCCACAGACTCGTGCTTAGCAGCACCAACCCTCGTAAGCCATCAATCATGAAACGCAGCGGACGGTTCTCCAACCAAGCTCCAATGACGTACATGGATAAGGCAAGCAGCGCAAACAGCCCCCACACTTGCTCCGTTGGCATCTGTTGATAGGCGCCAGTGAGAGCAAGCCCCGCTGCCGTCAGGGTCCAATATTGAACGAAGACATACGCTTTAGAACTGGTAGGCGCTACAGGATCGTATTGCTCTGCCCAGCCAACGGGGTCATGGGTATCTGCCCGTAGACCTTGGGGGAACCACCCGGGACCTTTGAACCAAATACGTACCTTGTCCCGCCAACGCGGCGCTTTAATGGCAAGCACTAGGGTTTGCCACCAAACACTGGCGTTCGCCCATATAGGATTCCAACTGCGTAAGCCGTGAGTAATGCCGTAAACTGGTTTCTCTTCTTCGCGTTCATCGCAAAAGGTGCCAAACAAACGATCCCAAACAATAAAAAAACCGCCGTAGTTCTTGTCGATGTATGCCGGATTTTTGGCGTGATGGACCCGGTGGTTGGATGGCGTCACGAGGATGTAGTCCAATATTCCAAGTCGCTTCACATGCTGGGTATGCACCCAAAACTGATAGACCAAGTTCAGCGTGCCAACGCTGATCATCACGTAGACCGGTGTTCCCACCAAATACATGGGTAAATAAAATACGAACCCGATGTAATCGGTACTGGTCTGCCGCAGCGCGGTACTTAGGTTGTACTCCTCGCTTTGATGGTGGGCGCTGTGGGACGCCCACATGATGCGCCATTCGTGGCCAAAGCGGTGCTTCCAGTAATAGCAAAAGTCGTAGGCCACAAAAGCAGCCACCCAGTGCCACCAATGATCTGGCGTCCACGGCACCACACCAACCATCTGCACGGCTTGGGCGAAAACCACGGCGGCAAAGCTCAAACGCAGCACTCCCATGAGCTGACTAAGTGTGCCCATCATCAAACTCGCTATCGCATCATTTAAACGGTAGGTCTGACGCTTTTTCCAATAGCCCCAAGCCAACTCCAGCCCCATGGCCAAAATAAAGAAAGGAACGGCTAGCTCTACAAAATTCATGCCCACAGTGTAGTGCTTTGCCCCGCAGGAACCACCCAGAAAAACTCACTTTGGCTTATCCTGCCGCTGCCGCTGTACTGGTCGCTGACGCTTTGAAACGCCATACTGAAACAAAATTTGGGAGGAAATTTCATGCCACGACTATCACAGGTGCCACGCGACCAGGCGGATTCATCGGTGCTGCCATTTTACGACGCCCTGTTTGGCAAGGGCCGAGATCCTGTCGCCGAACCCGGCACCGCGACCGGCACACCGGGCAACTGGTGGACAGTGTTTGCCCATGTCCCAGACTGCTTACTGCACATGGTGGCGGGCTTTGAATTCTATCGAGACAAAAAACGCAAGATATCGCCGCGTTTGCGCGAACTGGGTCAGGCCAGAGCAGGCTTTGCCAGAGGCAGCCAGTTCGTATTCTCTCAGCACTGTAAAGCGCTGCGGGCAGCCAAGTTCACTGAGGCGCAAATCGAAGCCATTGCACACTGGTCATCGACCGATCTGTTTGATGATGTGGAGCGGGCAGTTCTGGCCTATACCGATGACTTGGTGTTACAAGGCGGTCGCGTCAGTGACGGCACCTTTACAGCACTGCAGTCTCACCTGAGCGAGGTACAGATCATTGAACTAACCTACACCATCTGCACCTATGAAATGCACGCCACTATGACGCGGGCGCTGCGGCTTGAATTTGATGACGTACCTGAGCGGATTCAGGAAGTGCCTGTGCCAGAGGGTGAAAAACGCGACATCGACTTCTTCAAAGATGTTAAGTAAAAGATAGGCATTGATTAGGAGAAAACCGTATGGCAATTACCGGCCAATGCCTTTGTGGCGAAATTAGCTATAGCATCGACAATCCACCCGCCATGAACGGCGTATGTCACTGCAAGAACTGTCAGCGCCAAGCCGGCAGCGCTTTCTCTACCTTAGCGGGTGTTCCCGTCAACGAGCTGCACATCTGCGGAGAACCAAAGCTGTACGTGGATCCGGATACGGTCAGCGGCAATAGCGTAAAGCGGTTCTTCTGCGGCAGCTGCGGGTCGCCGATTTACTCGGCGGTGCAAAGCTCACCGGACATGGTCTTCTTGAAGACGGGGACCTTGGACGATAACAGTTCGTTCCAGCCCCAGTTCCATGTGTGGTGCGATACTAAGCAACCCTGGGTCGATATCGCGGACGGCGTTCCTACCATGGCACAAAATCCGGGCTAGCGGCCATCTTGGGCCATAGGTAATTCGGGGCCGACCAAATCGGCCCCGCAAGCCACCTCAGCTACTTCATCTGTCCTTTAACAATGTTCAGTAACTTTTCACCGTAGGGGGGGCGCAAGCCAAGCTTTTCCGCCGGGTTAAAGGTGGCCTGCCTGAACACGGACTTAGCATGGCTAAACGTACGGAAGCCGTCTTGACCATGATAGGCCCCCATACCCGACGGCCCTACCCCGCCAAAGGGCAGATTTTCCTGAGAGATGTGCATGATCACATCGTTGAGGGTGACACCTCCCGAGGTAGTCTTGGTCAATACCTGCTCGGTTTCCTGTTTGTCGTTACCAAAGTAATACAACCCCAGTGGCCGGTCGTGGGCGTTGATGTAGTCAACCGTTTCTGACAAATCGTCGTAAGGCTTGATCGGCATCACCGGCCCAAAGATTTCCTCCTGCATGATCGACGAATCTTCCGGCGGATCAATCACCAAGGTTGGCGGAATTTTGTGGGCTGATTGTTGCCGAAAATCCTCATTCGCCGGATTAATTTCCACCACCTCGACCCCGCGTTCTCGGGCCTCATCCAAATACCCATTAATGCGCTGGTAGTGCCGGTCATTCACCACCGACGTATAGTCCGGGTTGTCCAACAATGTTGGAAACATCTTGGCTACCGCGCGCTTGCTGGAATCGACAAACTCGCCCATCCGCTCGCGGGGCACAAAAACGTAGTCCGGCGCTAAGCAGATTTGTCCAGCGTTCAGGGTTTTTCCGGCCATTAGCGCGTCAGTGGAACTGTCCATTTCAGCCTTGGGGGAGAAAATCACTGGCGACTTGCCGCCCAGTTCCAAGGTTACCGGAACAAGATTCTCCGAGGCGGCTCGCATTACATGTTTGGCCACGGAAGTTGCGCCTGTAAACAACAGATGATCAAAGGCCAGGCCGGAAAAATCGGCGCCGGTTTGGGGCCCACCAGTCACCACGGCAATTTCATCATCGTTGAATTCTTCAGCGAACCCGGCAGCCATGGCAGCTGACGTCGCGGGTGTGTACTCGCTGGGCTTGATCATGCACCGGTTGCCCGCTGATAAAATACCGGCCAGCGGCGCAAAGGTCAGATTCACGGGAAAGTTCCAAGGACTGATAACACCAACTACGCCTAGCGGCTGATATTCGATCCAAGCTCTGGCTCCAAGCAGCGCTAGAATGCCCGGACTCACCTTGCGCTTTTCCTTTTTTTGCCAGTCTTTTAAGTGCTGTTGGGCGTGACGCAGCGGCCCCACAGACGATGCGATATCGGTGAACATAGACTGATGTTCGCTGCGGTGCCCAAAATCCTCAGTCATGGCGTCCACGAACGTCTTTTGGTGTTTCTTCACCACCTGAATCGCCCGCTCCAAACGATCAACCCGGGTAGCCGTGGTCACCGCACCCTCGGCCAAATAGGCCTTGCGCTGACGCTCCAAGATATCCTGCATGGCGGCTTGGGGGGTTTCTTCGTAGGTTTCGCTCATCGGCTCACTCATAGCTTTCTCCTGCCCTGTTTCAACACCTCATCGAGGTGATCTCTACTTCATAAGTTAATCAAGTGGCTCTTAGTCTTCAGCTCACTTTTCATGCCTGCCTACGTAATGGCCGGCGCGTTCTCATCAACAAACTGTTCTCGCAATGTTCGTTTTAGCACCTTGCCGGTCGCATTGCGCGGCAAGGCGTCAATAAACGACACGCTGCTGGGT
>JAYNPH010000092.1:0-9066 GCA_038113685.1 Gammaproteobacteria bacterium
CCTATGTCGCAGTCAGAACTCGCTGCACAGTTAGAAGTGGCGTTGGTCAATGTTAATAAAGCAGTGGCTTCTCTCCACGATAAAGGGTTAATCACGGCTCCAAGGCGAGGTGAGAAGCTAGAATTAATCGAGGATTGGCGCTAATTGTCGCCTTGTCAGCGGCGATTACGGGCTGTAGCCCCCAATCTGTACTTCCATGCGGTGCGGGGGCTATTATTCGGCAAAACTACGTGTTCTCGCCCGGCATCGACGCTTACAAGTTTGCCCATTTAAGCCTCTGAATCCAGCTTGGGTCTTTTGCCGCCTCGTAGCATCCCCTGCGGATAGTGCCATCGCTTTTGCCTTCCCCCGCCTCATATTTAGAGCACAGGTGATACCAGTGCATCCTTTCTTCCTCCCTTCGCTGCTGTGCTTTTGTTTCCTTGCAATACGTTGTGGCTTTGAAGACTTTTAAGCGCGCCTTAAGGGTCTCCCCCTCTAGGTCATTTCCATTCACCACTAATGTGATCCTGCCATTAGTTCGTGGCTCTACGATTTGACGGACTTCGTAGGCATTACCAGACCTCGTAAACGTAAAAATGAAATCGGAGAACGGGTTAGAAGTACCGTTGTAAACTTCCATTGTGACAATGGCGCGGCCGCGATAATCGGTTTCGGAAGACCATTTCCAATCGTAGCTATCGCTATCGACTTGTTGGTCGGTGCTCCGATAAGCATATTTTGCGCAGCCGTCCCCCCAGCTCAGCGGGGCGGTGAACATCAACAGGGTAAGTAGTAGGTATCTCATGTTTAGAACTTGGTGCAGGTGCCGGTCGTGATTCTTGCTGAGTCAAAACCGGCACTTGTGAAAATGAACCTGCCTCCATTCAACAGGAAGTCGGCATATTCTGTTTTGCCATGAAACACAGGTTTTCTCCCGCTGCAGTAAGCGCAATCCATATAAAAATTCTCGTCCCCACCGAACGCCTTGCCTTTAATCGCCAATCTGCTTTGGGATATTTCATATTTGAGGGTGAATTTTTCCTCGACATATTGATTCAACTCATACGCGTCACCAGAGCCGGTAGCTTCAATCCCTGCTCTTAGCTCCTCTACACAGTAATAAACATCCTCCCCCCAGCTCAGCGGGGCGAGGGCAAGCAGGATGACTAGGGTTAGGTGTTTCATTGGTCTATTGCCTTACTCAGTTCGTCATTGAGCGCCTCATCGTAGGCATCAAGCTCTGAAATAACCAACATTTGCCTTTTTAGTCGCCTATCTTGCAGTTTGAAAATGGTTAGAAAGGGAGAATCAAAGCCCCGCCAAATACAACTTGTTGGGTTGGGGATAAAGTTGGCATAAGGTATTCGAATACGAAGATACATGAAAGTACCCACATAGAAATACAGACCCACATCGTCTCATTTTGCCAATCTGAAATTAGCTTCGCGGCCAAGTCTGCTTTTTTTTCTGCGTCCCTTATGACTCCTGCGAAAGTCCGCAGGTTTGCTTCTGGGAAGCGTTTTGCATGAACCATGGCATCTGATTTATTCACGAAACATGTAACGCTTTCACTAGTTCCTACTACGTATATGTCTTTCGTTGAGTGCATCTCATGCTCCTCTAGTTACGTGTGCATAGCCTTTGTGTAGCTCATGGGAGATGACAAAAGCAATAGCGCATTTTATCTGCTAGATCTGACACAGCATTTGAGCTTCACAAGATCCAAGCAATCAAGAATGTGGCAAAAAAAGCTGCCACTTCTTCTTTGTGGGCATCACCCCAACTCAGCGGGAGGAGGGTAAGCAGTATGACTAAGGTTAGGTATTTCATTCCGCGCGTTTTCGCTTATGGAGACAATCATCCCAACGCTGCTGGACTTCACGGCGTGTTTCAACGTAAATCCTGAAGCTCGCCACCAGACCGGTGGAGAAACTAGGCTAAGTAGGGTAACTAAGCGACCCAAGGGGCGCGGTTGTTAATCAACTTAACCTCCTTACCCATGTTTCCCCCACACACTCCCAAGGTTGTAAAACCTCTGTTTTCTTTTATAGCTTCTATCAAGGTGAGAGAGAGCGAGATCAGCGGATTGGGCGCTTAATGAAGTATTTGCCGGATCGCACCTTCAGCAATGTCCATATCCTGGCTGTAATGCCATTCGAATCCATCAAGATTTACCGGCAGAGAAATACTGCCATGCAAAGTCGCCCAAACGAGCTGTGCTTGTGCACTTGCGTTCTTTTTTGCTAGAACGCCGGCTTGTTGCCCATCTTGTTGGTGGCGAAATCCTGTTTTTCAGGTGCTTCGCGATTCGCTGGTCGAACGTAAAGGAAGGTGCCCTGGTAGAGTTCCGGGTTGGTTCGCGCGAATTCCAGATACGCGAGAAGCAGCAGTTCAATTCGTTTGACGGGGTCTGTCTGAACTTCGACGAGCGTCCGAAGATGCTGGTCAAACTTGTCTACAGGCCCTTGCCAGAGAGAGCGTGCCAGCTCGGATAAATCACTAAAGTGTGAATACAGTGTGCCGACCGAGACACCCGCACGAATAGCAATCGCTCGTGCGGTCAGGTTGTCAGGACCCTGCTCTCGATAGAGTTCAGCGGCCGCATGACGGATTTTTGAACGGCTTTCCGTCTTCTGAGCTTCGGTTGCTTTGGGACGTGGCATAAATTTAGGCGGCCGCCTGGATATCGAACCGCTCTCTCAGTTCAGTTATTGGCGTATCGATCTCATCTTCCCAGATAGCAAAGTTGATGTTTCCTGATGCGCGCCAATAAACGCGGCGACGCTGTCGGTGAGGCCTGCGCACCCGACTCCTTAAGGAAATTCGCTTCAATCAAGCCGGGCAATGAGGTCAGCAAAGCGCCAACGACCCCGGGCACAGCAAGCTTGAACATGGTGGGCGCCAAGGGCGCGTCGATTAGGGGGGACGATCCGCTCATTGACTGCCTCGAAAAACTGAAACGGGCCGAGTGTGCCGGTTAATTACCAAACCGGTACCGCAGCTTAAACAATATGACATCTACGATGGGCTGATTTAAAGCGTCTTCAAACAAATCTCCAAAGCCATCGTCCACTCGTTTCGGCAGATTACTGCCCCGGGTATAGACGAGGAACAAGTCAGACAACGGGCCAATTTCCCATCGATAACGCAGCTGCGAGGTCAGTCGCGAGAGTGCAAAGTCGCCCTTAGTTGACGCCACCAAACCCGAGGCAACGGGATCATCCACCGGAATCAGGTCGCCTTGTTGAGAGGGAATTTGATAGAAGCCAACTTCCTCGGCGCGAATACCCGCCCACTGCACTGAGAGCCGAATTTGCTGCTTGGCTGTGAGAAAAATATCCATCCCCAGTCGAGGCTGAAAATCCGACGCATCGTAAGTGGCCATCAAGGCATCCCGGTCATGGAGCAACCAACCCTTGCGGTCAAAATAGTTTAAATCCAAATCCAGCGAAAACCGGTCGGAAGGCTGATAGGTAAAACCCAGAGACGCCCGTGTGGTCCAATCGCTCAGCTCTTCTTGACGGATCCCGACCAAGGCGCTGAAAGAAAGTTGCTTTGATGTGTTACTGCCGTAGCCGATTTCTGCGATCAATCGGTCGTGGACCTTAAAGGCTCCATTGCCAAAACTGTTTCGGTCATCCCAACGGGCTGGGAAATAGTCAAACTCGGTACGAATTTCACTGAGGTTTTTGAACTGCCAGCGATTACGGAAAAAGTAGCCGGCTCGCTCCAAACGCCCATCCAAATTCCACGAATGCACCAGCATCACCGAACGTTTTTTACCGCGCAGATATTTCAAACCCCGGCCGGTAGACCAGTTGTAAATGTACTTGGTCCCCATGGCATTGTTGCGGCGGATATAACCCAAGTCGCTGATGTCGAGTTTTTTGTCTAGATACTCAAGCTGCAGTGTGTGGGCGACCCCCTGCTTGGGCACATAGGTTAGGTCTGAAAAGCCCCCATAACCCACGTTGCCGTCGACGTCGCTACCCATCAACTGGCCATCAAAACGCCAGGCCCCGTCTTTACTCAGCCAGTGTCCGTCAACCCCATGCACCACCGCGTCGCCATCGGCGTAGCGAGTCATCGTGCCCAAGTAACCGATAGAGCGTCGACCGTCCCCGGATTCTTCGTACAGCACTCGTGCCACACCAAAATCTCGGCCCTGAACCTCCACAAGGGTATCGGCGCCGGCATTCAGGCCTTGGGTAACGGTGCCGCGCAGTACGGTATCGTCTTCAACAGCCGCCAAAACGCCATAACGATACCCGCCTTTTTGGCCGGTCACTTTCAGAGCGCCAAGCAGGTCCGTCGGGCGACCCATTTCAACACCGGAAATATCGACCCCGTCCGGTGCGACAAAGCGCGGGGCACCGCCGATACGCCGGGTATTGAGTAGCGTGGTCGGTTCACCGGTGAAGGTGGAGGTGGTTTGTCTTGAGCCGCCGGCGGACGGGTCGCTGCCCTGAGGCTGGCTGCGCGGGGTGGTGCTGAAAACCTCGCGTCCCTCCAAAAAGAACAGGCGTTTTTCCGGAAAGAAGGTTTCAAAGGCGGTGAGATTCACCACCACATCATCCGACTCCACTGCACCAAAATCCGGATTAATGGCCGCAGTAACCTGAAGGTTAGAGGTTGGGCGCCAAGACACATCTGCCCCCACGCGGTAGTCGGTTTCGTCATTAATTTCGTCCCGAGCCGCGGAGATGTAAGGGAAAAAGGAGACCTGCTGACGCTGCTCCACGTCCGGCGTGCGCAGTTGGGGCAGAGCGGACATAAAGCGTTTTGAAGTGAACGGCAGTGCAGGCCAACTCCAACGTTCGTCAAGGTAGGCTACTTTGCGCATCATAAAAAAGCCGAGACGACGCTCGCCATCGATCACTTCGGCCATAGTCATCATCGACCAAGGCAGGAACATCTCCATACTCCAGCCGTCATCCAGTTCAGCAGTCGCACTAAGCCAAGGGCCGTCCCATTCCCGGGAAAACTGTCGTTCGGGGGCCACCTTTCCATCCATAATGGAACCACCCAAATTAGAGACAAACCAGTAGCCATATAGGCCCTCACCCGAAGTATCTAGGGTCAGGCCGAACTCATCCCTGTTAATGAATTGATCACGACTGGACAAACGCGACACCAAGGTGTCCTTCGGCTGCTCCATGAACGCGGCCACATACAATCCCCGATCGGTATAAAAAAACCGCACATCGGTTTTGTATCTCGGTTGTTCCAAGGTATCCGGTTCCATCACCAGCATGTTGTCGTAGCCCGGCACCTGACTCCAAACCGCTTCGTCGATGCGGCCATCGATGGTGATATCGATGTCTGCGCTTGATTTACGCGGCAGCAAAATACTTACGTCTTGGCCGAAGGAGTCCATGCGAACGGTTTCCACCAAGGGCGCGGCGGATTGGAAGGATCGGCTAGCGTCTGCTGATGCTGAGACCTCAACTGGAGACGGCGGCGTACCTTTGGGTGTCAGTCTGGGGTTTGGCGTCACTGGCGGAACCCGCGGCGACGCTCGACTGGCGACCCTGGGCCCATTTGCCACTGCCGTTCTTGATGGCACGTCTACCAACCAACTGCCCTCTATACCTTGGCTACGGGCAAAGTCCTTGGCCCGCGCAACGGACTGTGCACCCAAAGGAAAAAGCACCCGATACAGACGCTGAGATTGGGTGGACGAACCCAGTTTTTCCACTGGCACAACAAACACAGGCTCAGTCGTGTTTGCGCTGAATGTATCCGCAAAGGATTGGGCATTAGCCGGATCAGCAAAACTGCCTAACACCAAGGCGGGTTCCGCGGCGGCAAAACGAGACAAGCAAAGGAGCAGAATTAGGAGCGGATTTCGCATGACTAGTCCTTAGCGTCGCCAAGCCCAATGACTTGGTTTGGAATGTATTGTTGGCAGGGTGCCTTTCTGATGCCAACGTAAATGCAAACAGCCGGCAAGCAAACCTAGGCTATTCCAAGGTAACCCAACACCGCCGTGGCTCCCATAAGAAGGGCGCCAGGCATTTTTAGCAGGCTCCTATGACCGCCCAACCCTAGGAGCACAAAAAGCAGCGCCCCTAGGGCATTAATCGCGATAATCCAATAAACGGTGACGGCTAAAAAGCTGGCGTAGACAACACAAATAAATGCGAGGCCGCCGATAAGGAGAAAGATGGTGAACATATGCCAAGAGACAAGGCTTAATGATTACGTTAATTACCCCTGTGCTTACTTCATTTACTCGTTGTTACTTGCTTTTTTAAAGTATCAGATTTAAGAATGCAAGCTTCGTCGTCAGCAGTCAAAACAATACAAGTTCCGAACATTGAAAACTTCTATGGACCAACGCACTCAGCAACTATTAACAGCACCAGCAATGACGTTGCTGCTTTCAATGTCAGCACCCAACAGTGTTGCCTTTTTGATACAGGCCAGCGTCAGCATGGCAGAAGTTTGGTTTATTGGTCGACTAGGAAGCGCCTCTCTAGCCGCTATCGCCCTAGTTTTTCCGTTGTTGATGCTGTTTCAAACCCTCTCAGGAGGTGCCATGGGCGGGGCTGTAGCCTCAGCCATTGCTCGGGCCCTGGGTGCAGGTGACCTGCAACGAGCCGAAACTCTGATCTGGCACGCCTTGGCATTAGCCGCCATGGGAGCTGTGGCGCTTCTAGTTGTTTTCCTTTTGGCTGGTTCTGAGTTTTTACGATTTCTTGGAGGTTCTGGTTCGGTGCTCGAGCAGGCCCTAAGTTATAGCTACGTACTGTTTTTCGGCGGCATTTTCGTTTGGTTAGTTGGCGTTGTTAGCGCAATTTTCCGTGGCATGGGGAATATGCGCTTTCCGGCGGCGATGATGATTTTGAGCGCCTTTGTTCAGGTTCCGCTGTCGGGCCTACTAATCACCGGTGCCTTTGGGGCGCCCAAACTTGGCGTCATGGGCGCTGCCGTTTCCGCCGTAATCTCCAGCATCCTGTTAGCCGCTGTCATGTTAATTCGCCTGGCAGGGGATTCGGGGCAGATTCGCCTAACCAAACCCGCGGCGGTTTTCCGCAGACATCATTTTGCCGACATTTTACAGGTGGCCTTGCCCGCCTCTTTGTCACCGTTAATGACCGTTGCAACGATCATTATTCTGACCGCGATTGTGGGCCGATTTGGAGAGCAGGCCCTAGCGGGGTATGGCATCGGATCGAGAATCGAATTCTTACTGATCCCGCTGGTCTTTGGCATTGGCGCGTCTATGACCTCGTTGGTCGGTGTGGGCATCGGTGCCGGCGACATAAAAAGAGCTGAGCACATTGGCACAGTTGGGGGCCTTGGGGCTGCCGGACTGGCTGGCGGCATTGGTCTAATCCTCGCTTTCCAGCCCGAGCTGTGGATTCCATACTTTAGCCAAGACCCAGTGGTTCAAGACGCCGCCACACGCTACATCCAAATTGTTGGGCCTTGGTTCGCCTTTTACGGTCTCGGCTTGGTTTTGTATTTTGGCTCTCAAGGTGCTGGGGCCATGGGATGGCCTGTTGTGGCGTTGAGTTTACGGGCTGTAATCTGCGTTGGCGGCGCGGTGTTGCTCACGGAATCTTTCGACACCGGAATAGACGGCGTCTTCTACGCCGTTGCCCTGTCCATGGTCGCCTATGGCGTTATTATGTTTTGTGCGCTTAAACTAGGCGCATGGCGTAATGCAACGCTAAACGCTCAGGACTGAGAACATGGAATCCCAAGTAAACATCGCTGATTTAGCGTTACGATCCCATTGCCCCGTAGCTAGATCTCTGGATCTGGTTGGCGATAAGTGGACGCTGCTAATCATGCGGGACGCGCTTTTTTTGGGCCGCAAGACCTTCGCAGACTTCGCTGGCGGCCTCGAGCGCATTCCTACCAACTTGCTGTCAGACCGCCTAAAGAAATTGGTTGGGCTCGGCTTGCTGCACAAACAGCAGTATCACGAGCGACCGGCCCGATATGAGTACATCCCCACTCCTCTTGGCAACGAACTACGTCCGCTGCTGACAGCCGTGCGGGTATTCGGCGAAACACATCTAGAAGGCAAAGCCTAACCCCGGCGCCTCCGAGGATCGACGCAAGCGCCACTCACACTGATGCCGGCTGCTCCTAATTCGGCAGATCGATCGCCGGATTGATACTTGCTTTGTCGTCGTGTGGTAACGAATTGAATGGGCGTTGGGTCGTCGATGAGCCGGCCACTACCAAAAGTTGCGTAGATACCCTAAATGCCGACCAGCAACACAGTAGCGAGGAAAGCGGTGAGGCGAGCGTGCAACAAATTATGCAGGGGCTAACCCAAAAAATGTGTCGAGGGCTGGCTGCTGCGATAGTTTCGGCAGTAGAAATTGCCGGTGGCGATATGCTTTTTATCAGCGCAAATGCTTCGAGGGAGCGCGCAAAATGTACTATCGATTTGAAGAAGCTCGAATTCGTTTGCAACGCCAACAGAAACGGAGGGCAGGCAGGATTTTTGCGTATTTTGAACGATCAATTAGTTTGGGAATTCCCACCGCAGCCCGAGCAGCGTGATTTTCAGGTTTTTTTCAGCAAGTTTTATGACTGAAGTAATCAAACATGGCGGTAAGCGCGAGAGGGCTGGGAGGCCTGCTGGAGCGCCAAATAAGGCCACTAGAGAGCAGGGCGCTCGTTTGTCCGAACTCGCCAAGTCTTATACTGATATCGCCTTCAGCACGCTTTTAGACGTTGCTATGAACGGCTCTTCGGATACAGCTCGTATTGCTGCCGCGAACTCCATATTGGATCGTGGATACGGTAGACCAAAGGCAGACCTTGAGGAGGTCGTAGATCTTCCCGCTATCGTCATTCAAAGGGCTGAATAGCGGATATCAAGAGGATTTCATCTATTCCATGCAGCCGCTTTCGGCACAAGAATAGTTTTCAAGAGCGCTCTCGCCTTTCGTTCGGTAACCCATAGGTAACCCAAAGATGACGCTGCTCGACCGCCTAGAAGGTTTTGTTTTTCCGATTAGATGTAAGTTTCTGTTTTGTATAACAAAAAAATGGTGCCCGGAGCCGGACTCGAACCGGCACGAAGTTGCCTTCGAGGGATTTTAAGTCCCTTGTGTC
>JAYNPH010000093.1:0-1658 GCA_038113685.1 Gammaproteobacteria bacterium
ACTACAAAAAAGGTAAATAACAGAGGGGAAGTTTTAACCCTAGTAACTACACACTAGTAAAAACCACCTCTCAAACCCTTATAAACACTGGGGTTTGAGTCATGTCGACTATTAAATGGGGATTGTCAGAAACGACGAAACCGACGCCGGCAGAGTTCATTCTGATGAGAACCTCGTTTTCGTTTGGCGGAGGGAGACTGGATCCCTCGATCTTTAAGTTTTCCGGTGGCCCAAATTCGTGGCAAACGATTCTTCTGCTATTCATAGTGTCTGTTGTAAGCTCTGTCTGTTATTCGCTTCCGCCAGCATCAGAAATTCCATGATCTAGCGATCCGGCAATAGGCTTCATAGAGGCTTTGTTAACGCCAGCTAAGTCGTCGTGACGAGCGATTTGTCTTCTTTCTAAACGCTCGCGGATTTTCGATTGTCGCTCTTCTGTTAGCGAGTAAGACCATATCCAGGGAAGCGTGACTAGATAGAAGCAGGACGGTATTACGGTATAGAGCAAGACAATGCCAATCAGGGCCAGGTTGGTGTTGCCTCCCTCGGCCTGAGAGAGTCCGGCCTCCAGGGTCGCGTCAAACCCGAAAAGGCTGACCAGTGTGAGTCCCAAGAAGCTGGCGAACGCGACGGCTATTTTTTGGGCGGCGCTCCAGGTAGCAAGATAAAAGGCGGTTCGGGGTTCTCCGGATTTGATGGCATCGATGTCTATCGCGTCGGCCGCCATAGAAAAAGCCATCGCGCCTATCGCGCCCGCACAAACTCCCTTGAGGGTCTGAAGTGCGATCAAACCACCGCCAGACCAGTCCGGCACAAAGTAAAGCAGGGGCATCAACATAGCACAACTCACGTACCACACGACGGATACAACAAATGTTTTGTGTTTCCCAATCCGCTTAGATAAATATAGCCAACCCGGCAGGGCCGTCATCGCCGAGACCATCATCCCTACCAAGGCTATTTGATAGGACGCCGCGGCTAATAAGACGTACTCACAAAAGAAGAACGAAACAACTGAGTCAACTGAGGTCCCTACAACCGTGCCGGTGAATCCGATCAGGATCCGCACGAATGGTCCGTTTCGCATCATAAACCGAAAACCTTTTTTATATTGTTCAAAGGTGAAGCGCTGTATTGGTGTCTCGCGGATCTTTGGTTCTGGGACAAAAACATTGGCGAGGATCGTGACGATCGGCATGAGCGCGCAGATTCCAATCGCGAGGAAGAACACTTGATCTCTGAGCTCTGTTACCCCGAAGGCCTCTTGCGATATCGCAGGTATTAGGGCCGCAAGCAGGAAACCGAAAAACCTAAAACTCTCTCGGGTTACGGTGATCCTGGATCGTTCGTGATAATTTCCTGACATTTCGGCGCCCCAGCTGTAGTAGGGTATGTCGACGATCGTAACTGCTAGATACGTTAGAATTACAACGGCGATGAAATAAGCCAGACTCACATCGTCGGGCGGCACAAAAAGAAGGTAGGTCGTGGCCATCAACGGTAAGGCACCGAATATCAACCAGGGCTTACGGCGGCCGATTCTCGAACGAGTCTTGTCGGACAGTATGCCGATGATCGGATCGGTGACCACATCGGAAACACGTGCGACAAGCAGTACGATTCCCATCAGCGCGAGATTGATGCCGAGTTCACCGTAC
>JAYNPH010000093.1:1668-2102 GCA_038113685.1 Gammaproteobacteria bacterium
ACTATAGTTAGCGGGACGACAAAAGAAGAATATAACCCAATTTGAGCGCTGCTCAGCGGCTTAGCTACTGGGTTTTCTGTATCTGAATCGCCCATTATCTCTCCCCTTGAGACTGCTCTTCATGATGCCTTATCTGGAGGTCTAATTCCTCTTTTCTGGCGTCGCCTTGGCCTCTGATCGAACGGTCGATCTGTCTGGGTTTTACGATAGCGGTACCTCTTGGGTCGTCAAATAAATGCTGCAAATGATCGGCGGTCGCGCGATCGTGGAAGGCTTTCTTTGATCTCTAAAATACCTCCTCGTTTGTTACAAGGAATGTAATCGATAACCAGCTACTGGGTTGAATTTACAAAACGAAATAGAGCGGGGCAGATATTATGAAATACCACGTAAGTTACAAGCGAGTTACAAACCTTCTGATGACGATTGTAACC
>JAYNPH010000093.1:2112-8848 GCA_038113685.1 Gammaproteobacteria bacterium
CCCTGACAACAGCAACACGACACTCAGGAGACGAAATAAACGCATAGGGTTTTGGGGCTCCAAGTTGGGGGGGCGCATTTTCTCATTTGTTAATCGGGCGCAATTTCCTCGAGCCGCCGGCCGGCTGTTTCTGGCAAGAAAAACCAAACCATTAGTGGAGCGATGAGCGAGATGGCGCAAAGTACCGCAATAGTGCTCCAGTTAGATCCAACGCCTTGGTTCTAACCCAGCGATTACGGTAGCTCTTCGCCTGACCGTTCCCAAGTTGAATTGCGTGCAACATCCCGTCACCCAAAAACCAATGGTGATTGGGGCCTGGGTTCACTGGGTTGGGTCCCGCACGTAACAGGGTGCCCTGCAGATCCTTAGGAATCCTGCCGACTACCTCCAAATGTTCAAAGCTGTTTTCGCTGTCAACCGGAGCATAGTTACCCTGTAAAATAGGGTTATCCTGAGGTTGAAGCTCATGGTCGCTAACGTTATTGGTGATATTATCCAGCATGTCCGTCCCTAGCCTCGCGGTATGTTTACTTAGATCACATGAAGCTATAGGAAAATGTTTACTCTGTAAACATGGATTTGACATGAGTTATCACAAAGAAAATTTGAAAGAGCGGCTCGCTGAAATCGCTTGGGAAATTTGCGCTGCGGAATCTTGGCAGAAAGTAAATATGCGATATGTGGCGGAGAAAGCGGGCGTTTCACCCACTGCGTTTTACCGACACTTCAAAAACAAAAATGACCTTAAAGCAGAGTTGATGCGAAGGGGTTACAAAATACTTGATGAAGGCAGGAAGAATGCTGATACATTTTCACGCTACGGCGCCCATTACATAAGATTTGGATTGGAATATCCCCATATTTACGATTTGATGTTCGGGAATACGGCTATGGATATGTCTCTCTACCCGGATTTAACAGCTCAATCCCATGCATCCTTTGAAGGGCTGCTCGAAGGACTGAAACCTTTTATGCCTGACGCGTCAGAGAAACAGCTCATGATAAAAGCTGTCAATATCTGGGCGTCTGTCCACGGGTTAGTTGGAATAATCAGGCATGCAAATTCGCAGGATAATAAAACTGAGAGCCTTGCATGGATTGAGGGTAACTTAGAGGCGTATTTAGAGGCGACAACGTTTGGATGAAGTCAACTATGAACTTACCAGAGGACTACGCGGTGTGTAGTGAATGAGGGGTAAGGTATTGATATAAAAGTAAAAATAATAAATTGCACTGCACCCTAACAAGCACCGTCTCGAAATCCATGATAAACACTGGGTTTGAGCCATGTCGGCTATTGAGTGGGAGCAGAAAGATTTGCACTGTGTTTGTTACGATAAAATGACGCGAGTGTTCGAAAACAAAATAAACGGATCAGGATCCCAGAGAGGCCAGTTTTGACAAATCAAACCACCCCAGAGTTCATATCGTTAGATGAAGCCGCAGCCATGAGTCAGGGCCTGCGAATCACATTTGTCCCAGGTGTTCAGGCGCTGTATGCCGAGGCGCTGAAGAATATTTGCTACGTGAAGGGCATCCCGGTGATCAGAGCGCTGCACCCGGCGATGGGTGTCGACAAGGAAACCGGTGAAGACCGGCAAAAACGGCTCTATGAGCTGACGAGTCAAACCAGCTTGCCGACGATGTTCTATAACGAGGAGCGGCCACGTAGCGTATGGACCGAGCAACTCGCGCTGGCTGAGAGAATTGGCGGTGCCGATCGCCCCCTGTTGATACCGGAAAACTTTGAGGCTCGCGTGGAGATGTTTGGACTGTGTGCTGTCGTCTTGGGGGAGGACGGGCTGGTTTGGAATATGCGAATCATGAATGATGGCCCCTTGGGCCGAAAATACGGGTACAGCGACGAGGCCAGCGCCATAGCGCCAGCAAAAGTCGCTGAGGTAATCACCTTGCTCGATCGTCGTTTACAGCAACAATCGGATCAGGGTTCAAAGTACCTAGTTGGCGATGCGCTAAGCGCCGTTGATATCTACTGGGCGACGATGAGCATGTCTATCACGGACACCCCGCCTGAGATCATGCCAGTTACCCAGCAAAATCAAGGTATGTTGAAATTCTTTGCCGCAAACTCGAGAGTACCTGCCATTGCCGAGGTGCTAACCAGCCGAATTGAAGAGCATCAGCACTACATTTTGACCACTTACTGCGAAACGCCTGCGGTCTTAGGCGGTAATCTCCTCTAGTTGATCGAACGCTGCCCTGCCTGCTTTTGCAGGTATGGGCGAGACGACCACGCAGGCTCAGTAAAATCTGGGGTGAGCAAAATCTTGCGGGCAGCAAACCGGGCGGCCGGGCAGTTTTCATGGCGTTGAGTAAACGGTAGGTCACTAGAAGGAGTGCGCTTGCAGATACAAATGAGGATCAAATGGCTCTTTTAGATGTTTCGCTGGTGCTGTCCACTTTGTTCTGCGCCTTAGTTACGGGCTTTATTCTGACCTTTGCAATTGTCGTAATGCCGGGGCTGTCCAAACTTAACGATAAAGATTTCCTCAGGGCCTTTCAGTTGACAGATGGAATGATCCAAAACAATCAACCAATCTTCCTTTTGATTTGGATCGGCTCTGTGATCTCGGTAGTCGCCTTAATGATCAGTTCGACGATAGCTGCCCAAGCGCCACAGGCTTGGTTAACGGTCTTTGCCGGCGTGGCCTATTTGTTGGGCGTGCAGGGGATCACGCTAAGGATCCACCTGCCGCTAAACGGGCGCGTTCAAAGCCTGCCTATCGACGAATTGGATGAGCGCGCATTACAACAAGAGCGCTTAGCTTTCGAACAACAGTGGAACTACTTTAACAACATACGAACAGCCATTGCCTTCGCGGTGAGCCTGACGCTGCTTACGCTTACGGCGCTAAGGTAAGGGCGCAAGGGACCCCAGGTGCCAAGCTATCAAGGAAGGTGCCACTGTGGGCAGGTGCGATTCACTGCGCAGATGGATGATCCGGCAGCGGGTCTTTATCGCTGTGACTGCTCGTTGTGCCGTAAAAAAGGCATCGTGATGAAGGCCATTCCAGACAGCGCTCTTAATGTCACTCACGGACAGGCCAAGCTAAGCCTCTACCAGTGGAACAAGAATATCGCGGAACACTATTTCTGCTCAGTGTGTGGTGTCTACACCCATCATCGTCGGCGCCGAGACCCGACCCAAATGTCGGTCAATATCGAGTGCATCGACGGGCTTGAAATGCCCGAACCCAAGGTCATCGGCTTGGTTAACGGCTCTGAGCACGACTGATAGCGATTCAAGACTAGCCGCGACGGTCGGCGCCCGGTGGGTATGCTACTGGCGCGCCGATCCCCATTCCCATCACCTTGGGAACCACATAAGCACCAGCAGGTAGTAACCATATAGTTGAAACAAAGTGTTTCTGCGCGCGGTTCGTTGCAAACGAAAACGTCCACTTATGATGTAATATGCGCTGGATTTGTGTTGTTTTTTGATCTGAAAAAAAAACGCCTACAGTGCCATGCTGAAGTGCCTAAAACGGTCAAACAATCCGATTTTTCTTAGTTTTTTTCGAGTTCTCTGTGATTTGCGATGAAAAACCCCTGTTATCGCCTAGCAACTCACTTTTTGGTGTGCGAAACAATTGTTAACAACTAGTAACTTTTAGTTGACGACTTATGGAGGGAGTGCGAAGCTCAAGCCCGTGTCCACCACAAGCATCCAGGAGAGGGTGCCGATCGTGCCAGCAATCCAGCGAATGGTTGCGGGCTGGCGGACGTAAAAAGCGAAAACAAAAATCTGTGAGGGGATTTCTATGCAGAGTTTGCAACTCAATCGAGTTTTGGGCGCGCTCAAAACTGTAGCGGTATTGTTTTGCGCTGCTTTCACCACTCAGGCCGTAGCGGACGACGACAGTCGTCAGATCGAAGAGGTCATCGTTACCGCTCAGCGTGCTAGTGAAAGTATCCAAGACGTGCCAATTGCTGTAACCGCGTTAAGCGGCGACATGCTCGAAGATCGTCAGATCCTTGGGGCATCTGATCTTCAAATGAACGCGCCGAACGTTACGTTCACCGCGACCAACTTCGGTGGCAGCAGTTTCAGCATCCGTGGTATCGGTCGTCTGGTAATCGCTGCATCTGGCGAGAATGGCGTTTCGACCCACATAAACGATATTCCGTTGGGTACAAACTTAACTGCCGTGGAATATGTCGACGTATCGCGAGTGGAAGTACTTCGTGGTCCGCAAGGAACCTTGTACGGTCGTAACGCGACCGGTGGTGCAATTAACGTTGTAACCAACATGCCGGAAGTTGATGGCGTGAAAGGCATGATTGATGCCGAAATGAGCAGTTACAACGGTCGCCGTTACAAAGGTATGTTGAATATTCCGATCACCGATACGATCGCAGTGCGCGCCGCAGGCATGATGCTGGATCGTGATGGATACATTACCAACCTTGCTTACGGGCAAGAAAGTTCGCTAACGGGCGAAACCTTGAAAGGTATCGATCACGATATTGATGGTCGTAACCTTTGGACTGGCCGTATTACCGCTTCATGGGCTTTCTCTGATAACGGAGAAGCATGGATTCAGTACAACCAGTTCAGCGAAGACGATGACCGTGCTCGTATTACGAACCAGATCTGTGTGACCAACGATGTGCCACTGCAGGGTTGTAAGGTTGGCGAGTTTGGTTTCGATGGTCCGCATCTAGGATCCACCACTGGTGGCATATTTGGCGGTTTCTTTGGGGCTCAATACTTTGGTGACAAAGGTAACAACCTCCCAGGAACGCTGACGCAGTACGAATACGCTCGGCCTCAGCTTGGATTCCGTACAATGCACACTGACTTCGAGCCGATCTATCAGTCGGAAGAGAAGACCGTCTCCATGGGCATCGATTATCGCTTTGACAGCTATGAGGTCAGCGTACTTGGCGCCTACCAAGAGACTGAGTCGTTGCTGCGACAAGACTACAACATGGATGTCGGACCCCTGCTGCGTACGGCAAATGATGCCGACACAGCTGGAACCGCCGTTGAACTCCTTGGCCTCACTAAGTACCCGACAACTGCTCCTGCAGGTGGTGCAGGCGAAGATTGGCTAAGTGGACCGTGTAACTACAATGCGGGCACTCATGGCGTTGTAGGTGGTTGTATTGCGGACGTTGACCAAACGCGCGTATTTTCTTACGATCAATCGAGCTCGACCAGCGAGTACTGGACTGTTGAGGCTCGTTTAGCGAGTGACTTAGACGGCCCCCTCAACTTCCTAGTTGGTGCTAGCGCGTATGACTCTGGCAGTTCAGGTGACTACTACGTGTTCGCTAACACCCTAGATCTCCTGGGTACCGTAACAGGTGCATACCCGGGGTCGTTCAACTCAACTCGCGCGCCGAATAATGAAGGGCTGGAAACCGATGGTCACGCCTACTTTGCCGAGCTTTATTACGATCTGAATGACAAGACGAAGATCACGTTTGGTCTGCGCCGTAATAAAGACAATAAGTTCATTGCTGACGCAAATGCGTTTCTCGATGCGGCCTACATCAATCCTCTAAATCCCAGTTTGGGATACAGCCGCGAAGCCGCGTTCGTACAAGGTTCTGATACGGTCTCAAGTCCTGAGCGTGTAGCCTTGTACGGTGCTACTGATTTGTTCGAGGCAGCAAAAGGAACCGCAGCGTTCAGCGCTGAGCGACTAGCAGCTTCTGCGGCGATTCCTTTAGTCCCTCAGCCGGGTGAGCGCCGTAAGCTAACGGGAAGCCCGCAGGACTTTACTTGGGAAGAGACTACCGGCCGAATCGGTGTTGACTATCAACTGTCTGACGACAACCTCTTGTACGCATTTTATAGCGTAGGGTATAAGCCTGGTGGCTTTAACCCACCAATCAGCGAGGCCTTCCAGGGCGACATCAAGTTTGATTTTGACCAAGAAGAAATATCCTCCATTGAGATTGGTAGTAAAAATACACTGTTAGACGGAACGATGAAGCTGAATGGTTCGTTGTTCATGTATGACTACGAAGGTTTGCAGATCACACGTATTGCCAACAATAGCTCCATCAATGACAACATTGATGCAGAAATTTGGGGTGCAGAGATCGAATTCGAGTGGTACCCGGACATGTTGCCTGGTGTTTCAATTGACGGCGCCTACTCTTACCTCGACACAGAGGTAGACAGTGGTTCTCAGTCTGTTGACCCCACCAACAGAACGGCGGGCCTCGCTGAGTGGACTACGGTAAACGAGTGGGTTCCTGGCCCTACCGCAGGTGTTAACTATGTTGTGGATACCAAGGCATTCACAGACAACCTAGCTACGCTGACCGCAGCAGGAGCCGCCTTGCCGCTTCCCGGCACGGTGCGAGACAATGGATTGCCTGCATACGTTGTTCGAGCTCTATTAGAGAATCCTACGGAATCCGAAAAAGCTCATCCTACGACCGGCGTATACATACCAAACTCAAACGGTATTGCTCAAGATCTAGGCGGCAACAGCCTGCCTAACTCGCCCGAGCATACCCTGAAGCTCGGTGTCGCTTACGACATGCCCTCACCGGTATTTGACGGTAATTTGATCGTACGTCTCGACTACTACTGGCAGGACGATATGTACGCTCGTGAGTTCAACACACCCGGCGACGAGATCGAATCTTGGGACCAGTTCAACCTGTCAATGATCTTCGAATCTGCCGATGGCAGCTGGGGCGCACGCCTCTGGGCTCGCAACTTGGCTGACGAAGACAACATTACGGGTCATTA
>JAYNPH010000094.1:0-8559 GCA_038113685.1 Gammaproteobacteria bacterium
GTTGGCCACAGCGTCCGCGACGTCAAGAGCTGCGTCAAGGAGTGCCTAGCCGACATCACCGTCGCAACCGCTTTGTTTGAACGCCGTTTTTTGACCGGTGATGATGGCCTTATCGGGCCTCTCGATAAAGCACTGGCCCATCGAAAAATTTGGCCGGTAGCCGACTTTTTTATTGCCAAGCGTGATGAACAAGTCGCCAGGCACCGCCACTACGACAATGTGGATTACAACCTGGAACCTAACGTAAAGACCTCCCCCGGCGGAATGCGCGACATCCACACCACCCTTTGGATTTGCAAACGCCAATTTGGCACCACGGACATCGACAAACTGGTCGAGCTTGACGTGCTCACGGATACAGAGGCGCGTTGGCTCAGAGACGGCCGGCGGTTTTTGTGGTGGGTGCGCTACGGTTTGCATGCCCTTGCTAAACGCAAAGAAGATCAGCTGCATTTTGCGCGCCAACGGGAGCTTGCCCAGCGGCTTGGCTTTATGGACACCGAGAGCAAATCCGGCGTCGAGCTTTTCATGCAGCACTACTATCGACACGTTATGGCGCTGTCCGAAGTCAACGACATCATCCTGCAATTTTTTCAGGAAGAGATTGTTGCCAAGAAAAAACCGACCCTTGAGCCGCTGAACGAACGATTCCGGTTGGTAAGCCGGCGCATCGACGCCATCGACCCAGAGATTTTTTTACGCCAGCCCTCGGCCATGCTGGAAATGTTTCTGCTGATGGCTCAGCGGGAAGAAAACGTCCGAGTGCGGGTTACCTCTATTCGCGCTTTGCGCGATGCCGTGCACTTGATCGACGATGAGTTTCGCCAAGACACAGAAAACTGCCGGCTCTTTTTGGGTATTCTCAAGGCACCTTTTACCGTCGTAACTCAATTGACTCGTATGCGTCGCTCTGGGGTCTTGGGTCGTTATCTGCCGGCATTTGGCAACATTGTTGGTCAAATGCAGCATGACCTCTTTCATATATATACCGTAGACGCCCACACTATGATGGTGATTCGAAACATGCGCCGCTTTCGCTATGAATCCGCACTGGAAGAATTTCCCGTCGCCCACCGCTGCGTTAAGAACATTCCCAAGGGTGAGCTTTTGTACATCGCCGGCTTGTTTCACGACATCGGCAAAGGGCGCGGCGGTGACCATTCCGAGTTGGGCGCCCAAGATGCTCACGCGTTTTGTGTTCAGCACGGACTAAACGAAGCTGACACCTCGCTGGTTTGCTGGCTGGTGGAGCGCCATCTTTTTATGTCCTCGGTCGCCCAAAACAGAGACATCTACGATCCCGAGGTGGTGGCGGACTTTGCCGGTGAGGTGAAATCCCAAATGCGGTTGGACTATCTCTACGCCTTGACCGTGGCAGACATCAACGCGACGAACCCTACATTGTGGAACGGCTGGCGAGCCAGCCTGATGCGTCACCTCTACGCGGAAACCAAACGGTTTTTGCTTGCCCAAGATGAACCACTAAATCGCATGGAGACCATTCGCGCCTATCAGGAAGGCGCGATCGAGCAGCTGGAGGGCAACGAAGCAGGCTTCGATGCTGACACAATCAAGGCGGTTTGGCAGGACTTGGGCGAGGACTTTTTTTTACGGCACACCACCAGTGAAATCGTTGCGCTGAGCAAGGCTTTGCTCAGCCATGATGACAAGGCTGGCGCCTTTGTCGCATTGTCTGCGCTTCGAACAACCGAAGCCGATGAGGGGGCAACCAAGATCTATGTCTTGGATCACGACCGGCCCAAAACCTTCGCCTCGATTGTAATCACGCTGAGCCAGCTCGGACTTACCGTGGTGGACGCTTACGTAAACAAAGCCTCTAATCAGCGCTACTTTGATATGTTCACGGTCCTCGATGAAGAGGGTGCCGAGGTTGCCGACCCGACGATTCGAGAACAGATTGTCAGCCGGGTAACGGCGACATTAGCCGATCCGAAGCCGGCTACAGACGGTCAGGGCCAGCGCGTTTCTCGACAGTTGAAGGAATTAGCCATACCGGCCAGCGTCAGTTTGACGCCGCAGCGAGACACCGAGGCGGCAACGCTGAAGATCACCGCGTCGGATCGTCCCGGTTTGCTGGCAAACTTGGCATTGGTGCTTGTGGAACTGGGCTTGGATATATCTTCGGCTCGCATCACCACCTTGGGGGAACGCGTTGAAGACATCTTCTCGGTGACAGCCAGAGACGGAGCGGTATTGACCAACCCGGAAACACGCTACGAAATTGAAAATGCCATACGCCAGCGGTTGGATCAGGCTGCGTGACCCGCATTTGCCAAGACTCCGCCATTTGCCAAGACTTCGCCAAGGCGCGCCCTTTCGCCGCTGCTTGATGGGGTAACCCACTTACAAAGGATGTTGACCGTTGTTAAATCAAAAGCTACTCAACCTACAGCCCTACCCCTTCGAGCGGCTGAGAGATCTGCATAAGGATTGCCAGCACAGCGGCAGCTTGAGCCATATCCCCTTGTCCTTGGGCGAGCCAAAACATCCGCCGCCGACATTTGTCGTAGATGCACTGGCTAATGCCGAGGCTCTGACGGTGCAGCTGGGCATGTATCCGGCAACTAAGGGCAGCGACGACTTGCGGCTAGCCATCAGCCAATGGCTAACCGGGCGCTTTGGCATCACCACAGACCCCATGAACCAGATTTTACCTGTCTACGGCACCCGGGAAGCGCTGTTCGCCGTGGCCCAAGCCCTGCTTAGCGGTCAGCCGGGGTCCTTAGTTGGAATGCCTAATCCCTTCTATCAGATCTACGAGGGTGCCGCTTTACTGGCCGGCGCTACCCCTGTGTACATCCCAAATCCGCAAGATAACGACTATCGGTCAGACTTCTCAGCCATTACCGCCGATCAGTGGCGGGCCATTGAAATGGTCTACATCTGCTCACCGGGCAACCCCACGGGGCAAATTATGTCGGCGGCAGAGATGGCAGAACTGGTGAGCCTTGCCCACAAACACGATTTTGTCATCGTCAGCGACGAGTGCTACAGCGAGCTTTTTTACGACGATGACAACATACCCACAAGTTTATTGACGATTGCCCAAGACATGGGCAGCCGTCCCTTTGAGCGTTGCTTGAGCTTCCACAGTCTCTCAAAGCGGTCCAACCTGCCGGGCTTGCGCAGCGGTTTTGTTGCCGGCGATGAGCAATTGATCGCCCAGTATTTGAGTTATCGCACCTACCACGGCTGCGCCATGTCCGCTCATCATCAGCACGCCAGCGCCCTAGCTTGGCGGGATGAAGAACATGTGATTGCCAACCGCAACCTGTACCGAGAAAAGTTTGCGGCAGTGAGCGAGATCCTTCGCCCTCACTACGCTCTGCGTCAGCCCGAAGGGGGATTTTACCACTGGCTGCAAACCCCCATCGACGACCTGACCTTCAGCCAGCGGTTGCTGCAGGAACAGCATGTCACTGTGATGCCAGGCACATTCCTCGGCCGACCGGGAGATCAGGGCAATCCGGGCGAAAACCACGTTCGGGTGGCTTGGGTAGCGGACAAGGAAAACTGTCTCGCCGCGGCTAGGCGCTTGGCGGACTTCGCTGCTGGGCTGTAGTCACTTGGATGCGCTGTTATGCGGACTCCTACTCGAATCCGCGCAACGTCCCCTGTAGACTTTCGCCCCATTGGGCCCAGCCTCCGTTCGATAACTGGCCCCGGTTCTATCCACTTCCTTGAGGTTTTCGATGACAGCTACTTTTGCCTTTGCAGTCGGTATCCGTAACACCAATGGCGCCGGTTTGGTTCTGGACTGCCTGTACCCTAATCCAATCATGCAACCCTCAGCGGATATTGAGGCCGCTATCGCCGATTTTGCCGAGGGCGTTACCCTGCTAACGGAGCAGTCTGCCGCAACGCTACACGCCGCCAACGCTGATCTTGTACCGGCTGCCCTGCTGGCGTCTGTGAATCAGGATTGCAGTCAGGAACTTATTGCCGTGAAGTTACTGTCAGACAAAGACATTGCCGGCACAGAAGACGCATACCTGAAGCTACACCTTCTGTCCCATCGGCTGGCGCTGCCCAATACGCTGAATTTGAACGGTATTTTTGCCCATCTACCAAACTTAGCCTGGACCTCGGCCGGCCCCATAGAAGTCAGCGAGTTACCTCAAGCCCTGCTCAACGCCCGCGCCCAAGGGTTAAATCTGGAAGTTTTTTCCGTCGATAAATTCCCCAAAATGGTGAACTACGTCGTGCCTGCCGGAGTGCGCATTGCGGACGCCAGCAGAATTCGGCTGGGCGCCTACCTGGGCGAAGGCACCACGGTGATGCACGAGGGGTTCGTGAACTTTAACGCTGCGGCCTTGGGGCCGAATATGGTAGAAGGTCGAATTTCCCAAGGCGTCATCATCGGGGCGGGCACAGACTTAGGCGGAAGCTCCAGCACTCAAGGCACACTGTCTGGCGGTGGTGAAATTGTCATTAGCATCGGAGAACAATGCTTGGTTGGGGCGAATGCGGGCACCGGCATCCCCCTTGGGGACCGCTGCACCATCGAAGCCGGTCTGTACATCACCAGCGGCACACCCGTTAGCGTGATGGACGAAACTGGCGAGTTGGTGCGCCGAGTCAAGGCTCGAGAGCTTGCCGGACACTCGGATCTTTTGTTTATTCGCGACGCCCAGACCGGTCAGGTGGTGTGCAGAACCAACCGCAAAGCCATCGAGTTGAACGACGCACTGCACAGCCACAACTGATGAACAGATCACCCTCCATTCTCGAGCTGGCCAAGGCGCTGATTCGACGCGTATCTGTCACCCCGGAAGATGCGGGGTGCCAAGAGCTGATTGGCGACATGCTTCGGGACTTGGGGTTTCAGATTGAGCAGATCAACGCCGAGGGTGTGCACAACCTGTGGGCTTGGCGCGGCGCGGATCCCGCTGGCGACGTCGGTGGCCCCCACCTGATGTTTGCAGGCCATACTGACGTGGTCCCCAGTGGTCCCGCTGATGAATGGAACACGCCGCCCTTCGAGCCTACCGAACACGCAGGCATGCTTTATGGGCGAGGAGCCGCCGATATGAAGTCAAGCCTTGCGGCCATGATCTATGCAGTAGATGCCTGGCTCGAAGACAACGCGGACCATCCGGGCACCCTGAGCTTCCTAATTACCAGCGATGAGGAAGGCGATGCGGTTCATGGCACCCGTCATGCCATTGAAGAATTAGCCCGTCGAGGCATTTGCCCGGACTATTGCGTGGTTGGCGAACCCAGTTCCAGCGACCGGCTTGGCGATGTGGTGCGCTGTGGTCGCCGCGGATCCTTGAACGGTCAGGTTATTGTGAAAGGTGTCCAGGGTCATGTGGCTTATCCAGACAGTGTGACCAACCCAATTCACATAGCCGCTCCGGCTCTTGCGGCGCTGGCTGACGAAGTCTGGGATCAAGGTAATGACTATTACCCTCCGTCAAGCCTGCAAATCTCCAATATTCAGGCCGGTACCGGAGCAACCAATGTGGTGCCCGGAGAGCTCAAAGCGCTTTTTAACATCCGCTTCAATACCGAACAAAGCGAGGCCTCCTTAAGAGCGCGCATCGAAGACATCTTCGACCGGTATGATTTAAAGACCGAATTTACTTGGCAGCTTTCGGGTCCACCGTTTTTGACCCAGCAAGGCGCACTGACTGAGGCGGTACAAGGCGCGATAAAGGCCGAAACCGGATTAACCACAGAACTCTCTACCTCAGGCGGCACCTCTGACGGACGTTTTATCTCACCTTGGGACCGGCCCGGTGAGGCTGTGGTCGAGGTGGTGGAACTCGGCCCGATCAACGCCACCATTCACAAGGTTAACGAATGTGTGGCCATTGCTGATTTAGGGCCCTTGGCCCGTATTTACGCCGACATCATCCGGCGTCTGCTTAATCACTGAGTTAGGGCTTCGGCGATGAAACGCGGCGCATGGATCCTAATTGGCCTCGCCATGCTGTGGGTTACGGCCAATTTGCCCGCCGGGTTAATCCGATTCTTCATCGACGAGCAGCAGCTTACCGTTGTCGCGCCGAAAGGTACGTTGTGGGCTGGTTCGGCAACCCTAGTTTCCCACCTAGGCTTACAGGGGCAAATTGAGTGGCAAGCCTCGCTCTTTCAATCTGCAAACCCGCAACCGGGCCTGGATTTGCGCATCACTGACAACGCCAGCGACTTACGGGCACGTGCTCAGATCAATTTTTCCACAGCGCAGGTGGCGGTCAGCGGCACGCTCGCTGCAAGCAGCCTTCAGCCCCTGCTGGAGCGCTACGACTTGTTTCTCACCGGTCACTTCACCCTCTCAGACAGTCTCTGGACCCTCCAAAGTGATGGTTTTCGGGCGGAAATTCCCGCCACCCTGCGCTGGAGTGGCGGCCCAGTTCGCTACATTTTGGCCAACACGCTGTATACCGCGACGATGCCTCCCCTCGACGCTCAGATTAGCAGCATCGAGCCAGGGCAACTCAATGCCGCCGTCTTCTTCGCTGAGGGAGCTTCGGGCGACAGCAGCCCGGTACCGTCCGACCCACCGCTATTGCTGATGCGTCTGATGCAGCCCGGATCCGTCTACATTGGCGTAAGTCGTGGTTTGCTGCGGGCGGCGAACTTTCCATGGCAAGGTAACGAAGACGAAGGGGATTTAATCTTCGAAATTGAACGGTCTTTGGCGACTTATCGTTAACCCGTTCTCAACTTGTTGCAGAGCGCTAGCTTTTTGGCTTCAACTCATCACAATGGATTCCCTATAAATGCTCTTCAATGATCAGTCGCCGGCGCCCTAGAGGCTGCAAGATAGCAAAGAGATAAAACGATGCCGCATCAACTACAAGTTTGGCTACCTCGTTTACTTACCCTCGCGCAGTGGCTGTGCGGGGCCGGCATCGCCTATTCGGTAGCAACAACGGCGCTGGCAGTAATCGGCGACCCTGCCGCTACCACGCTGGACAACCCGAACCCCGGCCGCCAAACCACGCAGGCTTCGGTACCGCCGGCCCCCACCATGGAAGTATTTGCCCAGCAAGCCATGTTTGGACGACTCCAAGCCTCAACCGGGCAAAATCGCAGCGCCAGCGCGCCGGCCGCCCCCACTCGTCTGCCGCTAACTCTTGAGGCCGTGTTTGTCAGCAGCGCACCCGCGGAATCTGGCGCCATCATTTCCCAGCGGGGCAGGCCTGGAAAACTCTACAGCCCGGGCGACACGGTACCCGGCAATGCCCGTTTAGATGCGGTTGAAGCCGAGCGAGTGATCTTACGGCGGGCAGGTGCCCGAGAAGCACTGGCGTTCAAGGTGGGCTACCAGGTAAAAGCAACCCCTGCCCAAATTTCAGAGCATGCAAGGGTAGCTACCCGGCCCACTGAAACCGCCAGAAACTCGGAGCAGAAAACCGCACTAGAAAACTTGAGCGCGGATTTGGCCCAGCGGCCCGAGGAGACGCTGAATAGACTGGGCATTGCCCCGAGTGCCAGCGGTGGCTATCGCATTGGCAACGAATCCAACCCCTATCTGTCACAATCCGGACTACAGCCCGGTGATATTGTGCTCTCCATCAACGGCCGTCCCCTAGGCGACTTAAGCGTTGACCGGTTAGCCATCACGAATCTTGCCCAGTCGGACAGTGTGAGAGTTGAAATTATGCGTGACGGCCAAACTCTGACGATCACAAGTAGGATCCCGGAAGCCCTGAGACAATAACTGAGCCTTAATCTATGACTGTGCAACTTCTCCACCGACTCGTCCGCCACCTAAGGCGTTTCTTTGCCGCTGGCATTTTGCTGACGATGTTTTTTGCAGCACCAGTCACTGGGACTGCCGCCAGTGACGACGGCCAAACCTGGCAAATGGCGACCCGAAACGCCGACATTCAAGAATTTGTAGCTCAAGTGGCCAAGATTACCGGCAAAACTTTTGTCGTGGATCCCAAGCTCAAAGGACAGGTGAATGTCATTTCCGAAACGCCTTTGGGCAAAGACGGCGTCTACGAGCTGTTCCTGAGTGTTTTGCGGCTGCAAAACTACACCGCCGTCCCCTCTGGCAACGTGATTCGAATCCAGCAAAGCGCGACGGGCAAGCAAACCCCCGGAGCTGTTGGCGGGTTAAGCGACGCGGCGCCGGAAGAGCTGGTGACCGAAATCATCTCGGTACAAAACGTTACGTCTGATGATTTGCTCAAAATTTTACGGCCGCTGATCCCGCAATACGGTCATATTGGCAGCGTCCGGCAACCCAACGTCATTATTCTTTCCGATCACGCGGACAACATTGCACGCCTAAAAACCATTATTGCCGACATCGATGTGGCGCAAACAAACGAAGTGGTTATGGTGCCGCTCAAGGAAGCTTGGGTAGGCAATATCGTCGACATCTTGGAAAAGGTCGCGCCAGACCAGCTTGGATCCAATGCCCAAGGACCGCAGAGGGTTCAGGTCATTGCCAATGAGCGCAACAATTCATTGGTGCTTCGAGGCCAAACGAGTTCCATCGCCGAGCTGATTCAAATTATCGAGAAGCTGGACCGCCCAACGACGACGAACGATGCCACCCAAGTGGTTATGTTGAAC
>JAYNPH010000095.1:0-2031 GCA_038113685.1 Gammaproteobacteria bacterium
TCCGCCGCTACGACCTTGGCGGATAGCTCGTCTAACATGTCGCGGCTGATGGCGTTTAGCCGGTCTGGCCGGTTGAGTTTGATCAAAAGCACGCGGTCGTGCTGCTCCAGAATCAGTGCGTCTGTGGTCGATTGGGTAAGGCTCATAATCTCCTCCTTGTGTTGCTTGATAGCTCGGCTTGTTCTGATTTGCGTAGCTTACTTGGGCCAAGATCTCCTGTTTATAGGCTTGGGGTCAAGGGGTTGGAATCAAGAGTCCGCGATCGCCGTCTTGGCTATCTTTGGCTCGATTTGCGCTAACGGTTCCGACTATCTTTCCTCAGTGAAGTGACGCATTATTACCAGTTGATCCGATTTTCTAGTTGTGTCGCCTGTTTACTTGTCGCTGCCATCGTCTGGATTTGCCCTCTGTTAGGGGTCGCACAGTCGCCATCATTGACGGCCAATCAGCAAAGTTCCTCGGGAGTGGTTCTTGGTAGTTTCAGTCAGCGTGCCAATGCCGAGGGCCAGTTACAGGGGCTGGAGCGGTCCATGGGCAGGAATGATATTCGCCTGCAGATAATCGCTGGTGAAGGATCAAGCGGCCCGGTATATCGGGTGGTTGCCCAATCACCATCGATGAACAGCCGCAGTCTGCTGCAGCGCATGCGTGCTCACGGTTTCGTGGACGCTTGGCATGTTACCGACCCCGGGCTTGCTGCCGTCAGCCCGCGCACGCGCTCTGCCCAATCAACATCAATGCCTCCGGCTCCAGCACCCTCTGCCTCAGGCAGCGAATTCGCGGCAGCGCCTGCTTCCTCGCCCGCCTTGCAGGTCATTGCCAGCACAGAAGCGGCTGCTCCTATGCCGGCCATGTCGGACTTTGCTGGCCCCGGCCCTCAGCGCGTATTTGATACCGAGGCAGGGGTCGATCTGCATGAACTGAAAATCCAAACAATCGATCATGAGACTGCTCAAATTACCGTCGACGGTCGTATCGATGAGGCCATTTGGCGAGGCATTCCCTATTACGACAACATGGGTGTCTCGATCCCGGATCTGGGAACAGACGCCGAGTTCTCAACGAAAATGCGCATGTTTGCCACAGAAAAAGGGTTTTACATCAGCGCGGATATGGAACAACCCCTAGATACCCTAGTTGAGCGCCTCACCCGACGGGATGATTGGGTTGATCGAGATTTATTTGGTGTGACCATCGACGCTTCCGGTGAGGGGAAGCTGGGATACTGGTTTTACGTTGCATTGGGCAACAGCCTGAATGACGGCAAGGTGCTGCCCGAACGTCGCTTCCAGCGCGATTGGGACGGTCCGTGGATTGCCAAAGCCGTGCGCACAGATCGTGGTTGGAGTGCAGAGATGTATCTGCCGTGGTCGATGATGGACATGCCCGAGCGGGATGGCCTGCGCAACATGGGGTTTGTGGCAAGCCGCATGGTGTCTCATCGCAACCAGCGTTACCAATGGCCGCGCTACGGTGTAACCACGAAACGCTATGTTTCGGCGTTTAACCGGCTGCAAATGGATAATGTAAAGCCGGTGCCCGAGAGATCGATTATTCCGTTCATCTCGGCGACCCAAGATCAGGTTTACGACGATGCCGACGTGCGCATTGGTGCGGATTTCGCTTGGAAACCATCTCCGGCAGCTCAGCTTTCCGGGTCCATCAATCCAGATTTTGGGGCGGTGGAGTCCGATGATGTGGTACTGAACCTGACCGCTAGCGAGACGTTTTTTCCCGAGAAGCGCCTATTCTTTTTAGAGGGCAGCGAGATTTTCAACGTAATGCCTCGGGATGACTTCAGCTCCATTACGCGCATTGCGCTAAACGACGATTTCTCTACTACCTCCCGCCGCGTTTATTTGCAGGAACACGTACCACTGCCCGTATCCTTGCTAAACACCCGCCGAATCGGCGGTACGGCAAGCCAAATGGAGGTGCCAGCGGATGTGACGCTGGAGCGCGGGCAGCGAGACGTACCTACAGACCTTTTGGGTGCGGGCAAGATAACCGGCAGCACCGACAAGTGGCGGT
>JAYNPH010000095.1:2041-8325 GCA_038113685.1 Gammaproteobacteria bacterium
TGGCGGTACGGCGTGCTCGCGGCTTTTGAAGACGACGTCGAATGGCGCGGGCGGGATGCCAACGATCAGGAAGTGATGCTAACGGGTTCGGGTCGAGATTTTGCCGTCGCTCGCGTGCTTTACACCGGGCCAGAAACCACCTCTTGGGGCTATATGGGCACCTACATGAGCGGCAGCCAGTTCGACGCTAGCGTGCACAGCGTTGATGCTCACTTGACGACCGGTGGCGGTGTATTGAAGGCAGATGCCCAGTTGATCATGAGCGATCGGGATGGCACTCAGGGCTACGGGGCAATGTTTGATGCGCTGTACGCGGCCAGCCCAAACTTAAGACATAAGTTCGAACTCGACATCATGGACGAGGATATTGATTTCAACGATTTAGGCTTTTTGCGACGAAATGATTATGTCCTTGGCCGCTATGTACTGATCTACAACCAGCAGAAGCTGACCCGGTCGCTTTCCAATTACCGAACCACCTTGGTGATTAAGCAACAGCACAGCATTCAAGAAAATCAGGTGACCGACAGCGCTGTGTTGTGGCGATCCTCAGTGGTGCTACCCGGGCGCAACACGCTGCGCGCTGGCATCGGTTACTTCCCGACACGATATGAAGACATCGACAGTCGCGGCAATGGTGCCTACCGAGTGGAAGGCGGCGGTTGGTTTGAAACCGTACTTTCCACCGACGCGGGCAAGAAGGCTAGCTACGCGTTTGGCCTCGGCGGTGCTCAAGAGCATCTGGGGGACTGGTCGTATAACGCATGGTTTGGGGTAACGTATTTGCCGGTGGATCAACTGAGCTTGTCGTTTGATTTGCGATACAAGGACCGAAAGGGTTGGTTGGTCTATCAAGGAGACAGGAATTTCGGCGCCTTTGACGCGGACGAGTGGAAGCCCTCGCTGGACGTTAACTGGTTCATCGCGCCGGGTCATCAACTGCGCTGGAATTTGCAGTGGGCCGGGGTAAGAGCCACCGATGTCGGGTTCTACGAGATCCCCGCCGGCGACGGGGACTTGGTGACGGCAGACCGACAGAAGCCCAACTATGACTTCAACATTAGCCGTCTGACTACCCAGCTGCGGTATCGTTGGGCCATTGCCCCGCTGACGGATTTCTACCTCGTCTATAACCGCGGCAACTCTCTACGCCCGATCGGCGATTACGACGTGCCGGATTTGTTCGAGGATAGCTTTACCGATCCGGTTATTGATTCCTTTGTGGCAAAGCTGCGCTATCGCTTCGGTAATTAGTTCCGGCCAATGCCCGTTGTTAGCCGCGACTTCGCGTGATGCTCAACTAGCGGCTGTGCCCATAGTCTCTGCGGATGAAATCTGCACCGCGCTCGGCGATCATCACCGTTGGGGCATTGGTATTGCCTGACGTAATGGTAGGCATAATGGACGCGTCAATGACGCGCAGGCCTTGAACGCCGTGAACACGTAACTGATCGTCCACTACGGCGGCATCGTCATGCGCAGGACCCATTTTGCACGTGCCCACCGGATGAAAAATGGTCGTGCCCAGATCACCGGCTGCGCGCTGCAGATCTTCGTCAGAGGTGACATCCGGTCCGGGCTTGAGTTCTACCGGATTGAAGGGCGCTAAGGACGGGGCCGCCATGATCCGTCGCGTATACTTCAGACCAGCCACGGCCACATCCAGATCCTCTTGAGTGCTTAGATAATTGGGTGCGATAGCTGGCGCCGCTGCTGGGTTAGCAGATTTGAGCGTGACGCTTCCTCGGCTGCTGGGTCGCAGGTTACACACGGAAGGCGTGATCGCATTGTACTTGTGTAGGGGCGATCCAAACTTATCGAGGGACAGCGGCTGCACATGCCACTCGATGTTGGCAGATGGCTGGGAAGGATCGCTCTTGGCAAAGGCCCCCAGTTGGGAGGGTGGCATGGTAAGGGGTCCGGTCTTTTTCAGAAAGTATTCCAGTCCCATCATGGCCATGCCCCAAGGTGTGCGGGCCCGTTGGTTTAGGGTAACCGTGTTGTTCACCTGGTAGATGGTGCGGATCTGTAGGTGGTCTTGCAGATTTTGGCCCACCCCGCTCAGCGTGCGTTGTACGGGAATGCCGTGAGCCTGTAGCTCATCGGCCGCGCCGATTCCTGAAAGCTGTAGCAGCTGCGGGGAGGCGATGGCGCCAGCAGACAACAGAACTTCGTTGCGGGCGGTAATGTGTCGGCGCTGACCGTCGTGCAAGACCCGAACGCCCGTAGCACAGAGGCCTTTCTCGTTTTTATCCAAGGTCAAGGCCTCAACGGTGGCCTCGGTAAGCACCGTCAAATTGGGGCGCTGTCGAACATCATCAAGAAATGCTCGGGTGGCACTCCAGCGTTTGCCCTTGCGCTGGTTCATTTGGAAATAGGCATTGCCGAAATTGTCGCCGCGATTGAACTCGTCGATTTTAGGAATGCCGCATTCTTGGGCGGCCTCGCGCCAAACGTCCAGAATTTCCCAATTGACTCGGCGCTCTTCGACTCGCAGCTCGCCGCCGACCCCGTGAAAGTAATCGGACTGTTGCCCGCGCATGTAGATCATGGCGTTGATGGACGAACAGCCGCCCAGCACCTTGCCTCGGGCGTAGCCAATGCTGCGGCCATTGAGCCCCGGCTCCGGTTCTGTCTCGAAGCACCAGTCTGTGCGCGGATTGCCGATGGTGTAGAGGTACCCGACGGGAATATCGATCCAAAAATAGTTGTCTTTCTTGCCGGCCTCCAAGAGCAGCACGTGCTTGCTGGGATCCTTAGACAGGCGATTGGCTAGAACGCAGCCAGCGGTGCCAGCACCGACAATGATGTAGTCAAAACTGTTCATATCGAGCCCCGTGTTTGTTTGTCGGCCCGCGCCCAAGGTTATGTCAGTTCGGACTGCAGTACGAGGTGACGAAGCGCTTGGTAGCGCTGAGGCGGGCGAATGTTCAGCTGTGCGCGCACGGCGCCAATGGGTTGGGATAACAGACTCTCCCAGTCTTGGGCCGGCAGCCACGCTGCATTTTTGCCATCACGGTAGGCGCGATAGGCGGCCTTGGGTACCGCCCACCCAAGACTTTTGGCGATTTGGAAAATGCCCACCAAGCAAATAAAGGCAATGCCTCGATTGGGACTCTGGGCGCTAGTAAAGGCCAGCAAGCACACCTCACCCAGTTCGTCGCGGCCGTAGTTAGTCACGGTATGCCATAGATCGTGCATATCGCGCTGGCGGTTGGCGAATAGCAGCCGATCGGCGTCCAAGTTGCGAGACGCGCGCATATCTTGGCTGGGTTCCACCAAACCTTCGGCGCTGATGTTTTCAGCCGTCACAAATTTTAGATAGTGAGCAGCTAAAGAATGCTCGGGCAGGGTGGCCAGATAATCGCGGTCGCGTAATGTGTCCAGAAGAGAACGGCGCTCTGCGAGAATTTGCTGACCCATGGCCGTGCCAATGAAGCGTTGAAAACCGGTCTCTAAGGAGTTGCCGGATAGAGCATCGATGATGGTGAAAACTTCGTCGGTGGCTTCTGGATTGCCGATCAATCGACCCATGGCGCGAAATGCTTTACGCCATTCGATGGGTCGATTCTGTTCTGCGCTGGCGGTGTGACTCACGATAACTGCCCTGAAAAAAGTGACCAAATGCTAGGGTCTCGATGGCGCTACCGCAAGGGTTCGTTCCACGCCATTGGTTGGCCCTCTGGCGGCCGCGAATGCGTGCCCGAGTATTAGGGATTCTTTGCCGGCCAATACTGGTCTTTCAATAGGCGCTTATATAGCTTGCCCGTGGGCAGGCGCGGCAGCGCGTCGGTAAAGTCAATGGATCTGGGCACCTTGTAGCCGGCCAAATGTTCCTTGGCGTAGGCTATTAAGTCATCCGCCATGCTGTCGGATGGCGCTTGATCCGGAGCCAGCTCTACCACGGCTTTGACTTCCTCGCCGAAGTCGGCGTTGGGCACACCAAACACGGCAACGTCTTGAACCGCCGGGTGCAGAACCAAGGCGTCTTCGATTTCCTGAGGATAAATGTTCACTCCACCGGAAATGATCATGTAAGCCTTGCGGTCAGTTAGGTATAAAAAGCCGTCTTCATCCACGTAGCCCACATCCCCCAGCGACGTCCAATTGTCATGAATGGGGTGGGTGGCCGACTGGGTTTTGTCCGGAGCGTTATGGTATTCGAAGCTGCGTTTCGGCTGCTCGAAGTAAACCATGCCCTCTTCGCCGGCCGGCACATCGGCACCGCTTTCGTCGCAAATGTGCACAATGCTGGCAATGGCTCGACCCACAGAGCCGGGGTGCTCCAGCCATTCCTGCGGGGATATCACCGTGGTGCCGTTACGCTCGGTGCCAGCGTAGTACTCCCACAGAATGGGCCCCCACCAATCCATCATTTGGTGTTTTATTTCCTTAGGGCAGGGGGCTGCGGCGTGAATCGCGCATTGGTGGCTGCTCAAGTCGTATTGTCCGCGGAGTTTTTCGTCCAGCTTCAACATTCGGATGAACATGGTCGGCACCCATTGGGAATGGGTTATCGAGTACTGCTGGATATGACGCAAGGACGCTTCCGGATCAAAGCCTCGCATCATGACTACGGTGCCGCCCAGGGCCAGTGTCCGCGTGCAAAAGCCAAAGGGCGCCGCGTGGTACAGCGGTGCGGGCGACAGGTAAATGGTGTCTGAGTTCATGCCGTAGGGATTGTTTACCTCGACGCCGGGCAGACCGTCTCCTACATGATCGCCGGTAAGCGGGCGCTTAATACCCTTGGGGCGTCCCGTGGTGCCGGAACTGTATAGCATGGTGTCGCCCGCACGCTCATCGGCGATGGGTGTGGTGGGCATCGCTGCGACGGCCTCAGCTGCATCAGTAAAACCAGCCATGTTGCCGCCAACGCTGAATCGATGCGGACAACCGGGTATCAGTTGAGGCAGTTCTTGGCTCTGGGCTAATTCCGATGACGCAAATAAAACCTGACTGGTGGAATCCTCGACGATATAAGCTGCTTCATCCGGGGTGAGATACCGGTTGATACAGGTTAAGTACATGCCCGAGCGCAGCACTCCCCAGGCAATGGAGAAATACTCAAGATTGTTCTCCATCAGAATTGATACGTGGTCGCCCACCCCCAAACCAAGATCTTCCAGAAGGCGGGCCACTTGATTGGATCGCCGGTCAAGCTCCAGCCATGTGACTTGTTCACCGCTGGCCGCATCGATAACGGCCGGTGTGTTGGGTTTTACGCTGGCCCAGTGTCCTGGATACATACTTAATCTCCGGTTTGGTGTCTTTGACCGTATCCTGCGTTGCCAGATCGATCTGCTTGATTGGCTTCAGAGGATGGTCGGATCGGTTGCACAGGGGCGGCTCGGTTCAAGCGTATTGCCGAGCCGCACCGAGCGCTTGTTAGCTTGCCTGTGCTAGTCGTTCGTTCATGGCCTCAGTCTCTAGCAAGTCGCCACGCATGGTGCGTGCGCCTAGGAAGTAGTGCACACCAGCCCATAGATTGACTAACACCGCCACGCACAGGGCGTAACGAATGGATTCAATGCCAAAGGTGGGGTTGAGTAGATCGCTGAGAATCCCGACCAAATAAGGGCCCAATCCCATGCCAATGAGATTGAGAACAAACAGCAAGATTGCTGACGCTACGGCTCGCATGCGTAAAGACACCAAGGCCTGAGTCATCGCAAAGGAAGGGCCGAGGTAGACGGGGCCAAGGATGCCGACGATGCATAGGCTCGCGATGGCGGCGACGGTGCCGTCATAGAGATAGGCCACTAATTGAAATGGCACCATAAGGGCAGTGGCAATGCCGGGTACCCAGAAGTACCAGCGTTTGTCGCCGGTGCGGTCCGACATCTTATCGCTGAGGTAGCCTCCGGCAAATGTGCCGATGGCGCCGACGCCGGCGACAAGGGCCAGAGCAGCTCCAAGGTCGGTGGAAGACATGTTATGCACCCGGGTAAAGAACGGAGCGTTCCAAGTGCTGGCGCCATAGCTGACAAATGCGTGCAGTCCTGCCGCGAAGGACAAGTGTCGGAAGGAAACTTTTGCCCACAGAAATGCCAGTACCTCCTTCACGGCAGGGGCTTCGGCCTTCGGTGCGGCACCGGGCATGTTAGCTGCTGATAGCTTGCCGTCGGACATCCCTCGCGGCGGCTCGCGCAGGGTAAAAAGAATGATCATGGCGACAAAAATACCCGGCAGCCCGACGAGGAAAAACGTGTTACGCCAGCCGATAGTATCTGCCCCCCAGCCACCGACGTAGCTGCCGATCATGGTGCCAAAGGGAATGCCAAGGG
>JAYNPH010000096.1:0-1950 GCA_038113685.1 Gammaproteobacteria bacterium
CCGCACTTTACCCCAATTCACTCACAGTCCAGCCGGGCGGCAGGACATCAAGCTAGGCTTTTGATAACAATCTCATACAAATCCCGGGACAAGCTCGGGCTTTCCGCGAGTTCATTGAGTTGCCCCCGCATCAGCTGTCGCCGTGCTGAATCGTAGCGTCCCATGCGCGTCAGCGGAGTGGCCAAACGAGAGGCTATCTGAGGATTTAAGGCATCCAGTTTTTCGATAGCCTCTTTTAGAAACCGATAGCCTGAACCGTCCAGCGCATGAAAACGCCGGTTGTTTAGCATGCCAAAAGCGCTGTAAACGGATCGAACTCGATTGGGATTTTTGATATCAAAATCTGGATGAGCCTCCAACGCCTTTAGCCCATCTATGGTGATAAGCGGACTCTGGGCCTGCAGGTTGAACCAAAGGTCGATAACCAAGGCATAGTCCTTCCATCGCTGATAGAAGTCCTGCAGTAGCGCTTGGCGGTAGTCCTCACTCACCCCCTCATGCCGACAAGCGATCCCCAACACCGTGCGGCGATCGGTGAGATTGTCCGCTTTTTGGTAACGTGCCTCTAGCTGCTGCTCCAACTCGCTGCCAGACAAGGTTCGACACAAATACGAAAACGCAATATTGCCCAGCGCCCGGCTGGCCATACCCTGAGCGTCGGCCTGATAGCCTTTTTGCGCGTCGTGTAGATCCACGAGTTGAGACCACACTTTGGCATGAGCCAATCCCGCATCGCTCACCGCTTGATCCCGAGCATCCAGTAGTTCATCAACCTGAAAACCTCGAATCTGCTCAAACAGATAATTTTCGTTAGGAACCGACAGCATGGTCGCCGCCAAAAGCTGGTCTTGCGCAGTGGTGCGCTGCAACGCCTCGCCTGCCAGGTCACCCAACACGGCCACCGGATCCACACTGGCCTCGATAGCGGTATCAAAATGCTGCATCCAGAGCGTCTGCATAGAATCCCAACGCACAAATCCGTCGCTGTCGTGTTTCACCAGAAATGCCAGTTCTTCCGGGTCGCGCGGGTGAGTCACTTTAACCGGCGCAGAAAAACCTCGCAAAAAACTGACTACAGGCTTGGCAGACAGGCCGGCAATACCGACTCGGGTAACCGACTCTTTCGCGCCGACCAATATGGTTCGGCCATTGTCACGCAGACTTACATCAGCATCGCTATTCAGGGCCGAGGCATCTAGCGACAGGGGCGCGCCTTCGTCATCCAGCAGGCCCAGCGCCAAGGGCATGTGAAAGGGCCGCTGACTTTCTTGATTTGGAAGATTTGCCGGAGACTGAACAAGCTCCAGTTGAAGGGTGCCGTCGGCGAAGGCTTCCTTGACTTCCACCCGTGGCGTGCCGGGCTGTTCGTACCAGAGCTTGAACTGGTTTAAATCCATATCGCCGGCCTCAGACATGGCTTGAGCAAAGTCATCGGTCGTAGCGGCGGTACCGTCGTGTCGATCAAAGTACAGATCGGTGCCGCGTCGAAAAGCCTCGGATCCAAGCAAGGTGTGATACATCCGCACCACTTCAGCACCCTTCTCGTAGATCGTGGTGGTGTAGAAGTTGGAGATCTCCATGTAGCTATTGGGTCGAACCGGGTGGGCTAAGGGGCCGGCATCTTCGGCAAATTGGATGGATCGCAAAAATCCGACATCTTCAATCCGCTTAACGGCGCGAGAGTTCATGTCACTGGAAAACTCTGCGTCTCGAAATACGGTGAAGCCCTCTTTCAAGCTCAGTTGAAACCAGTCTCGGCAAGTGACTCTGTTGCCAGACCAATTGTGGAAATACTCGTGGGCAACCACGGCTTCCACACGCTGATACGCATCGTCCGTCGCGGTATCCGGCGAGGCCAGCACACAGGAGGTGTTGAATATATTCAGGCCCTTATTTTCCATCGCCCCCATATTGAAATCTTCGACCGCTACGATCATAAAAATGTCGAGG
>JAYNPH010000096.1:1960-3570 GCA_038113685.1 Gammaproteobacteria bacterium
CCTCGTCCCAACGCATGGATCGCTTGAGCACGTCCATTGCGTAGTCACACTGACCGATGTTATGAGGCTCTGAAAAAATCTGCAGCTTGACCTCTCGCCCGCTCATGGTAGTGAAGCTGTCTTCTAGAACCGCGAGCTTCCCGGCCACAAGGGCGAACAGATAGCTGGGCTTGGGAAATGGATCCTGCCATGTGGCTTCTTTGCGTCCATCGGCAAGCAATTGTTCGCTGATCAAGTTGCCGTTGGACAGCAAGTTGGGATATTTCTGGGCGTCGGCCACGATGGTGGTTTTGAATGTGGCCAACACATCCGGGCGATCTTGGTAGTAGGTTATTTTCCGGAAGCCCTCAGCCTCACATTGAGTACAGTACATGCTGCTGGACCGATACAGGCCCTCCAAGGCCGTGTTTTTCTCTGGACAGATCTCGGTAACGATCTGAACTTGGTGATGCTCCTCTAGGCCAAACAATTTAAGCCCCTGGGCAGACACCTCATACTCGTTATCGTCTAAAGCCCGACCGTCAACGCTCACCGACAGTAGGGTTAGTTCCTCTCCGAGCAATTCCAATACATCACAGTCGTGGTCTAGCCGGCGCACGTGCAGGTTGGACGTAACCTTGGTCACCCCGTCACGAATATCGAAATGCAAATCCGTTTGCTCTGTGGTGTAAGCCGGTGGACGATAATCCGCCAGATAGACCGCCTTTGCTACTTCGCTGGAAGCGGTAGACGTCGCGTCAGATGCGTTAGACATAGCCTGCCCCTGAGAAAAAGTAGCAGTCTACTACACCCAACAGCTTGCGAGCAGAGTTAAGAAAACTGCCGAATTTCGACCATTCTTTTACCGCAAGCCCGCTCTGCTACTTTGTTTGACGGTCTTATTCAGCGGCACGTAAACCAACTCTCGAGCAACTTTTAACCAACGCTACGCCAGTTTTTCGAGCAGGTTTTCGCGTCTGCCTTGAGCGCTAGTATGAGGCGCTAGGACGCCAAACCCAGATAAACCTCTTTTACGATTTTGCTCTCTTCAACGGTAAAGACGCCTACCTCTCGCATTGTATTACGCTCCCCTTCCACCGTGACATCCATGCTAAAGCCCACCACAAACACGTCGCTGCCATGACCCGCAAATGGACCATCGACCTCAACACTGTGGATTGTCGCAACGCTTTCCCACTAGGCGTGTTTTTCACGGACCCCGTCGATACCCTTCCATACTTGGGGCTCCTCCGTGGTGTTACTGATGATCTCTACGCTCTCAATATTGTCGGCATAGAGCTCATTTACAGCCTCGGCGTCTCGGCCGGCTTTCGCAAGCTCCGCTAACCGCAACCCTATTCTTCGTGAATCCATCGGAAAATCCTCCTGTCAGACGCTTTGATGCTAATCGAGTAACACCGCCGCTGAGGTGATGACGATCACAGTGTGACTAAATTCAGGTGCGCTTGCGCATCGCTCTGCCTGTGGCAGGAGAGCGCGCAAAAGGCTAGGGTTCGCACTCTTAACGTGAATATTTCGGGACGTTCAATGCTGCAAGCTGTCGACAAAGAGGTACTGGATCAAGTTAATGCATGGTTGACCCAAGGCGTTTCCTGTTGGCTGGCTACCGT
>JAYNPH010000096.1:3580-8107 GCA_038113685.1 Gammaproteobacteria bacterium
ACCCGTCGGCTCTTTGCTGACCTGTAATGAGCACGGAGTTCTCGTTGGTTCGCTTTCAGGAGGTTGCGTGGAAGACGATCTATTGGAGAAGCTGACCGCCGGAGAGCTCGCTGATCAAGGCCCTGAATTCTTTCAGTACGGAATCACTGCGGAAGAAACCGAGAAGCTTGGGCTACCTTGCGGTGGTCACCTTTACATCGTTGTAGAACCCATCAAGCCCACCATCGAAAACAAGGCGCATTTTCAACAACTGACCGAGGCCTTAGCCGAGCGCCGCTGCGCCAAGCGAATTGTCGATCTGGCCAAGCAAGAAATGTCGATTGCCGCCCCCAGCACCCCAGCGCCACTAAGTTGGGATGAAGATCGGCAGCGCCTAGAACATACCTACGGGCCGGCACATCAACTGTTCATCATTGGCTCGGGCATGGTCAGCGCCTACTTGGCGCAAATGGCGTTGAGCCTGGATTACGAGATCACCATCTGCGACCCCCGACAGGATTTGCTGGAACAATTTGGCGTAGATGGTGTACGGAAAATAGCCGACATGCCGGATGATGCCGTGCGAGCACATGCCAACGATCCAGCCACCGCCATTGTCGCGTTGACCCACGACCCCAGGATTGATGATATGGGACTGATGGAGGCTCTAGAAACCGAGGCTTTTTACATTGGCGCCATGGGTTCAAGCAGAACCTCAGCATCACGGCGCGAGCGCTTGCTTGACCTCGATGTCAGCCCTGATGACATCGCTCGGCTGCATGCGCCCATCGGCCTGCCCATAGGCAGCAAAACACCCCCGGAAATCGCCATCGCTATTTTGGCTGAAATTACCGCTGTTCGGAAAAACCAAGCGGCATCGGCGACAGCACACGTTGCAGCACTTGCCTAGGCAGGTTCTTTTAGCCACCAGATGACCAAAAACCAGCCTACAACATGAAGATCGGCGCCATAATACTGGCCGCAGGTTTTGCTAGGCGCTTCGGCAGCGACAAACGGCTGGCACTTTTGAATGGAAAATCGATAGCGCAGACAACGCTGGCAACCTACACCGAGGTGTTTGCAAATGTCCGAGTTGTTCTACGACCTGAGGATACTGAGTTAGCCGAGCGCTTTGCTCCGTCGGCAGCACCTATCCTCGCCGCTAAGGCCCACTTGGGCATGGGCTATTCCTTGGCAGCAGGTATCGCGGGCGTAGACTGGGACTGGGCCTTCATCGGCTTGGCCGATATGCCCTACATCAAACAACAAACCCTAAGTCGTCTGATTCAGGCCGCAGCAACCAGTGACCGCTTAGTTTTGCGCCCTCAACATCATCGGCATGGACCCCAGTCAAAAGAACAACCGCCGCACGGTCACCCTATCGGCTTTCACAAAGACCTCTTTCCGGAGCTCGCGGCTCTCACCGGGGATCAAGGGGCCCGGGACATCCTTAGGAATCGACAGAACGATATTCAAGAACTTGCGCTGGATGATCCGGGAATTACCCGAGATATCGACCACCGCCATGACTTGCTGACCTAGTGCTGACCCAGAAAGTCTTTGGCCAAGCCAGCAACGCCGCGCCCCACGAAAACGGAAGAGCAATCGAGACTGCCTGCATTGCGCGCCTAATCGGCTGCAGATCTTTAGCGTACGGGCTGACCACCCAGTCGACTCGCCCAATCCAGCTTAGAGCGACAGGCTTCGTAAAAACTGTGGTCCGAGGGGTATAGCAGCTTCAACTGATCTGGGTGTTTCTGGATTTGTATTTCGTCTCCCACCTCAAAACGGATCTGCACTTGGGAATCGCAGCTGATTTGCGGTGCGGTGCCTGGATTGTCCAACAAGCGCAAACGCAATACCTTGTCGCCCGGCACCACCAAGGGGCGGGATGTCAGGGTGTGTGGAAACATGGGCACGACCACAAGGGCATCGAGACCGGGATGCATAATCGGCCCCCCGGCCGACAGCGCATAGGCAGTTGATCCTGTTGGGCTGGCAACGATTAGTCCATCCGAACGCTGCTCATAGACAAATTCATCGTCTAACCAAAGAGCAAATTCCATCATGCCCATGACCCCACCGGGGCTGACAACAACATCGTTCAGAGCGCTTTGCTCGGCAATAACCCTGCCTTCGCGCAGCACCGATGCCTGCAGCAAAAAGTGATTCTCTACCCAGTACTGTCCCGCCAGAATCTCAGCAAATTTAGCCTCTATTTGATCAGGCGATATGGCTGCCAAGAAACCGAGCCCACCGCGGTTTACGCCGACAACAGGTACGTCGGACGCCGCCATTTCACGACCAAAGCCCAGCAGACTGCCATCGCCTCCGACGACAACGACAAGATCTACGGCCTTACCCATCTCATCGTCGCTGCAGCTACACCGTTTGCTCCCGTCTGGCGCTTCGGCAGGCAGGGAAGCCAGCGTTTGTTCGCCGAACAAAACGCTCACTTGATTGGCCTGCATAAATGCTTCTACGGCGTTTACGCTGGCTAAAATCTCGAAGGTATGCCGCCTTGCGACGATGGCGACCGTGTTAAAGGGTGTGTTCAAGTCAACTCCATATCCTCGACACCGGGTGGGACATCTATAACCACTGTGTCCAGAAGCGGCACCCTACACAAGCACACCGCCCCTAACACTGGCTGAGATGAAGTAAGAACAGCTGGCTAAATCATGGCGCCATGGGTAGACACCTGCTAGGCTCGCCGAACTCAGCGGTTGCCTCAACGATGCGCCCCAGCCGATAACCGCTTGAGCATCGCTAATCCTGTACACATCACAGTGGGGTTCGATCATGACTGCAAAAGCTAACTCCTCTACATTGGAAAGCCGTTTCCAAGAGGTCATGCAAGAACAGCGCGAGGACTCGCTGGCCAATTTGCGCCGGCTCGAAGATTTGTGGCCGGTTATGCGCGACGAAGCTCAGCGCAAGGCAGAAGAAGAACCCATTCTTGGTAGCTACTTTCATGCCACCATCTTGAATCACAAGTCATTTGGCGATGCCTTAAGCTTTCGTTTAGCGAGTAAGTTAGACAACCCCATGCTCCCTAACATGTTGATCCGGGACGTTATTGCCGAGGCAACCGAGGCAGATCAGGACATCTTGAATGCCTCGGTAATCGACCTTATTGCTAACTTCAACCGAGATCCCGCATGCCGTGATCTTTCCAGTGCGTTTTTATTCTTTAAGGGATATCACGCTTTGCAGGCGCATCGAATCGCCCACTGGCTGTGGCAAGCCAATCGACACACATTAGCGCAGTTCTTTCAGAATCAAATCAGCGTAACCCTTGGCGTGGACATCCACCCGGCGGCCAAAATTGGCAGCGGCATCATGTTCGATCACGCTACCGGCATTGTTATCGGCGAAACCGCTGTTATCGAGGACGATGTGTCGTTACTTCATTCGGTAACGCTGGGCGGAACCGGCAAGAGCAGCGGCGACCGACACCCCAAAATCCGCAAAGGTGTGCTTTTGTCTGCGGGCTGCAAAATCATTGGCAACATCGAAATAGGTCAGAATGCCAAAGTAGGTGCCGGTAGCGTTGTACTCGAAGACGTGCCATCCAACGTCACCGTGGCCGGTGTCCCCGCCCGCATCGTTGGCGAGGTGGCAAACTCCGCAGTGCCCGCACATGTGATGAGTTAGCGCGAGCTCAGAGTCAGCTGCTGGCGAATTTGATTTTCGCTCGCTGAATAGTAGCCTGCATGGTTTCGACGCTTTGCGCACCGGGTAACAGATAGCCGCCGCCCATGACGTAACCGGGCACCCCGGAAACTCCAAGATCTATGGCACGCTGTAGCTGTTCGTCTACCTCTGTCTCTAGAGCGACGCTGGCCTCCCCCTGCCCCATGAAGATCGCTTCGCGAGCTTCTTGGCTCAAACCAAGAGGCGCAGCGATGTCCGAAAGCACACTTATATCGCCCACATCCAACCCCCGACAGAAGTAGGCCTGAAAAAGGTTCTCAACCAGATCGTGTTGTTGTTGCCAGCCTCGGTGTTGATAAACCCACTCAACGAGACGATGGGCGGCACGGGTGTTCGGCGTGCGCTGAATGAGGTCGTAGCGCAAGGCAATACCCTCAGCTTCAGCCTCGGCTAGAATTGTTTGCGGTACTCGCCCCTTGTCACCGCGAGGGCCGTAGCGCCTGCGCAGCAACTCGTCTCGGTCCACGCCTTCCACAGGTATATTTGGATAAAGCTGATAGGGGCGCCAGCGCAAACTAACGTCTGGATCTCTTTCTTCGCCTGCTTCTGTCTGACCCAGAGCCGCATCCAATCGCCGCTTGCCTATAAAGCACCAAGGACAAATCGCGTCCGAAAAAATCTCTATTTCCAACAACAGATAGCTCCTTTTACCGTTCCACCTAAGACGCTGACGATACAAATCTTTGAATCAAACAATTGCGGTGGAAACTTCTCGTCGCGTTTGCCATTCTTTGCCACCTTAGTTCTGTTATCACCTACGAGCAAATCGCCATGTGGTTGACATCTAAAACCCTGCTGCTTGCAATCGGCGGAGTCTGCACGGTGCTGGGT
>JAYNPH010000097.1:0-747 GCA_038113685.1 Gammaproteobacteria bacterium
GTAGTGGGGCGGCGCAGGCGGTGCGAGATCAGCGTTGGAAGCTAATGGTAAGTGCGCCTCAAGGGTTGCCGCGCAAAGAGTGGTTGTTTGATCTCACTGCCGATGGCGAGTGGACCGATCTGCTGGCACAGCACCCGGATATTGCTGATCGACTGCGGCGGAAGCTGGATGAACACAACAGCCAGCAAGCTGTCCCCAGCTGGCCTTGGACCAGCGAAATGGTGACAAATGTGGATCGGGATTTGTCGCAACCGGACCAGCCCGGTGACGAGTTCGCACATTGGAGCAATTAGGAGTCGGCGGATAGCATGGTATCTGGACAGAAGCCTTTGTTTCGTCTATGTGGATTTCTCTGATGCTCTATTGGCGCAGCGACTTGCTCTCAGCGATCAGGCACGGCCAAAAGACGGTGGGCGAGGATCGTATGGTAGTGATTTTTTTTTGAATAATTTGGCAATCAAGGTTGTATAAAAGAATTAATAGTTGAGCTCGGTTTTTAAAGTGGAATTAGCCGTGTTCGAAGGAAGAGCATTATCGGTAAAAATCGCACGCGCTGACGTAGGAGTGTTATATGAAAGTGTTACTAATGGTTGTGGTCATTTGTATTCTCGGTGGCTGTGGTGGCGGTGGAGCATCGGAGTCTCCCCAGAAAACCGAAATTCTCGACACTGATGGTGACGGCATACCAAATACCCTTGATTCTGACGATGATGGAGACATGGTGCCCGATACAAATGACGCTTACCC
>JAYNPH010000097.1:757-8100 GCA_038113685.1 Gammaproteobacteria bacterium
AATTTAGACACTGACATGGATGGGCGCCCCGACGAGTGCGATTCGGCATGCATGGCGACGGGGCTCTCTGCTGATACCGATGATGATGGGGATGGTGCTCTGGATTTCGAAGACCCTTTCCCGTTGCTCGATACGGTCACTCGCTCCAGGGAAATCCCAACAAAAGTTAGCATATTGAGGATAGAACAATGAAGTACCCGCAACTTAACAGAGTAGTAGCGACGAGTTTGGTTCTGTTTGCAGGTAGTCTCAACGCTTTGTCGCGAGATGACATCTCGGATAAAAGTAAACCGGTCTGGACCGACTTCACCGCAACGTTAGTCTATCAATTTCGCGTAAATATCCCTTTTGGACAGCTGAACCGTTACCTCTGTCTCTTCAACAAAACCGAATATCAGCGTTTTGCTAACCTTCAAAAGACGGATGAAGTGCCGGCCCATGCGTATCTGACCCGAGTCGACCAAACTGAATGTGGTATTTCCAATGATGAGAACGCGCATCTGGTCAGAGCGACTCAAGCGACAGCGGAATCCGCTGTCGCTGTTGAGTACTGGAATGGAGCGATGGCGTCGGACAATAACGTTTATGTATTGCGAGCTGAGGTGTCTGAGGAGGCCAGCGAGGCCAATCCATTCGGCATCATGACTCTCGATAGTGAGGCGTACGGAAAGGATAACCCCTCCAAAATGCTGCTGCGTTGGCGCTCTGAATCGTCTCGATTGGATGATGACACGGTGCAATACAAAGTGGTTGAGTGGCTCGACAGCTATGTCGTGGACCAGTCCAGACCTGTCGGTTTCAGTGAAGAGTACTACGCAGTTAACATCCTCTACAGTGAAGGGGACAGCGGTTACGGCACGATCATCAACAAATTCTTTCGGCCAGACTTATCTCAGGCTGGTCGGTATCCTGATGGGATTCCGGCCCAATCGGGCGCTACGAATATCGCTTTTAACAAAGATTTCATCAAATACGAGCAGTATTTCGACTCCTATTATTTCGGCACACAACAAGCATCGAAAGTTCAAATCGCCTCAAACTGTATTGCGCGCTCTAACCCTTGGGGCTATGGCATTTATGACGCCAATGGCGATCGAAATACCGAAACCTTTGACGCTATTTATGAGGATGCTGAACAGAACACCATCGCCGTCACTGTTAATGGGTTTCAGTTGTCACCACCGCAGGCATGTAGGTCTCTACTAGATGGGTCGACTCTCGATGTCCCTGCAAATAGTGCAGAGTGCCCTGTGCAGGCGGTCACAGGACCTAGCACTCTACCGATTGTCGATATACCCGACCTGGCGGTCATCACCGCCAGCGGAGGGGCGAAGTATATCGTCAGACAGTTAAAGCCCAGAATTGTCTATCCGGAAGTTGATATGGAAAACTGCGCGGATCTCACAGTTCAGGATACGCTGGCGGTAGAGAATCACACGTTTTTTGAAGGGCACAGCTTGGATGCCGAGTTGCCAACGGCTGGCGCCGTATTGGTGAATGACTTTGCTGATGATCCGGGACGAGATCCAAACTACGCCGGGGTAAGCTATTTGCCGTTAGAAGATGCAGATGAGGATGGTGTGTTGAACTATCAAGATGCCTTTCCTGAGGACCCAGCTAGGTCGGCTGATGCAGACTTTGATGGCATTGATGATGCGGACGACGCGAGTTCCGATCGTTATGTTTTTGATCATTCGGAGTTTCTTGCCCCTGACGCGATCGAGTATCTGACACCGAGCATGCGCTAAGCGTCGTCGTCAGAGGACGGGCCCGCGCCTGCGCCAGTGCCGCCACCAGCACCGGTGCCGGCGCCGACACCAGATAACTAGAAGCGATCGCCCCGAAGTGAACTTCGAGAGCTATGTAGTCCGAACGAACTGAGCAATACAATAGTCGTGAATTACAAAGTAGCCATTGTAACCGGGGTAGGCCCCGGTACCGGGAAAGCCGTTGTCGAGCGCTTTGCTGCGGCAGGGTATCTTGTGGCTATGATCGCCCGTTCCGAGCAGCGATTGGCTGAGATTGCCGGTGAAACTGCAAATACCGTCGCCTTCCCATGCGATGTGACCGACGGGACGGCCCTTGATTCGGCCCTCTCTGATATCGGCTCCCGTTTAGGTACAGCCAGTGTAGTGGTTCACAACGCCGTTGGTGCCGAGCGAGGGACTTACATGGATGTAGACCCGAGTAAAATGCGTCATGCTTTTGAAGTGAACACGATGGCGTTACTCGCTCTGGCGCAAAGGCTGATCCCTGATATGGAGGCAGCTGGCGGTGGTGCCCTCATTTGTACGGGCAATACATCGGCCTATCGAGGCAAGGCCGCGTTTGCTGGCTTTGCGCCGACCAAGGCCGCTCAACGAATTCTATTGGAAAGTATCGCGCGGCAGTCTGGGCCCAAAGGCGTACACGCCGCATATGTGGCCATAGACGCGGTAATCGACCTAGCTTGGACGCGAAAGGTTTTTGCGGACAAGCCCGACGAGTTCTTTTGTCAGCCCGCGGACATTGCTGAGGAGGTCTATCGCATCGCCCACCAACCCGCGAGTGCGTGGTCCTTCGAGTCTGTAATCCGTCCCTATGGCGAGGTTTGGTAATCGTGAACAGTCCGGTGCTTCGTATTTTTTCGTACCTGCCCAATCCACGGGTTTGGAAAGCCTTAATTGCAGCGGATTATCTGGACCTGAGCGTAGAGGTTATCGGCGATAAGCCCAAAAATCTTGGTAACTGGCTCTGGGACTTTGACGCCCGGGAGTTGCGAGCCGAGGAAAAAACGGCAGACAGTCCCCATGCTCGAACAAGCCGCAGGGGCTTCTCGGGCACCCTGTATAAAACCGATGCATTTATGCTCACTCAGCCCTATGGCACGGTGCCGGCAGCATTTAGCCCCGACGGGTCTGTCGGCATTTTTGAATCCAATAGCATCCTTCGTGCGGTGGCAAGGTCTGCCACAGAACCTCATCGTCTCTACGGCAGCAATGCTATGGAAGCATCGCGCATTGACAGTTTTTTGGACGCAACGCTGGTCTTTGGCCGTGAAGCTCAAGTGTATTTGCTGGGCATGGATGATATGAGCGCAGAATTGCACCTTCGCATGTCGGGTGCCTTCGAGTTTTTCCTGCAGGGCGTCGAAAACGCGTTGACCAGCCAGAGGTTTGTTGCCGGCGATGAGCTGACGATCGCTGATATCGCCTTCGCCTGTGATCTCAGCCAGTTTTTGCGAGAACGATTAATGTCGTCAGGGCTGGCAGCTCGATCTTTATCCATGATCAGCGAGGGTGCGGAGCAATCGTTCCCTCGAGCCTTTGCGCATTTGTTTTCCCTGATCGAAACGCCACAATTCCACAAATATCTCAGCGAGTACACCGCACATCTCAAGCCCTAACCCTGCACCGCTCCGGCGGCTCAATGGAGCGCTTGCTCCTGCAGCCGAGGGCGTCGCATGGTTCATCGTTATCGCGTCTTTAGAGCGATCCACAGAGCGATCGACCCAAGCAGGGTATGACGGCAGAGGCCTTAGGCCCGGTTCAAGACGCCAAGTCCGGCAGTCGGTCTAGGATTTGGGTGCGGGTCGGTAGCGCTGATTGTGCCCCGGGCTGCATGCAGGCTAAGGCGCCCGCCACGTTTCCCCATTTCAAGGCCATTTCAAAGGCCTCGTCTTGATCTAGCGCCGCAGCAAAGGCACCGGCAAACGCATCACCCGCGCCAACCGTGTCAATGGGTGTGATCGCAAGCGCTGGGACGCTGATGAGTCGCTTTTGGTGATAGGCCAAACAGCCCTGTGCGCCCAGCGTGACCACAATGCTCTGATCCGTTTGCTCTGCCACGGCTGTGATTCGATCGATGTTATTCAAACCGTATTCACCGGCGTCACTTAAACCCAATGCACTGCAAAGTTCCGTTAGCTCACCCTCGTTTACCAGCAAGTAGTCGATGTTTTTAAGCAAAGTGAGGGTTACTGCCCCCATGGGAGCCAAGTTCCAGATGACCTTAGCGCCGGCGGTTTTAGCTAAGCCAATAGCCTTCTCCATTGCGGTCACGGGCACTTCAAATTGCAGCAGGAGTATTGTGGTGTCATCTAGGCCGCCGCCGTCGAGATGGGTATGAGAAACGGCGCCGTTGGCACCGGAGAATACGACGATCGTGTTTTCGCCAGCCGCGTCGACATTGATGGAAGCTGTGCCCGTCGCCTGATCGACTTGCACCACGTGGGCGGTGTTAACGCCATTGGCTTGAAGGCCGGCCAAGGCAATTTGTCCCAGACCGTCTCGGCCAGTGGCGCCAACCATGCGTACTTCCGCGCCGGCTTTGGCTGCTGCTAGTGCCTGATTGCCCCCTTTGCCGCCGGGCAATATGGCAAGGTCCGACGCCAGCAGAGTTTGACCGGGTTGGGGAAGGTGATTTACGTGGAAGATGTAGTCCACATTGAGAGAGCCGAATACGGTAATCATGAGCCTTCCTTTTGCTTGCACTGGCGGCACCGGCTGCCGAGAATTCCTGAGTAGATTGTACTATTAGGGGGCCGAGGATGGCTTTACCGGCAGATTACGTCGAACGGGTTTACGCTGGCGTATTGGGCAAAACTATCGGAGTGTACTTGGGGCGCCCTTTCGAGGGGTGGTCCTATGATCGAATTCAAGCGCGGCTTGGCGACATAGAATATTATGTGCACGACGACGTGGGCGTACCCTTGCTCGTAACGGACGATGACATAGCCGGCACGTTCGCCTTCCTTAGAACCCTGGCAGACAATGACTTCGATCCGGAAATATCCGCAGCGCAAATTGGTGCCGGCTGGCTGAATTATCTCATCGAAGGCAAAACTGTGCTTTGGTGGGGTGGCATGGGTAATTCCACTGAGCACACGGCTTACTTACGACTCAAGAGCGGCATCAGCGCACCCGAGAGCGGGTCCGCCGCGCTCAATTCCAAAGTTGTTTCGGAACAGATCGGGGCTCAAATATTCATCGACGGCTGGGCCATGATTAGCCCGGGTGACGCCGATCAAGCTGCGATGCTGGCGCGCCGTGCAGCGAGCGTCAGTCACGATGGCGAGGCTGTATACGGAGCCGTTGTTTTAGCGGTAATGGAAGCCATGGCCTTTGTCGAAAGAAATACCGATGCCCTGTTAGACAAAGCCCTTGAGTACATCCCGAACGACTCCGTCATTGCGCAAATGATTGGAGATATTCGGCGCTGGCACGCCAGTGAGCCAGATTGGCGCTTGGCTCGAAAGCTGCTGTCGGATCGCTATGGCTATGATGCCTACGGAGGCAACTGCCATATAGTCCCCAATCACGGTCTGATCGTGTTGGCCCTGCTGTATGGCAACGACGATTTTTCCGAGACCTTGAAGATCATCAACACCTGCGGATGGGATACCGACTGCAATTCGGGAAATCTTGGCTGTTTGATGGGAATCAAAACAGGCTTACACGGCATCGATGCAGGCTTACTGCGAGGAATCGACTGGCGCGGACCAGTAGCCGACCGGATCTATGTGCCGACAGCAGACCCAAGCTGGGGTATTTCCGACTGCGTGCGAGAAACTCAACAGATCGTAAATGCCGCACGTCGACTTAACCAAAAGGATCTGTGGACTCCCAAGGCAGGAGCACAGTTTCATTTCGAGCTACCCGGCAGCCTGCAGGGGTTCACGGTCACGGCAGGAGAAGGTGATATCGAAAATGTTGCAGGCGTCAGCAGATCCGGCGCACACGCGCTGCGGCTGAGCGGTTCGGCGTTGTGCCGGTTTGGCACCCCGGTTTTCGCGCCCAGCGTGGAATTCGCGGTTTGGACCGAAAAACCCTCAAATCCCTATCCATTGGTTGCGTCACCTCGGGTATATCCGGGCCAAAGGCTCGCCGCCAGCCTGTTGCAAGGAGCTGGTGCGTCGGCTCGGCTGTATGTTGCCTATTACGATGGCAATGATCAGGCGCAGTACGCCTATTCCGAAGCCATCTCGGTAGGAGCAGCAGCAGAGCTTTCAATGACCATCCCAAGCCATGCTTATCCAGCCTTTGAAATCGGCGTCGAAGCCGAAGGCTGCGTGCATTTGGATTACTTGAGGTGGGATGGCGAGCCAAACTATGCAAGCACCCGTCCACCACAGGTTCGTCGCGGCAATTCAATGTGGCGCCGCTCATGGGTCAACGGTGTCGATGATTTCGTTTCAATGCCTTGGGTAGAGCCATTTCGACTGGTACAAAACACCGGCCGAGGTTTGGTTATGCAAGGCAGTCGCGAGTGGCGGGACATATCGGTAACCGCTGATGTTTGCGGCCATTTGGCGCGGGCAACAGGCGTCGCTGTGCGAGTGCAGGGCTTAGGCCGTTACTATGCCTTCGTTTTACACAACAGCGGTGAGGCGAGAATTATCAAGGTGGCGGGTGATGAAACCATTTTGGTGACGGTGCCGTTTGACTGGCACTTGGGCCAGCCCTATCAGCTGACCATGACGGCCAGCGGCGACCAACTGGTTGCGAGCATTGACGGCTCGCAAGTGCTGACGGCGACGGATCAGCAACTGCGCTGTGGCGGCATGGGTTTGCTGATTGAGGAAGGTAGGACCGCTACGCACCGGATTGCGGTCGAACCAGCTTGATCGATAGACTGGGCCAAAGAGGAAAGCGATAAGGCTCGTGGAACACAAGGACACAGCAGATGACCGAACAGACAACGCAAACCGGGGACTTGGACAGGGTATCAAACGCCGAGGTTAGAGAGCGATGGAAAATCGATCCGGCGACTCAACCCCAAGATCGTCCGCTTGCGGCGCTCGATCCCGGCAACGGTGATTGGTTTGAACAAGACAAAGAGTTGGCGGTCTTTGAGCGGCTTCGTCAGGAGGCACCCGTGCACCTGACTGAGGAAAGTCAATTTGGCCGTTATTGGTCGATTACCGAATTCAACGACGTCAAGTATGTAGATACCCATCAGCATATTTTTTCTTCTGACATCATGAACGGTGGGATCCGTTTGGGCGGGCAGCCCTTGAACGAACCGCCGCCCGACTTATTTCACTTACCCATGTTCATTATGCAAGACCAGCCGGTCCACGATGTGCAGCGCAAAACCGTCGCGCCGATGTTTACTCCAACGCGATTGGCGGCCATGGGTGACCTTATTCGCCAGCGTGCTGGTGCTATATTGGACGGATTGCCCCGGGGTGAAACCTTCAACTGGGTGCGTGAGGTTTCCGTTGAACTGACGGGTCAGATGCTGGCCACGCTCTTTGATGTGCCTCAGGAAGATCGGCACAAACTGATTCACTGGTCCGACACCGTGGAACGGATTAGCGACCCCGATTACTTTGACACCCCGGCAGAGGGTTTTGCCGAAAT
>JAYNPH010000098.1:0-4045 GCA_038113685.1 Gammaproteobacteria bacterium
GCTCTAGGAAGGTCTGTTGATCCACTTCACCCAGCAAATGGCCCCACGCTTGGCGATACCCCACCGCTCGCATAGACGGCAGGTTTCGGTGTAGGTCTGCGCGCTTCATCAGACCCTCAACTTCTCCAAGAAATCCATCCGCCAGCATCTGGGTGAATCGCGCGGCAATGCGCTGATGCAACAGGGCACGATCCTTGGGCATCATTATCACGGTCTGACAGGCGACCCCCAAACGCTCACCCAAAGTACCGCCGGCATTTTGTCGCCAGTGATCCGTTAACGATCCTCCGGTGTTGCGCAGCACGGCTAGGGCTCGCAGCAGGCGTTGATGATTGTTGGGGTGAATGTTCGCGGCTGCCTGAGGATCTTGCGCCATCAATTCCGCGTGCAGCGCTTCGGCCCCTTTCTGGGAAAGCTCTTGGTCCAGTCTTTGACGCATTGCCTGGTCGGTGGCGGGCAGATCGGCAATCCCCTCCAGCAGACACTTGAGATACATCATGGTGCCGCCAACGAAAACGGGCTTTTTCTGCGCCCGCAGCGCCTCTTGGATGGCGGCATCGGAATCTGCCACGAAATCCGCCGCGGAATAACTTTCCCGTGGATCAAGAATGTCTACCAGCTTGTGAGGGTATGCGCGCAGCTCCGCCGCGGTCGGCTTGGCGGTGCCGATATCCATACCGCGATAAATCAGCGCCGAGTCGGCACTGATCAACTGCACCTTGTCGGCTCCACCCAGTGCATCCTGTACCGCCATGGCAACAGCGGTTTTTCCGATAGCCGTAGGGCCGCAAATGATCAGCACCGAGTTTGGGTCGGTAAATCTCCCGGGGCTTTCCATCGGCGCTACTGTCCGCGCAAAAACAAACGGTCAAGTTCTGCAAGAGAACGCTGGATCACTGTGGGTCTACCATGGTTACACAGGCCGGCATTTTCTGTGACCTCCATGGCGCGAAGCAGCGCATTCATTTCGGTCAGGGTCAGGTGCCGGTTAGCTCGCACAGAGCCGCGACAGGCGAGAGTTGCCAGCACGTCAAATTTTTTCCGCGCAACGCTTTCGGCGGTACCAAATTCAGCCAACTCGCCTAGCATGTCTTGAACCATCTGCTGAATATTGGCTTTTGCCAGCAGCACGGGAACCTCTCTCACAACGATGCTGGACAATCCCATGCGCTCCACCACAAGGCCAGCCTCATCAAATTGCTCGGCAGTCTCCTCCACCAAGTCGGCCTCATGCTCGCTGACATCGAAAATCAACGGCACCAGCAAGCGCTGGCGGGCAATACCCTCCTTGGCCTGATCCGCTTTCATTTGTTCATAAACGATGCGCTCGTGCGCCGCGTGCATGTCGACGACTACGAGACCCTGTTGGTTTTGCGCCAAGATATAAACCCCATGCAGCTGGGCAATGGCGTAACCCAGCGGATGGCCGCTCTCTTCGCTATGTTCCGGGCTACGTTTCGTATCCGGCACAGCAGCAGGATCTGGCCAATCGGCACCCTGCTCGCCCACCACGGCATGCCCGGCTTCTGAGCCGGCAACGTCTGCCGATGAGCCAACGTCGTCTTGAGACTCGCTTGGACCATGCTCGTGAATCAGCTGAGCCAAGCCTCCGGCTGGCACTCCAGCACTGGGGCGGCTAGGCAAATCAAAGGGTCGTTGACTTGTCAGACCCGGCCGGACTGGCTCGGCAAACCCCGTATCGGTGGGGTTTTGCGGGTCGTTCAACTCACCTCGTTGTCCGGGACGCAAACTTCGCAGGGCACGGTTGAGACTGGAAAAAATAAAATCGTGCACCTGACGAGCGTCACGAAAACGCACCTCGTGCTTGGTTGGGTGAACATTTACGTCAACGCCATGCGGAGGCACCTGCAAAAATAAAACGTAAACCGCATGACGGCCGTGAAACATCACGTCGCTGTAGGCCTGGCGAATCGCGTGCCCCACCAACTTGTCACGAATGGCACGGCCGTTCACATAGAAAAACTGCTGATCCATTTGCCGACGGTTATGATGGGGCAGTCCGACCCAACCAAAAATACGCAGGTCTCGGTTCTGTTCGTCGATGTACACCGAGTTTTCGACGAAATCCTGACTCAGCACTCTTGCCAAGCGATCCTCTGGATTTCCGGCGGCTAAGGTGAGCGGCCGATTCACTCGCGCCGAACTCCCCGAGGTTCTTGCCTGCGCCAACGTAAAACCCACGTCCATGTGGGCTAGGCTAAGGCGGCGCAGGGTTAGGTCGATTTGGGACACCTCCGTGCGCTCAGCTTTCAAGAACTTGCGGCGCGCCGGTGTGTTGTAAAACAAATCTCGCACCTCCACCGTGGTCCCTTGGGCGTGGGCCACCGGTCCGCTTTGAATCACCTCACCACCATGGCTTTCAATGAACCAACCGCCGGCCTGTGGCTCGACGGCGGAGCTAAGCCGCACTTTGGCTACTGAGGCGACACTGGCCAGAGCCTCGCCCCGAAAACCCAAGCTCCCAATACCGACTAGGTCTTCGGCGGACTGAATCTTACTGGTGGCATGACGCTGCAACGCCAGCGGTAAGTCATCGGAATGAATCCCGCTACCGTTATCGCGGATCCAGACCAAGTCCACCCCGCCCGCTTCTGTGCGGACCTCAATGTTGGTGGCCTTGGCATCCAAGCTGTTTTCCAGCAGTTCCTTAACGATGGACGATGGGCGTTCCACCACTTCGCCGGCGGCGATCTGGTCTGCAACAAAACTTCCAAGTATTTTGACTCTATTCGACGTCATCTGTGATCCTTCGCCCCACTATCCACCGGGAATCGTAATCTTTTGCCCTACCCGTATTGTGTCACCGGTCAGCCGGTTACGCCGCTTGAGCTGGGCGGTGGATACCCCGTAGCGTGCTGCTATTTCCGAAATCGTATCCCCTCGGCTAACGGTGTATCGAATTTCCTCGCGCCGTTCCGCTAACAAGGTGGCCGGCGGCGGATTGGCCCGCATAAATTCCTCAATGCCGGCGGCGATCGCCTTTGCCAGCTTCTGCTGATGTGACGCCTGAGAGAGCTTTCTAGCCTCACCCGGATTCGAGATAAATCCTGTCTCTACCAATATGGAGGGCATATCCGGTGACTTAAGAACCAAAAACGCTGCCTGCTCAACCTGCTTTTTGTGTAGCTTGGTGACGTCGCCCATATTACGCAGCACGGCCTCGCCGACGCGAATGCTTTGGCTGCGGTTGCCGTCCATGGACAGGTCCAGCAATACCTGAGCCAGCATCGGGTCCTTGTCGTCTAGGCTGACATTGCCTACCCCGCCCAACATGTCTGATTGGTTCTCTCGCTCGGCTAACCACTTGGCGGTCTCACTGGTCGCACCGCGGTCGGACAGCGTATACACCGAGGCACCGGACACCGAAGACTGTTTAAAGGCATCCGCGTGAATCGACACGAACAGATCCGCCCGTTTCTGCCGCGCTATGGCCGTTCGCTTACGGTGCCCTAGATAGTAGTCGCCGTCGCGAACCAAGAACGCATCAAAACCTTTTTGTCGTTTGATTTGATCGACGGTGCGGCGGGCAATCTGCAGCACGACGTTCTTCTCAAGGACTTTACGGGGTCCTAGCGCTCCGGGGTCTTCGCCGCCGTGTCCTGCGTCAATCGCAATCATCACGTCACGACCCTTGGCCTGTGGCTCGGGCTTTCGCTGAGCTTGGGTTGCAGACTTTTTTGCTTTTGGAAAATAAAGATCCGTTACCAAACGGTGGCCGTATGGAGGTATCGGCTTCAGAGTGAAGGTTTTCGGTGAAAAGGCCACCTCGGCATCCACCACGATTCGATAGCCATCCGGACGTTTGCCGCCGCGCAGTCCTTTGATTTTCCTTAGATCCTTCGTGGTCTGAAGGGCGAGGCCTCGCGCGGCCTTGGCGTCTTTTACATCAATCACAATTCGATCTGGGTTCTGGAGCGCAAAAACCGAAAACTTGGACGGCTTGGAAGTATCGAGCACTACCCGAATGTAATCTGGGGCTTCGTGAGTTCGCACGCCCTGAATTACGTTGGCATTAGCCCATGGC
>JAYNPH010000098.1:4055-5848 GCA_038113685.1 Gammaproteobacteria bacterium
GATTTCTTCCATAGCGACAGCGTGGGCAAGGTAGCCCATGGCGCTGCCGCCAGCAGCAGCCATGTGACAGCGGCGAGAGCAAACCTAGGCAAAGCGCACACTCACATGCCGCTGTACTTGGTTTGGGTCGCCGGCAGTCGACGCCGGCAATGATGCGTCGCGATGTAAACTCAGCGTCACTTCCACATCCGCTGCTGGCAACCAGCCGAGCCCCTGCTCCGGCCACTCAAGACATTTCAGCCCCGGCCCTTCGAAGATCTCGTCAAAACCCAAAAACTCCAGCTCCTCCGGAGACTTCAGCCGATACAAATCGAAGTGAAAGACATCAAGATCGTTAGTTTGATAGGGCTCCAACAGCGTGTATGTGGGGCTTTTAACAGCGCCGGTATGACCCAAGCTGCGGAGCATGCCACGCACCAATGTGGTTTTACCCGCCCCCAGATCGCCGTGTAAGTAAACAATGGCCGATTCGCCCAAGCGAGAGCAAATGATCTGGCGCAGCTGGGCACCAAAGGCAACTGTGGCAGCCTCATCCGTCAGCACTTGATCCATTACTTGCTCGGCTTTGCCCATAAACGCTTGCTCGACTCCTAAAGACTGAGGTTTGTTTGAAAGGTGAGCGAACCCGTCAGCGGAAAGTGTACCTACCTGACGCGCCAAGGCGAGCCTAGGGCGGGTTTATTTTTATGCCAAATGGGCTGCGACTGGTTGTCAGCAATATTCCCGTGCGCACGTATGAACCCCTCGCCATCGCTTCAGGCAATAACGACGAACCCTGACCTAGGCTTTTAACAATTGACCAATACGGTCAATCACGGCACTTGCCGTTAATGGGCGCATCCCCAGCTCTTCAGCGGCTACATCCCCCGCTGCGCTATGCAGCAACACTGCGGCAAAAAAAGCCGCCCGTTGATCTGCCGGGTGCTGGGCCATAAGGCTGCCGGCTAAACCAGCGAGCACATCACCCATACCGGCCGTGGCCATACCCGGATTACCGTGACCGCAAATCCCCTGCTCTCGGCCATCACCCATGACGGTTCCCGGCCCCTTGATCAAACCCAAGGCGTTGTATTGCGCCGTCATTGCAGACAAGGCTGCCAGTCTGTCACGGGACACTTGCTGCACCGAGCAATCCAGCAGACCCGCCGCCTCCCCGCCGTGGGGAGTCAGGTAGAGCTGGCCTCCGCCGGCAATTTGTCGGGATCGCTGTTGAAGCTGCCCTAGCCAATACAGGCCGTCGGCATCCACCAGCAAGGTATCCGGATAATCGACCAGATTTTCAAGCACGGCCTCTGCCCAAGCAGATCGACCCAATCCCGGCCCTAAAATAACCACGTCTGCCCGCGCCAGCACCTGCCGAAGCGTTTGATCCGAGGACTGAGCGACCGGGTCTACCCACATGGCTTCGGGCACCCGCGCCTGAAGACCCGGCAAATTACAGGGATCGGCGGCCACCGTGACCAAGCCCGCGCCGCTTCGCAGGGCGGCCTCCGCCGCCAGAATGACAGCACCGCCCATGCCCTTGCAGCCACCGACGATGACCACATGACCACGCTGATGCTTGTAGGCGTCGACGGGTAATTGCTCCAGCAGAGTCGGCCGCCAGAAACGCAGCGGTACGTCGGGATGCGCCTCAGCAAATGTCGTTGGGACGCCTAGATCGGAAAAAAAACGCTGGCCGCACAGTTTCGGACCCTGCCCGGTATACAAACCAATGTTGCGCACAATAAACGACACGGTGGCGCCTGCCTGAACCGCTAAACCAGCCTCACCGGTATCCGCATTTAGGCCAG
>JAYNPH010000098.1:5858-6295 GCA_038113685.1 Gammaproteobacteria bacterium
GCAAATCCAAGCTGAGCACGAAGGCCTTGGCTCGATTTATGTCCTGAATAACCTTGGCATAGGCGGATCTGGGTTCGCCCTGCCCGCCGATACCCAACAAAGCGTCAACGATGACGGGATAACGCAGCTCCGCTTCCGGACCTTCCACACCAAGGCCGGCTGCCTCTGCCTGTTCCCGGGCATCCAAGGCATCACCGCTCAGCTGCTCCTTTGGCGTCATCCCAACGAGCTGCACGGCGATGCCCAAACGATGGGCAAGAAAGGCCAACCAATAACCGTCGCCGCCGTTATTGCCCTTACCGCAGACGACGCTGATACCAGCAACACCGGGACGAAGACTTATGACCGTATCTAGGGCAAATTGTGCCGCTCGCCGCATCAGCTCAGCTCCCCTGAGGCCCATACCGCCAGAAGACTGTGGCGCCATGGCTTGAGCG
>JAYNPH010000098.1:6305-8053 GCA_038113685.1 Gammaproteobacteria bacterium
GTACAGCCTCAGGTCCGCTTTCTTCTCGGTATTGCGCAATTCAGTCATACCTTCCCTGTTGTCCGCTGTTGCAACCACATACCCTAACCTTACATTTCAGTATACTTTGGACGATCTGCTATCAGCGAGTGAGTCATCAGCACACCTACGGATTCGACAGCTTACCCCAGTGGTTGGGACCCTGAACGGGTGAAAGCGCAAATATTGACCCAAGGCAAAGCCCTTGGCTTTGATAAGTTAGCAATCACCGATACCGACCTGTCACAGCACACGCCGCACCTGCGGGCTTGGCTGGCCGCGGGCTTCGCCGGAGAAATGGGCTATATGGCGCGCAACGTAGAAAAGCGCGCCAACCCGGAATTGCTGGAGCCCGGCACCTGCCGAATCATCACCGCCCGCATGCAGTACTTGCCAGCGGATACCCAACCCATTCAAGTGCTGGAAAACAGCAACCTTGCCTATATTTCGCGCTATGCCCTCGGCAGGGACTATCACAAGGTCATGCGACGGCGGCTGGCGAAACTCGCTCAGCAAATCAACATTACTCTGGAACAGGGGCAAGCGCCCTTCGCCTTCCGAGCGTTTACAGATTCGGCACCTGTGCTGGAAAAAGCACTGGGCGAAAAGTCAGGACTTGGCTGGATTGGCAAGCACACGCTGCTGCTGGAAAAAGATGCCGGCTCTTGGTTTTTTCTCGGCGAGATTTATACCAACGCGCCATTACCAATTGACCAACCTGACAACGAGGACGCCTGCGGCAAGTGCAGTGCCTGTATGACGGTCTGCCCCACCGACGCCATCGTCTCGCCGCGCCGACTGGATGCCAAACGCTGCATTTCCTATCTAACCATCGAGCACAAGGGCAACATTCCCGTCGAGTTCCGGCAAGCCATGGGGAACCGGGTTTATGGCTGTGACGACTGCCAACTTTTTTGCCCCTGGAACCGCGAAGCGCCGACGACCACCGAGGCGGATTTCGCTGTTCGCAACGATCTGGACAAGGCCCGCTTAGTCGACCTGTTTGCGATGCCAGAAACGGCATTTCTGGCCATGACCGAAGGCTCGGCCATGCGTCGCATTGGTTACGCTCAGTGGCAACGCAATTTGGCTATTGGCCTAGGCAACAGCCAAGGGGGCGACGAGGTGGTTTTCGCACTTAAGCAAGGACTGGGCCGGGTTAACGCCATGGTGGATGAACACATCCACTGGGCCTTGGCTCAACTCGACGGTTCTTGAACGAACAGTTTGGCGCGGTAATGGCGCAGCTCCTCGATGGATTCACGAATATCCGCCAGTGCCGTGTGCTGATTGGTTTTCACCACACCCGAGGCGATGGCCGGATGCCAACGCTTCGCCAGTTCCTTAATACTGCTGACATCGATCATGCGGTAATGCAGGTAGCTCTCGAGGGTTGGCATGTAGCGGGACAAAAACCGCCGGTCCTGCCAGATGGTGTTGCCGCACAAAGGAGCCGCCCCCGGCTCAACGTGTCTTTCAATAAAGGCAAGGGACAGCGCTTCCGCCTCGGTCTCGCTAACACCTTCGGACGCGATGCGCTCCAGCAACCCCGATGCGCTGTGATGGGTTTGATTCCAATCATCCATACCATCAAGCAATGACTGGGGCTGGCTAATGGCCAGCACCGGCCCTTCTTCAATGACGTTTAAGTCACTGTCGGTAATGATGGTCGCCATTTCGATGATTCGGTCGTGGGACGGGTCTAGGCCGGTCATTTCCAAATCGATCCA
>JAYNPH010000099.1:0-299 GCA_038113685.1 Gammaproteobacteria bacterium
TACCAACAACGCGCAGCTGATTTTTGGTGTGCAAGGCGATCGAGGTGGTATCGTTTTGGCTGCCGGCGCTATGGCTCAAGGCATGGTTACGGTGGGGGATCTGTATGACCGCTACGGTGGTTCTACTTTTTCCAGCACAGGCCAACCGGGTACGATGATTCCACTTGCGCCTCGCACTTGGGCGGCTGACGGAACGTTACCAGCTAACGACTTTTTTGCTCGAACTGGTGCTGGAACGGACGCTGATCCTTATGCTTACACGCCCTATGGAACTACCTATAGAGCAGGGGAATTGACGC
>JAYNPH010000099.1:309-6345 GCA_038113685.1 Gammaproteobacteria bacterium
TCATACGCGCAGCATCATCCTCGCGGTGATGGAACTTACGGAAACGCTGATCAAATGTGTGAAGAGGCGGATGCTTTAGACACAATCGGCGGTTCTAAAAACTACTTCAACGCGTTATGTGCCTATGACTTTGGTCCTTTCTTCCCTCTTCAGGGACGATCCTCCACGCGTCAAATGTTCATGACTGGTCATTACGATTTGACCGACAAGATTGAGCTTTACTTTGAGATGGGTGCCAACGGTGGCGAGTTCTTCCGTTACAACTCTTTGAATCCAAATGCAGTGGCACTTGCAATCCCCACACACCACCTTGGACTGATTGAAGACGCGAGGATCCGCGGCGTTCAACCGGGTGCCTTGGAAAACAAAACTCGTATGATTGGTCGCACCATCGCACAGTCTGGAACAGCCGAGAGACCGCTTAACACCTACTCTCAAATTGATCGATCTGTCGATCGTATGCAGTTGGGTGCGGTCGTAGACTTAGAGAACGATTGGACACTCGACGTATCCTACACTCGCTCTGTTTACAACCAGCAACGAATGGAATTGCAAGACACGCAGTCTGTTGAACTGGAGCTGGCTATGAACGGTATGGGCGGACCAAACTGTGATCCGTTCAACGGCACCGCAGGAAGCGGTAACGCAGCGTACGCAGCCTCTGGTGGAGACTTCGGAGCGGGCAACTGTTACTACTTCAACCCATTTGGTAACGCGACGGTTGCGACTGATGGGTCACTTCAAGATGACCTAACGTTAGTAAACCCGCCAGAGCTCTATGAGTATCTTTTGGGTCGAGTTACTTCTCAATCTCACTACGAGCAAGATGTAATCGACGCGGTTTTAACCGGAACCATTCTTGATGAAATAGGATTGGCTGTTGGTTTCCAACAGAGAAAGGACTTCGGTCGCGTTTTATATGATGCGACGATGAACTCAGGTAACTTGGACTTCGTTTACGGAGCCACCGATTGGAATGGCACGTTGACAACAACTGCGTTGTTCACGGAAATCGCTATACCTGTAGGCGACGATATCGATGTAAACGTTGCGGTCCGCTACGAGGACTTCGACGAGATTGGTCAAGATACTACTGATCCTAAAGTCACCGTATTGTGGAGAGCGACTGATACGATCACGGCTCGAGCCTCTGGAGGTTCATCTTTCCGAGTGGGTTCTTTGAACCAGTTGTTCGGTAAAGTAACCACGGTACACAATATGACGGATACAGATGGAACGTCAGCTTACAAACCGTCGTTGACTGTTGGTAACCCTGAGCTGAAGCCCGAAAGTGCTGATATGTGGAACATCGGTATGTCATGGATTCCTGAAGGTGCGCTTGAAGGCCTTCAAGTTGATCTGGATTACTATGACTACGAGTACGAAGACATTTTATCCCGCGAGAGCTATCTGACGATTGTTGGGGATGATGTTAAGGCGCTTAAGGCCGCGGTAGCCGGTGGTCAAGATTTAATGGCAGCGATCAACGCCGGCGTTGGTAACCGTGATCAAGTCCTCCGAACGGGTACTGGTAAAATCCTACGGGTGCTCCCGCAGTTTGTGAACCAAAACTCAGCCGAAGTTTCTGGACTCGATGCCCAAGTGACTTATTCATTCGACAACCAATACGGTGCATTTCGTGCAACGGTTGCTGCGGCGTGGGTGAACGAATTCATCGTTGCTGGACAGAAAGATGCTGTAGGCATGTACAACGTGCGTAACCCGGTCATGCCGCGTCGTGCGCTGCCCGAGTACAAGGTAAATGCCTCGCTTAACTGGAGCTATGAAAATCATCGAGCCTACGCGGTTCTGCGCTGGATCGATGGCTACGAGGCTACTCTGGCGGAAGAGGGTGCTTCAAGCTTCTGGTCGAACACAGTTGGTTTGGCTCTTGGCGCCGAGGCGAAAGCTAAATACTACGATCCCAACGTAGAGAGTTGGACTACGGTTGATGCCAACTACACCTACACGCTGCCCGAAATGGGCCCTGTGTCATCTTCTTCAATCACCATTGGTGCGAAGAACTTGTTTGATAGAGACGCCCCTTGGGTCCCTAACAACACGACCTATGACCCTGTGACTCACGATTTCCGTGGTCGAGTGTGGTACATGCGTATGGCTGCAAGCATGTAAAGCAAACAGCTAACGCTGAAAGGAAAAGCCCCGGTTCACCGGGGCTTTTTTTTGTCTGAAGTTTTGGCCGTTGGGAGTTGAGCCTGTGTCCCGGGGACGCGCAAGCGGTTCCGCTTTACGGAAGCCCGCGAATGAAGATGCTTGTTACCAGCTCTATTTTTTGTGCTTGTTTTCAGCGCAGCCTTGGCTGAGGCTCGGGCTGACTATCGCTTATTGGTCGATGCGCTGCACGCGGAACCATGAACTTTCATCAACGCTCATAACGTATCCGCCCACTGTGCCCGTCTTAATGTTGACCGTTGCGCCTTCCGGATAAGAAACCAGACGGTCTTTTGCGAGTTCCCAGACCTGACCGTTATCAAGCAGCAGCCGGGTCTTTCTTCTGGGATTTTTGTCCAGCTTGACCAAGGTGGCCGTCATCGTGCGGGTGTCTCTGGTTGCGAACAGGTCCGTTGGTTTTCCGAAGGTTGACGTTGAACGTGTCTCCTCGGGTTGGCCGCTACCTTGGGATAATGATGGCGCAGAGCCGTTATTTGCTCTTGGGCTTGACCCGGAGGCGTCGTGACTTTCGTCATAGCAACTCAATCGAGCCAGTAAATTATCTATGTTTTTACAGTTCGCCTGATCATGGGCCTGGCTGGTGTTGGTTATTGCGACGACAGCAAAAGCGAGCAAGGTGCGTTTCATTGGGTTCTCCCGAGTTCAGAATCTGAAGTGTATGCCCTCGGCTCGCAATGAGCACCCCTGATTCGCATCGCAGACGCTTTTGGTTTATCAAGATCTGTGGAAATATGCCGGGCACACTTCAGGAGAGAACGGTTATGTATCCCAGTGACTACGCCACAATTCATCCCCAGCGACCAGCATTTATCATGGCAGGAAGCGGCAAATCCGTGAGCTATGCTGAATTTGAGTCGCGGTCGAATCGCCTTGCTCACCTGCTGCGGGATGAGGGGTTGGGGCATCAGGATCATTACTCCATCATGATGGAGAACAATGACCGCTATTTGGAGGCCTGCGCTGCCGGCGAGCGTTCCGGGCTTTATTACACCTGCATTAACTCGTTCTTAACGGCAGACGAATTGGCCTACATCTTGACCAATTCAGAGTCTCGGGTGTTGATAACCAGCGCCGGTAAATTGGAAGTGGCTGCGGCGGCAGTGGCTCAATGCGCGGGGATAACCAAGGTGTTGGTTGTGGATGCTGAGGAACCTTTGTCAGAGTCTTTTGAAGATTATGAAACCGCTTGTGCTCGATATCCTGATTCCGCGCTGAGCGATGAATTACTCGGGACCTCGATGCTGTACTCATCCGGTACAACTGGGCGTCCGAAAGGCATCATTCGTCCATTACCTCAGCAGCCGCCCGAAGAGCCTCTGGTGATGTATCAGTTTTTGAGTGAGCTTTGGCAATACCGCGAGAACATGGTGTACCTATCTCCGGCTCCGCTGTATCACTCGGCGCCTCAGGCCGCGGTCAATCTCACCATCCGCAAAGGAGGCACGGTGGTAATCATGGAGCGTTTTGATCCAGCGGAATACCTTGCCTTGGTGGAACGCTACAGTGTCACGCACTCCCAACTTGTACCGACCATGTTTAGCCGCATGCTGAAACTGCCCGAGTCCGAGCGCTCTGGCCCGGATCTGTCGTCTCTGGAAATTGCGATACACGCCGCCGCGCCCTGTCCCGTGGTCATAAAGCAGCAAATGATCGAATGGTGGGGGCCGATTATTCACGAGTACTACGGCGCCACCGAGGGCCTGGGTTTCGCCGCTTGCAACACTGAAGAATGGCTGGCCCATCCGGGAACCGTCGGTAAGATCGTGCTGGGGGAACTGTCGGTGCTAGACGACGACATGGAGCCGTTGCCTCAGGGTCAGCCGGGTACTTTGTGGTTTAAGAGTGCGAATGAGTTTGAGTATCACAACGATCCGGAAAAAACTGCAGAAAGCACGTCGCCTGATGGGGCGATGACAACGGTAGGCGATGTCGGCTTTGTCGACGAGGACGGTTTTTTGTACCTCACTGACCGAAAAACTTTCATGATCATATCCGGTGGTGTGAACATTTACCCACAAGAATGCGAAGACATGCTAATTGCTCATCCGAAAGTCGAGGATGCTGCGGTATTCGGTGTGCCCAATGTGGATCTGGGTGAGGAAGTAAAGGCCGTCATTCAGACCCGCCCGGGTGTGAACGGGGACGAGGCTCTGAGCCAAGAGCTTTTGGCTTACTTAGCCGAGCACCTGTCCCGTCAAAAGATTCCTCGATCCATCGACTACATTGATGAGATGCCTCGGCTGCCTACTGGCAAGCTGTATAAGCGGTTGCTGCGGGATAAATATTGGGGAGAGGGTCAGTCTCGAATCGTCTGATCGTTTAGCAGGTGTCAATTTTGGAAGCCCGTTGCCGCTAAACGGGCTTCGAGTTCTCAATGCTACTGTTGGGCTCGACCAAAGGGCGGGGTGCGAGCAGGGGAAGGCGTCGGATGGCTATTCCTGATAGTTAGCACCAATTTCCAACTCCGCAGATAGGTTGATGAGCGCCTTTGCTTGACCGTCAATAATCACCGGTTCGTATTCTGCCCGGGAGAGAAGTTTGTTGAGCATCGCTAAGTGGGTTTCCCGAGTCTTTTTCCCCGTTACCCCCTTGGGCTCACCTTCGAGATATTCGCCGTCAATTAACGTGGCTTGGCCGTCCGCGGAAATGGTGTAACGGTACTGGTAGCGCATGTTGTAACCCTCGGCAAAGGCAAGGCGCTTTACTTTTTTCGGCAAGCAATAGGTGTTGCGGCATAAGGTTTCTTGTTTCTCGTAGCCTGCTGGCCAAATGCGCATTGCGCATTCGTCTTCTACGCAGGCCAAGCACGCCTTGGCAAAACGCTGACGATTCGCTATTGCGGCCTTGAGACCGCCTCGGGTCAAGGGCTTAATTTCACAAGCAAAGCTCGGCAGGTTTTGCGGGAACCCGCGAGCCTCAGCATAAGCAACAATGGGTACTAATCCGCCAAGGGTCATAAGGCCAATGATTATCTGCAGTCGTCTCAAAACGGCACCCACGTAATAGCGGCACAGACCTGTGCCGGTGATCGTATTGTCTACCGGTATCGAGAAAAAAAGCTGTGACCCAATCTACAGATTTGATGAGCTGCGGAAAACAGCGTCGGCTTGCGCCATTTCCTCGATTTCGGCTCGGCTGTAGCCCAGTTCCAGCAGCACCTCGTCGGTATGTTCGCCTAGGGTTGGTGTATGGCTATGGAGGCTGCTCGGTGTGCCAGCGAATTGGGCTGCAGGTCTGGGCGTTCTGACCAATCCCGCCGTTGGATGCTCATAGGTCAACAGCGCGCCCATGGCCTTAACTTGTGGGTCTTCTAAAACCTCTTCGCGGCTGTTAAGTCGCGAGTAGGGTACGTCCTGGGTCTCGAATCGCTGGCAAAGTTCGTCTGTGGTGACCTTGGGGTAGGCCCGATCCATCAGCTCGCGTAGCGCTAGTCGATGCTCTAAGCGCGCCGCCGTGTTCTGGAAGCGCTCGTCCTCAACTAACTCCGGCAACTCTAAGGCTCGAAACACGCCAAAAAATTCAGACTCCTGGACAGGCATGCTGGCTATCCAGCCGTCCTTGGTTTCGTGCAGGAATACAGAGTGATCGAGCGGGGCTACTGGTTGAATGCCGTCATCCATGAAGGTGAAGTTGTTCATGGTGTCTGGCCAGAGAAAGGAGAGGGCGGCATCCAGCATGGATATTTCAACTCGCTGACCTCGACCTGTACGTTCTGCGCTGAACAGGGCCGCAACAATGGCCTCTGCCGCCGTTAAAGAAGTGACTTTGTCGCAGACTAGGCTGTTAACCATTTCAGGTTTTCCATCCACTCGCAAAGCGGTGAAACCGGACACTGCTTGAATT
>JAYNPH010000099.1:6355-8006 GCA_038113685.1 Gammaproteobacteria bacterium
TTGGCACCTACGCCGTTAATCGATGCGTAGACCAGCTTTGGCTGACTTTCCTTGAAAGCGTCGTAACCCAAGCCCAAACGGTCCATCACGCCCGGGCGAAAATTTTCCAGCACGACGTCTGATGTTTGAATGAGCCTGATCGCAGCGGCCTTGCCCGCCTCGGTTTGCAGATTGAGGCTAATGCCCCGTTTATTGCGGTTCATGGTGGTGAAGGCGCTGGCCATGCCATTGCTTTGAGGAAACCCCTTGCGCATTAAATCGCCCGTAAAGGCTTCAACTTTGATGACGTCGGCACCCTGATCAGCCAACATAGCCCCAGCAATTGGCCCAGAAAAAATAGCGGAAAAATCAGCTACGCGAATGCCGCTCAGTGGCCCGGTGCGGGCGCCGTTTAATTCGATATGTGTATCCACAGGGTTCCTCCCAGACCTTTCGGGTAATACAAAACCACTCAAGAGTAGATCAACACTTGCCGGGGAAGAAGCGCTTTTCATAAGCAAAAGAAAACGCTTAAGGTATCGGTACCGGGCAGTTTGGTTGTTATTTGAACTGGCTGCGGCACTCGAGCGTTCCAAGGTGAGTCAGCGCCGACCCGCGATGCTCACTGAACCGCCTTAAATTTGGAGAAAACTTGTGACCTATGCTCATCCAGAATTTCTGATCAGCGTTGACGAACTTGACGAGCAGTTAGCTGATCCGTCTTTGCGTTTGTTCGACACGTCGGTGCTTTTGCACCCAACGGACGGTGGTTATCGCTCGGAACCCGGACGTGAGCGGTACCTTAAGGAGCACATCCCCGGAGCAGGATTTATCAACTTGAGCGAAGATTGGTCCAACACCCAGTCTGGTTACAACAACACGCTGCCAAGCGTGGATACGCTGGCCCAAGCCATCGGCGCTGACGGCATTGGCAACGATAATCCAGTGGTGCTGTATTCTTCCAGCCACTTAATGTGGGCAACCCGCGCCTGGTGGTTGCTGCGTTATGCCGGCCACACCAACGTCAAGGTGCTCAACGGCAATATAGGGGCCTGGATCGCCTCTGGCAGGCCCACACAAAGCGGCCAGAACCGCTACCCGGCTACGAGCTTTATACCCAGTCCCGAACCAGATCTGTTCGTTGATACGAAGCAGGTGGTCGATGGGATGGCAGATTCAGTGTGCACGATAAACGCGCTGTCGCCGGCATTGTATGAGGGAACGGGTGATTTCTTTTATGGCCGTCGGGGGCATATCCCCGGCAGTCGATCGGTGTACTTTGCCGATATTTTGCGCGATGAGTTTTTTCTGCCTGCGGATGAATTGAGGGAGGTGCTGGAGGCGCAGCAAATGTTGAGTGCGCCGCGAACACTTATCTATTGTGGTGGGGGTATCGCGGCGACCTTAGATGGGTTTGCCTGCATGTTGCTTGGGCAGTCAAATGTCGGTGTATACGATGGCTCTATGTCCGAGTGGGCTGCGGATCCATCCTTACCCTTAAACACGGGTAAGGCACCCTAGCTCGGGCGTTGACAAGAACGCTCTAAACAGGCTGTGGGCCACGAACTGGGTGGCTGGCGTCGATGCGGAGCGCGCAGGAAAGAAGCCTGCAGGAAAGGAGCCTGCAGGAAAGGAGCGTGGAGATAGAACGTGGCCCAGATTGGTGTATTAC
>JAYNPH010000100.1:0-4981 GCA_038113685.1 Gammaproteobacteria bacterium
GCGAAGGACCAGCCGGCCGGGTTTGTCCGAACGTTACAGTACCCGCTTCAGCTCGGCACGATTCTTGGTCTCTTCCCCGTCGATGACAACGGTGTTTTCAAAGACCATGGAGTTCGGATTTTTTGCGTCCATGGTCCATTTCATACCGGTGACAAAACTATGATGCGCCTTGTGCAGACCACTGCGCTGCTCGTCCACTGTGATGCTCATGCTGTTGGCGGTAAGTTCACTGACCTTGAAGATGGGTTCTGTACCCAACCCACAATAATGCTTTACGACCATTTCACCGTCTTGGTCGCTATAGGTCGTCAGCATTTCAACGCCGTCTTCTGTGATGGTTTCCGTTATCGTGTTTCCGCCGGAGGTCTCGGCCCACTCATAGGAAACGTCAAAGGTCTGACCTGTGAGCGATTGGGTCATCTGCCCTTCCCACTTACCCAATTTCTTTTTCACGGCCTGAAACGCTTCGCTACCCGATGAATTGGTCATTTCGACGCCGCCGATCGTGATCGGTTCCCCATCGGCAGCCGATGCAAAGGCGCTTCCAGCAAAAGCGAGCGATGCGATTAACGCGGTTGTTATTTTTTTCATTTTTCCTGCCTTTTATCTGAGTTAATCCAATGTCGAGCGGTAGACCTTTTCAAATACCAACCCGTCGGTCAATGGATAATCGTCCCTCCTAAGCGCCCTTTTTCCGGATTGGGCAGGAGCCGTCGTCCAACAACTTTCTGGCCGGCAACGAACCCGCTACGCACCCTAGGAATCACCCCTGAAATCAATGCAAACGCATCAGCGGCAATCATCGGGGCTTCACAATTACGGAATATTCTTTAGGCTGGGACACCGCTTACGCGGCTAAGATCTGAGGAGAACCCCATGCGCACGCTCTTTTTTTTCGCTTTTTGGGCGCTACCACAATTTACCCTGGCAGCCGAAGCCACGGGACGGGTGTTTCTGGATACCAACCGAAACGGTCTGCTGGACGCCTCGGAAACCGGTGTAGCGGACGTTCGGGTAAGCAATGGCGTTGACGTCGTAACAACGGATACCCAGGGTCGATATACCCTGCCAATAGACGGGCAAAGCATCATTTTTATCACCAAGCCTCGCGACCACGCGATTCCGGTAAACGCTCATATGCTGCCTCAGTTTTACTACATTCATCAACCTGAGGGCTCCCCTGAGGGCATGCGCTATGCCGGCATAGCGCCCACAGGCCCGCTGCCCGAGCAAGTCAACTTTCCGCTGATAGAACGCAAGGAGTCTCAACAATTTGAAGCCATCTTATTTGCCGACCCGCAGCCTCAGACTCAACGCGAACTCGACTATATCAGGGACGATGTAATCGCCGAGCTTATCGGCACCGATGCAGCCTTCGGCATGACCATGGGCGACATTTTGTACGACGATTTATCCATGTTTCCGCGCTACAACGCCCTGATCGCGCAGATCGGTATCCCTTGGTACAACGTGCCCGGAAATCACGAGATCAACTTCGAAGCCAAGGATGACGAATCCTCCCTCGAAACCTTTAAAAAATTCTTCGGCCCCCCTTATTACGCCTTTGAATACGCGGACGCCCTCTTCGTAGTGCTAGACAATATTGACTACAAAGGCAACGGACAGGCAGACCCCGGCGATGTGCGGGGCAACGGCGGCTATGAGGCCCGCATCAGCGAGCGGCAGCTGCGCTGGCTTGAGCAAGAGCTTGCGTCGGTCGACCAAGACCGGCTGGTTTTTGTCGCAACCCATGCCCCGCTCGGCAGTGAGGTTAGTACATATGTCACCGACAATCGTGAGGGATTATTCCGACTGCTCAGCGGCCGACCTAATCTTTATTCAGTTGCGGGGCATACCCATACCACGAACCATGTCTACTTCGGCAAAGAGGACGGCTTCGACGGGCCCGGCACATTCCACCATCATGTCTTGGCCACTGTCTCCGGCTCATGGTGGAGCGGGCCATTTGACGAACGCGGCATCGCCATCAGCGATCAGCGCGACGGCACCCCCAACGGCTACCATATCCTCGAAGTGGACGCGACAGATCTCGCGGTGCGTTTCAAAGGCGCTGGCAAACCCGCAGACCAACAAATGCGCATTCGCTTCGATGTGGCCCATCACCAGCTTCAGGCCAATGGCATGCGCGACTTTAGCGCCGGGCAGCTGCTCGATGGCAGCATGTCTCAGGACGAGTTAGCTGCGGCCTCCATACTGGTGAACCTATTTGACGGAGGCCCCAAGTCTTCGGTCAGCTACCGCATTAATGACGGCCAATACCAGCCAATGAAACGAACATTGCGTAAAGACCCGTATATGCTCGAGCAATTCGTGCGGTATAAAAGTGACAAAAAGTCCTTTGTGCAAGCTACGGTCGCAACGCACTTATTCGTCGCGGACTTGGACTCGGATCTTCCGCCCGGGGTGCATACCGTCACTGTGCGGGCTGTCGACGAATTCGGCCGGATTCACCATGCTCACGCTGTGCTGGAGATAACCGCAGGCTTTGCTGGCAGCGAAACAGGTCTGCTGTATCCCGCAAAATAAACGAATCATCGCGCCAGCGGAAATACGGGTGCTCAACGACGCGATTGATTCGTTGAGCTCGTCACGCAGGCAGGCGTCCATGGGCCCGTTCCGATCACGCCCTTACCTAACCCTCTCGCCACCCTAAAAGTCGTACTTCACCTTCAACGCCACAGCAGCGCCCGGATTCTCAGCAAAAGTCACCACAGCGGCACGCTCGATCTCAACGGTCTCATCCAGGAGGTTTTGCACCTTCAATTTTATGGTCCAACTGTCGCTTGGATAAAAGCTGTAGTTGAGGTCGAGTGAATTGCAAGACTGTTCGCGGTTGCGTCAGATTAGAACCAGTCAATCTGTGCGTCTGTGGGCGCCCAATCGAACCAGCCACAAGCATGTCAGCGAGCGCATAATCAGTCTGCCGGCTTCGTTAGGTTCGCAAGGGCTGCTTCGCCCATCAGGGGGTTCGTGCCATGAATCATGTTCTCGGCACGGGTGCGAATCATCTCGTCGAAGTGATCGTGGGTGAGAATGTAGAGCCGGTCAGCCCTTATGGCATCGAAAACGATCTCGGCAATCTCCGCTGGCTGCATGCCCTGTCGCAGGATCTCCTGAAACATGGCGATACGCTGCTCGTCTTCCGGCGTCAGCGGTTGCGGCGCTTCGTCGTTGGCGAGAGCTGACGGCCGGTTACGGCCGCTGTCGAAGATATTGGTATTGACGAAGCCGGGACAGAGCACAGAGCAACCAATTTGCGTGTTTTCCGCCGTAAGATCGACGGACAGGTTTTCCGTCAGCGCAACCACCCCATGCTTGGTCACTGAATACAGCGCGTTGGTGCTGCCGCCGATGATGCCGGCGATGGACGCGGTGTTAACGATATGACAGGGCGAATTCTGAGCAATCATTTGCGGTACAAACACGCGCAGGCCGTAGATCACGCTCCACAAATTCACCCCGAACACCCAGTCCCAGTCCTTTTGAGTGGCGTTCCAAGAATTGCCGCCGCCACCAACGCCAGCGTTGTTAAAGAGCAGGTGCACGCCTCCCAGCTTTTCCACCGCTTCATCCCGGACCTTGCGCAGCTCGGCTTCGAGCGCCACGTTGGTGACAATGGGCAACACCTGATTATTCGTGGTGGCCTGCAATTCAGCAGCCGCCTTCTCCAGCACCGCCTCTTCGATGTCTGCCATCACCACGTGCATGCCTTCAGCGAGACACTTTTCGGTGAGCGCCTTGCCAATGCCGCTTGCCGCCCCCGTAATTACCGCGACCTTGCCTGCAAAGTCCTGCATAAAAATCCCCTCATAAAAGGTTCGAGTATAGCTGGCGCTGGCTGATAAGTCTGACTGGTTGACCAAGGGCTTGCAGTCGAGGCAGCCGCGATAACGACGAGAAACAATCTCGTTTGCACCCCTGCGACTTTGTTACCTAGTTACAGTCAACTCGTCTTTGGCCTAGCGTCAGTATTGATCGGGTTCGTCTTGGAACTGGCGATGAATCTCAATCAGACCGGGTGTCAGCACCACGAGCCACAATACTAGCGCCATGCCAAACCACTTAAGCGGTAAAACAAGCAGCAAAAGCAGCCATAGCGCGACAAAACCGTATACACGGCCCATCATGCTCGCCGGAGACGCTGAACGTTTATCCCCTTCTCGCCCCAGAGGAAATGTCTTCGGCCTTATAAACCAACCGTGGGCTGTCAAAATCAGCAGAAACCGCAACCAACCCACTTCCTTTGAACCCATCACTGGGTCGATATCAGGCGCCGCGCCATCTGTTTCTGCCTGCGCAGTCTGAATCTTCTCCCATGTATAACCCGCCTCCGGGCGAGCCCCAGCGCCGCTCATGTTGCTGAACTTAGGCACGCATCGCCAGCGATACAATACGCGCCCGGTTTGGTGCACTGCGACAACAGCTGGCTGATAGTAACCCTTGGGATGGGATGCCCATTTGCGCTCGCGCAGATGTCCGGCGTCCTCGTTGTAAAACACGTCTAGCCAGCCTCGCTCGCTGCATTCTTCGCGAATCTCATGGTGTGGATCACCGACAATCGGAAACCGAGTCGCCCACTCCTGTTCGGCTTCTGACGCTAAGGTCTGCGGCTCACTGGTCACACCAAACACCTCTCCACCTGCCTGACGAATTTCATCAAGCACTCCAGATTTCGCGTAGCTTCGTAACTCGAAGCGACAGGGAGGTCACCACAGCCCACGATAATAAAGCAGCAGCACAAATTCGTGTTTCTCCAGCTGCTTATCTAACCATTCCCGGCGAACACCCACCGGCGGATCGAGCAATGGCGGGATATCTGGTTCAGCCTCGTCGGCAAATTTAAATTGGTAGGCGCCCCCGTCCGGAATGATGTGTATCTGCTCTCGGGCACAGATCTCGCCATCGCAAAGGACCAGACCAACTTCAAAAGGTGCGTCAGCACACTCAAGGTCATCTGCAC
>JAYNPH010000100.1:5089-7935 GCA_038113685.1 Gammaproteobacteria bacterium
GTGATCCTAGAGTGTACGTTGTCGAGCAATGATCTAATGAGCGCCGTTAACCGAGCATCTACCAACGGAGCAGGAGTCTTTCTAGCCGCTCTTTCTTCACCAATCATAACGGTCTAGTTTTGTTAACGACTGGGCCAACCAAACATTACCTTATTTTTCGAGTTTGGTTGAGCCGGTGCCTGTGCAAGAAAAGCTCCTAGAACCCCACACGAAACCCTGTAACGAGGATCAATTTGCCCTCTTTCGATGACTTTGCTGGCTTTGGCATCGGCGCGGCAAATCAGCACCGACCTCCACTCTAACCCGGTTGAACGCCCCGCCAGTAACCCGGCTCTTTGCGAGGTCTTGGTGGGGCTGGGCATCAAGTCCAAGACGCTCTCGTTCGACAACCATCAGAGACTTTCTATTGATCTAGAACTCACTGGACCAGTCATCGCCAAATACATCTTTGCCTATGGTCCACGACTCACCCAGCTCAGGGTGAAGTGCGTTACTGAAGTTTTCCAGCGTATCCGCACCTTCAGCAATGTTCTCGGCGGTATGCATATCATCGGGTAAATGCAATGGGTTACTCAATTCGTTACGTACACGGTGAATATAGCCACCGCCTACTTCAAATACGCCACCGGTCTGTGTCGTGGATTCGTGACATAGCCAGACCGCTAGCTGTGCGAGATATCGCGGCCCGAAAGGGCTTTTCGCCTGTTCTTCATTGGTCCGGCCGGTCATGCGACTTGCGGAGAATGGCGCAACCGCATTGGCATGAATATTTTGCTCCTTCCCTTCCAGCGCGAGCGCTTTTGACAGACCCAGCATCGCTGCCTTAGCTGCGCTGTAGTGAGCAAAATTCGCAGCGGCATACAAACCGAAAGGTGATGAGGTGAAAAGCAGACGGCCAAAGCCCTGTTTGAGCATGTACGGCCACGCAGCCTTTGTACATGCGTAGCTGCCGTCGACATGCACCGACAACATGCGATTCCACAGTTCAGGCGTCATTTTGTGAAACGGCGTGGGATATGCGATGCCCGCATTGTTCAGCAGGACATCAATTCGGCCCCACTCACCGAGGGCAGCGTCAATGATCTTCTCACCGTCAACCACCGAATCGTGATTCGCGATCGCGTGACCGTTACTCGCTGTGATTTCATCAACAACAGAATCGGCGCAGTTTTTGTCGCTGCCTTTACCGGCGACGGATCCACCCAGATCGTTAACAACGACCTTCGCACCCCTTTTTGCAAATTCGTGGGCATAGGCTCGACCGATGCCATTACCTGCGCCGGTAACGACAACAACACGATCTTCGAATGTCAGGGTATTCGCCATTGCAATCATCCTCTTTAAAGTCTGTGGCTTGGCAGTTTAAACGCTTTTCCCTTTAGCAAGCCTAAGATCGGCCCGAAGGTTTCGTTCAATCTGCTCAATTGCAAAGCGGGTTGTTGGAACTGCCGGATCTACTTTGACTTCCGATATCCTCAGGATAAGGATAGAGCCTTTCACCAATGGACGGACGACATGATTAGACTTGTGTTTGCGCTTCGACGCCAAAGCCATTTGACACTATCAGAATTTCAGGATTATTGGCTAAACCAACACGCTCCTTTGGTTGCCAGCTTCGCCACCGACCTCAACATTCTTCGCTATGTTCAAACTCATACCATCGACTCCCCAATGAACGCTGCCGCCCAAAAGGCGCGCGGCAAAATGGAGCCCCTTTACGACGGTATTGCAGAGCTTTGGTGGCCATCTGAAGCCGAACTTGTCGAGCAGATGAGCGCAGCATCTGGGAAGGCTGCGAAAGCTGGTGCTGCTCTGCTTGAAGACGAATCTACGTTCATAGACTTACCTAATTCTCCCCTCTGGTTTGCCTACGAATACCCTCAAATCAATCCAGCTCCAGAGAACATCACGGCAAAGCCAAAGAGCAACATTCTTCGCGTGTTTTTCCCGCTGCGACAGAAGGCACGACTGTCAGAGCAAGAGGCTAGGCATTATTGGCTGACACACCATGGACCGATTGTTCGATCACACGCCGAGGCCAGTCGCACCCTGTGTTATCGACAGGTGCATCGTGCCAACTCACCCCTCGACAAAGAAATACAAAAAGCGCGGGGCACCAAGATTGAATCCTATCTGGGTCACGCGGAAGCTTGGGTAGACATGGGCAGAGCACCGAATACGGACGAGGCACGTAGCGCCAATGCCGCTTTCATCGCTGACGAACACAACTTCATCGATATGGAGCGCTCAACGTTTCTGTTTGGGAAGGAACACACGATCATCGACAAACGATAAATGGCGGAATTGAATACCGCGAAACCACACACAGCTCGGCACATTACCGGAACGAGGTACTGCCCAAGGCGGGCGGGCGCCAAGGGATCCCGACCATGGAGCTCGGAGACGGCACCGTTATTCGTGACGGCGCTGCGATCATCGATCATTTTGAAGCAACAAGTGGTGACGCGTTCTCTCCCAAATCTCCGAAACAACGCATCTTGAGCAGATTGTTTGATGTCATCGGAGCCGAGGGGCTGCTGCGTCCCGCCATGCACTACCGCTGGAGCTTCCCGGAGGAGAATCGCGAATTCGTAAAATTCCACTTCGAGTCGATAATGCCCCCAGGCCCAGAACGCTCGAAACAGGCTGCGACTGCTGCAGACCTCGCGAAGGCGGCTGGCGGTGCATTTGGAGTCATGCCTGAAACGATGGAACTGATCGAGACCCTGTACTTGGAGTTTCTGGACAAATTGGACAGTCATTTTGGCCAGCACCCTTATCTGCTCGGCGGCAGACCCTGCATCGGCGACTTCGGGATGATCGCTCCACTTTACGCCCACCTAGGC
>JAYNPH010000101.1:0-1676 GCA_038113685.1 Gammaproteobacteria bacterium
GGTCAGATCAGTGTGGACATGACCCGGGACCGAGAAAATGGCCCGGCTATGCAGCTTATCGGCATCGACTTTACCGACCTCAGTCAGCTTGCCGGTGTCGTTCTGGCGCCCCCGCCGCCGATGGCTTTCGTACACAATGTAACCACCGGTGCCCAGACGATGGGCGTACCTTGCGCGGTAACGAACACGGCGGGGCAGGGCGTTACCTCTAACCCAGCGGCGCCAAATTGTTACGACTCGCGCTACATTGGTGCGGATGGAACCAACGAAGGCACAGCGCCTGCGCTGTCAGAAACCGACCTATGGGGTATCTCCGCCACCTTTACCTATGAGTTGTCGGACAGCCTGACGCTGAAATCCATCACCGCCCATCGCAGTCTGGAGTCGGAATTTGCCCGAGATGGCGACCATTCGCCCAATCGAATTTCCCAGTTCTATGACGACCTTGATCAAGACCAGTTTTCACAGGAGCTTCAGCTGCTAGGCACCGCGGACCGATTGGATTGGATCGCTGGTCTGTATTACTTCAATGAAGACGGCGCCAACGTCAATACGCTGGACTTCACAGTGTCGAATTTTCGCTCTGGCGGCGCCTTTGATAACGAAGCCTGGGCCGTGTTCGCCCAGGCAACCTATGACCTCAGCGATGTGCTGCACTTGACCGTTGGCGGGCGCTATACCGACGAGCAGAAGGCCTTTACGCCAGATCAGATCATTTATCAGAACTACTACGCTGGCTTCAGCAATTTAGTGCCTGCTGGTAACCCACTGGCTGCGTTGGACGCACCGTTCCTGCAAGCGGGCGGTCGGATTCTGCCGATGCTGGAAAAAGAGATCGAGATCTCCGAGTTCACGCCCATGGTAAACCTGTCCTATGACTTGAACGATGATCTGATGGTGTATCTAAGTTACTCCGAGGGCTTCAAGTCCGGGGGCTTTACCCAGCGTGTTTTCCCCCCGGTTGTTGCAGGTTTCACCGCCCCAGCAGGGACTGCGGATATCGATCTGATACCGACCTACCAGCCGGAATTTGTTGAGGTGGTGGAGCTGGGCTTTAAGGGTACGTTTATGGACGGGCGTTTGCGCGTCAACGGCGCGGTTTTCACCACGGATTACGAGGACTTGCAGGTGCAGGTGTTTAACAGCGTGGCGCCGGTAACCCAGAATGTCGGTAAGGCGTCTATCGAAGGTTTTGAAATCGAAGTGTTGGCCTCACCGGGCAATGGATGGTTGGTAGAAACCAGCTTGTCATTGCTGGATGCGGGATACGACGAAATCAATACGGCCAACACCCTGATCGCCAAGAGCAACGATTTTGAGCGTGTCCCCGATACCGCAGCAAGCCTAGGCCTGTCCAAAGAACTGCAGTTGGGGGCCAACGGCACGCTGATTCTGCGCGGTGACTGGAGCTATCGTTCCGAGACCTTCAACGACGCCTACAATACGCCACTGCTCAAGACCGACTCTACGGATCTTCTGGATGCCAGCGTTCGTTGGCTGAGCGCCGATGAAGCGTGGACGGTGACCCTGAGCGGCGTCAATCTCAGCGATGAAGAGTACTTGGTCAGCGGTGTTTACGGCACGGCGTTTCAATCCTTTGAAGGGCTGTTTGACCGTGGTCGCGAAGTGCGTCTGGAAATCCGCAGAGACTTTTAGACGAGACCCATTAGCTCCTT
>JAYNPH010000101.1:1733-7931 GCA_038113685.1 Gammaproteobacteria bacterium
GGTGACGCAAATGGAAGGCAGCGTGCCCAACCATTTTTTTGTAGAGCTGAACTTTCCGGCATTCTTCACGGCGAAACTTGGGGCGACCAAGGTGCTGTGGGAAGAGGGCGAACTCTCCATGCAGGAAATTCAGCATATTGGCATTATGGTATCTCAAGCTAATGGTTGCTCTTACTGTACAGCGGCCTTTTGCACCATCCTCAATCACGGCTTAGAAACTGCTGAAGCGGAGGTAGGGGAACTGCTCACCGACGGTGTGGGCGCGGTAACCGAGCCGCGTTTGCGAACCTTGCTGGAGTATGCGTTGAAGGTGAATCTTGATGCGGCGTCGGTCAGCGACAGCGATGTGCAGGCGCTTCGTGAGGTCGGGCTGACGGACTTGGGGATCGTGCAGATCACGCACATCGTCAGTGATTTTGCCTCTTACAATCGTCTGAATCTGGCGCTGGATACTGACTACGACTACCGCAGTTTTTGGCGTCAGCTAGCTTTTCCTGACGCCGCCTCTGAGGGTTAGGCAGAAAGGTGCGTTGCGCCTAGGTCTGGTGAATTCTCACCAGACCTTCTTGGGTAGTGGACGCTACAAGTTCTCCTGACCGGTTGTATATCAGGCCCCGGTTAAACCCTCTCGCGCCGCTCGCGCTGGGGCTGTCTTGGTCGTACAGCAGCCACTCATCGGCTCGAAATGGCCGGTGGAACCACATGGCGTGATCGAGGCTGGCGACCTGTACGTTGTCCTGCATGAAACTCACCGCATGGGGCCGGGTGGCGGTATCTAACAAAGACCAGTCGGATAGATAGGCCAGCACGCATTGATGAATGCGTGGGTCATCCGGCAGGGTCTCACCGCAGCGCATCCAGCATCGCTGCACAGGCTCTGCTGGCTCCGGGTGCAGCAGGTTGATTGGTTCGATGGGCTTGACCTGAATGGCCGAGGAGCCGGAAAAGCTTTCCTGAAATTCTTGCGGCCAGTTTTTCGATTGCTCCTGACGAATTTCATCTTCCGTTCGCAGGTCCTCAGGGCCGGGCACGTCGGGCATATCAAACTGATGATTAAGCCCGCCTTCATCGACCTGAAAGGAAATGGACATGGTGAAAATGGCCTGTCCCCGTTGAATTGCAACAACCCGCCGCGTGGTAAAACTCTTACCGTCGCGGATGCGGTCAACTTTGTACAAGATCGGGATGTCGGTGTCGCCGGCGCGCAGAAAATAGCCGTGCAGGCTGTGGGCGCTGCGGTCTGCGGAGACCGTGCGCGACGCCGCGACCAAGGCTTGGCCGATGACTTGGCCCCCGTACACCCGCTGCCACCCTTCATTGGGGCTGGTCGCTAAATAGTGGTTTAACTCTATTTCCTCGAGATCGAGGGTTTCGATGATCTTATTTAGTGGCTGCATTTGCGGGTGCGTTATATGCCTCGACGGTTAGTACTTGTAGGATTCGATCTTGAAGGGCCCCTGCTCAGCAACGCCGATGTAGTCTGCTTGGGTCTTGGTCAGACGCGTCATGACGCCGCCGAAGCCTTCCACCATCAGTTCGGCAACCTCTTCATCCAGTTTTTTCGGCAGCACCTCGACACTAACCGGCTGACGCTGGTTCTCGTCTTGATTGGCCCAACCCTGCTCAAAGAGGTACATCTGCGCCAACACTTGATTGGCAAAAGATCCGTCCATGATCCGCGATGGGTGACCCATAGCGTTGCCTAGATTTACCAGTCGGCCCTCGGAAAGCAGAATTAGATAGTCGCCAGCTTCGTCCGAGCGGTAAATCATATGCACCTGGTCTTTTACCATTTCCCAGCGCCAGTTTTCGCGCATGTAGGCGGTATCGATTTCGTTGTCAAAGTGGCCAATGTTGCAAACCACCGCGCCTTTTTTCAGGCTGCTGAGGATGGCGGCATCGCAAACATTGGCGTTGCCGGTGCAGGTGACCAAGATGTCGGTGTCTTGCAACAGTCGGGTATTGATGTCGGTGATGTTGCCGGTGTTGATGCCACCTTCGTAGGGCGAAACGACCTCGTAGCCGTCCATGCAGGCTTGCATGGCGCATATGGGGTCCACTTCGGTGACGCGCACGATCATCCCTTCCTGGCGTAGGCTTTGGGCCGAACCCTTGCCCACATCTCCGTAGCCGACAACCAGTGCCCGCTTGCCTGCCATGAGCATGTCGGTGGCGCGTTTAATGGCATCGTTGAGGCTGTGGCGACAACCGTATTTGTTGTCGTTTTTTGACTTTGTGACCGAGTCGTTCACGTTGATGGCGGGTACCCGCAGTTGTCCATCTCGCATCATTTCGTAGAGTCGGTGTACGCCGGTTGTGGTTTCTTCACTGATGCCATGAATGTTGTCCAGCATTTGCGGGTAGTTTTCGTGAATGATCAGGGTGAGATCACCGCCATCGTCCAGCAGCATGTTGGCATCCCATGGCTCGCCGTTTTGTAAGATAGTTTGTTCGATACACCATTCGTATTCTTCTTCCGTCTCTCCCTTCCAAGCGAAGACGGGGATGCCACTGGCCGCCATAGCCGCAGCAGCATGATCTTGGGTTGAGAAGATGTTGCAAGAAGACCAACGAACCTCCGCGCCAAGCTCCACCAAGGTCTCAATAAGTACCGCGGTTTGAATGGTCATATGAATGCAGCCAATGATCCTAGCGCCGGCCAAGGGCTGTTCCTTGGCATAACGTCGGCGCAGAGCCATCAGCGCTGGCATCTCGGCTTCTGCCAGCGTAATTTCTTTACGCCCGAAATCGGCAAGGTCGATGTCGGCTACTTTGTAGTCACTCATAAAGGTCTCCTGGAACGGCTGGAGCGCCGTTTTTTTATCATGGGGCGTCGATTTACTGGTCAGCCTGATGCCAACGAGGGCGCATACTATCAACGGCGGGGTGTTGGGACAAAGATTATCCGTGGATTCTCTTACAGTTTGCTTGGATTCGGACCAATGCGTATGGTCTCTAGCTGTTTTGATCACCTGTGTTGATTACTGGTTGTAATTGAATGAATGCACCAATTGAACCCCTCAGCAAATTACCTGATGTGGGAACCACAATATTCACCGTGATGAGCGCTCTTGCTGCTGAGCAAAAAGCGCTGAACCTGTCTCAGGGCTTTCCAGATTTTGATGGGCCTGCGGCACTGCTGGATCGAGTTGAAGCGCATATGCGTGAAGGCCGAAACCAGTACCCACCCATGACCGGGGCGGCGCCTTTGCGTCAGGCCATAGCCGACAAAGTTGCAAAGCTCTACGGCCTGAAATGCAACTCGGACACGGAAGTTACGGTGACAGCAGGCGCCACCGAAGCCTTGTTCTGCGCTATCGCCGCTGTGGTGCATCCCGGTGATGAGGTGATCGTGCTGGATCCTGCCTACGACAGTTATGATCCGGTAATTCGACTTCAGGGCGCGGTGGCTGTTCATGTGCCCTTAAGCACACCAAATTTCACCATCGACTGGCAGCGCGTTGCCGACGCCATTACGCCGCGAACCCGCTTGCTCATTCTGAACAGTCCCCACAATCCCACCGGCATGGTGATGCAGGATCATGACATTCAAGCCCTGTCACAGCTGTGCGCGAAGCACCCGATTTATCTGATTGGCGACGAAGTCTACGAGCACATGGTATTTGACCAGGGCAAGCATCTAAGTCTTTGCGCCTATGCCGATCTTTATGCTCGCAGTTTTGTGATTTCCTCTTTTGGTAAGACCTATCATGTCACCGGTTGGAAAGTCGGCTACTGTGTGGCGCCGCCCAAGTTGACCTTAGAATTTCGCCGCATTCACCAGTATGTGACGTTTACGGTGAATACGCCGGTACAGTTGGGGATCGCAGATTTTTTGCAGCAGCACCCCGAGCATCACCAAGAGCTGCCAGCGTTTTATCAGCGCAAGCGAGATCTGTTTTGTCGGTTGCTGGAGCCTTCACGCTTTTCCCTCGTGCCCAGTCAGGGAACCTACTTTCAGCTCCTAGGTTACTCCCAAATTTCTTCTGAAGCGGACGAGGCATTGGCAAGACGATGGACATGTGAGCAAGGCATTGCGTCGATTCCCATCAGCGTTTTTTATCAAAACCCCGAGGACTGCGACTACCGGGCATTGCGATTTTGCTTTGCCAAGGATGACGCGACCTTGACCCAAGCAGCCCAAATCATATGTCGCCTCTAGCTGTACGCCTGCTTCAAAGCCCCACCCGCTGGCATGACGCTGCGGCCAACCGTGCCCACTTCCAAGGGCTTTTGACAGCACCCAGTGACTTGCCGCAGGCGGATATTTATATGCTGCCGGAGATGTTTACCACGGGTTTCACCATGGATTCTAAAAGTCAGGCCGAAACCATGGATGGCCCAACGGTGGCCTGGATGAGCGAGCAGGCGAAGGCGTTGGGGGCGGCGGTTACCGGCAGCCTGATTATCCAAGAAGACGGTTATTTCAATCGCCTTATCTGGGCGACACCAGATGGGCAAATCCGCCACTATGATAAGCGCCACTTGTTCCGCATGGCCGGCGAACATGAAAGCTTTTCCTCCGGCAATGAGCGGGTCATTGTTTCTTATCGGGGTTGGCGGCTGTGTTTGAGCGTCTGCTATGACCTTCGCTTCCCGGTTTGGCTACGCAATCGCGACGACTACGACGCCTTACTTTGCGTGGCCAATTGGCCAGCTTCCAGAGCGTTGGCCTGGCAAACCTTGGTTCGGGCGAGGGCCATCGAGAATCAAGCCTATTGCGTTGCGGTCAACATCGTCGGAGTTGATGGCACAGGTCTGGCTCACGGTGGCGGCAGTGCCATCTATGCTCCGGACGGCGCAACGGTGGTGGAAGCGGGTGAGGATCCGGCTACGGTTCAAGGCATCTTAGACGGCGAGGTTTTGACAGGGTTACGACAGGCCTTTCCGGTAAAATTGGACGCAGATACATTTACACTGGACATGTGAAGGCTTGGCGTCTGACAAGGACGAATCGCGGCCGAACCACTTATTACCCTATCTGGTAAAGGAGAATCTTTTGGGCAGACCCCAAGTAAATTTAGTGAATACGTTGGCGCGAGTGCTCGTGCCCGCTGTCTTATTGGCGGCGCTTAGCGCCTGTTCGGAGCAAGCGCCTCAGACCCAAGCGGATGCAGATACCCATCCGGGGCAGTCGGTGTATAACGAGGCCTGTATTTCTTGCCATAACCCCGGCATCAGCGGCGCCCCTCGTTTGGGGGACATAGATGCTTGGCAGCCTCGTGCTGCCAAGGGTCGTGAGGCCTTGGTGCTTTCCACCGTAAACGGTTTGAACGCGATGCCCGCCAAGGGCATGTGTTGGCGCTGCACAGATGAAGAGCTTGGTCTTGCCGTGGACTACATGCTCGAAAAGTCGGGTATCGGTAACCTGCCTTGAACCTGCGCGATCTTCGTTACCTTGTGGCCGTTGCCGAGCATCGGCACTTCGGCCGCGCTGCACAGGCCTGCTTTGTCAGTCAGCCAACCCTGTCTACGCAGTTGAAAAAGCTGGAGGAAACACTTGGGGTCGTGTTGTTCGAGCGCAGTAATCGTCGGGTGATGTTGACGCCGGAAGGCGAGCAAGTAGTTCAGCAAACCCAGCGGATTCTCGTTGAGCTCAACGCGCTCACCGCGCTGTCAGAACAGTTGCGGGATCCCATGGGCGGAGACCTGCGCATCGGTATTATTCCGACCATAGCCCCATACCTGCTACCCAAGGTCTTGGCTCCCTTGCGCGAGGCGTTTCCTAATCTGAAGATTCAGCTGACTGAGGGGCAAACGGCAAACATCACACGCATGCTCAAGCAGGGAGACCTGGACGCTACGCTGCTAGCCCTGCCCTTGGGCGAGGAGAACGTGGAGGAGGTGGCCCTATTTGATGAGGACTTTGTTTTCGCCGTACCGGCAAACCACCCCAAGGCCGAGCTGGCCGAGGTAGATGTCCGAGAGCTTGAGGGGGAGGAGGTGCTGCTATTGGAGGATGGCCACTGCTTTCGGGATCAGGCCTTGGAAGTGTGTCAGGCCCATCATGGCATTGAGAGCAAAAGCTACAGCGCGACCAGTCTAGAAACCCTGCGCCAGCTTGTGGCAGCGGGCGTTGGCGTGACGCTAATTCCCGAGCTTGCCGTGCCCGATGACATCACGGCCTCGGACAGCTTGCGCTACATTCCCTTCGCCGCTGGCGCGCAAGACAGGCCGAGGCGCACCATAGGGTTATGC
>JAYNPH010000102.1:0-6593 GCA_038113685.1 Gammaproteobacteria bacterium
GTCCAGTACGCGTTCGTATAGCTGGCTTCCGGGCAAGGCGCCTAAGAGTGCCTCGTGGCCGACTTTAACGCCGCTCAGAGTCAGTCGCGCATAATCTCTGGAGTCCACCGTGGACATGCCATGCCGACTCAGACCTGCACTGTCTGCAGGCACTAGGAACAGTGCAATGTCGCCGGCATCGGTTCTCGCGGCCACCACAAATGTGGTGGCGCTCATACCTTCAAGCACAAAGGTTTTCGCGCCGTTCAACTCGAAGCCCTGCTCGATGTTTGTGGCAGCGGTTTGTATCTGATGACGGTTGTGCCGGGACTGTTCGTCCACTGCCAAGGTCAAAATTTCACTGCCCTCAACAACCTTGGGCAGCCAGCTTTGTTTTTGCTCTTCGTTTGCGCCCAAATTGATGGCGGTCGCCCCCACATAGGCTGAAGCGAACAGCGGGGATGCGCAAAGCTGCCGCCCCAGTTGCTCTAAGATTAAGCCGAAGGTTAAGTAACCAAGGTCCGAGCCGCCGTAGTTTTCCGGCACCAAAATACCGGTCCAGCCCATCTCCACGATGGCCGACCATGCTTGGGGGTCAAATCCCCCGTCACTGTTGCTGTTACGAAACTCGCGGAATTTTTGTACCGGTAATTGAGTTTCCACCCAAGAACTGGCCTGATCTTTGAGGATGGATTGTTCTTCTGTTAACGCTGCCATGACTTGCCCCTTTTTTTGCGTCGCTGCCGCTTTGCTGCCCGTGTCCTGAGTTTGCTAGCCTTTTTGAGTAGTTTCAGGCAGCCCAAGCACGTTTTTGGAAATGATGTTGTTCTGCACCTCGTAAGAGCCCCCGTAAATCGACATGGCCTTACCTGCAAGCCACTCCCGCACGATGCCTAGCTCTTCTTTAGCAAAATCATCGCCGCTCCAGCCGATTCCCTGGCTGCCCATAATCTCCAGCGCCAGTTCAGCCTTGGTCTGGGCGACCCGGGTATTGGAGTTTTTCAAAATCGATGCTACCGCGCTGACCTCTACTCGTCCCGACGCCTCGGCGGTAATCCGCTCAGCGGTTAGGCGATGGGCCGTGGCATCCATGTAGTTGCGCACCAAGCGCTGCCGCAAATCCTTATCGGCCAACGCGCCTTCCTCATCTAAACCCACAAAGCGCTGAGCTTTCACGTGCAGCGGCTCAGAGTCCAACATGCTGACGCCCCGCCCGCCGGTCTGGCTTTGACGCTCGTGCTGCAGTAAGCGCTTAACCACGCTCCAGCCGTCATTTAGATTGCCAAGCAAGTCACCCTTTTCAGCTCGAGCATCGGTGAAATACGTTTCGCAAAACGGCGATACGCCAGAGATAAGACGTATCGGCCGGGTTTCAACACCGTCTTGCTGCATCGGCAACATGACAAAACTTATGCCGTCTCGCTTACCGGCATCACTGTCTGTGCGAACCAGCGCGCCACACCATTGGGAGATGTGAGCACCCGAGGTCCAGATCTTTTGTCCATTCAAAGCAAAGTAATCGCCTTTGTCTTCCGCCTTAGTCGACAGAGACGCTAGATCCGACCCGGCATTCGGCTCGGATAACCCGAGACACCAACGGATTTCACCGCTGGCTATGCCTTTTAAATGCCGAGCTTTTTGCTCGTCGGTACCGTACTCGAGTAATGTTGGACCCACCATGGTGACGCCCATGCCCGTCAGGTGCGGTATGGGGTTGTACGCCCCAGCCTGGAAAATTTCTTCACCGATGACGTTCGCCTGTGGATCCGACAATCCAGCACCACCATATTCAACCGGCCAAGTCGGCGCCCCCCAACCTTTCTCCGCAAGACGCTGACGCCAAGTCTCCATGGCAGTTTTCACCTCGTCGCTGGCCCGGGCACCACTTTCGCCCCCCGCCAAGTCGGCTAAATCTTGGCCCGCTAAACTGCTGGGGAAGTTATCCTGCACCCAAGATCTGACATCCCTGCGAAAGACATCCAATTCACTGGCGTTTTCCATGTTCCTTTTCCTTGTAATAGCAATACGTAATAGAACCCTCTAGACCGCAACTGGTGCGGCCTAGGAGCCTGAACCCTTGATATCGTCGGGCACAGATTTTGCCCGGGTCCGTTTTTGTTTTAGATGCGCTCGATAATTACTGCAGGCGCCATTCCGCCTGCGGCACACATGGTCACGAGGGCTGTGGATTGGCCCCGTCGTTCCAGTTCATCCAGGGCCGTTCCAATGAGCATGGATCCGGTAGCGCCGATGGGATGCCCCAGAGCGATGGCTCCGCCATTTACGTTGACCTTGGCGTGGTCCACGTTGAGGTCACGCATGAACTTCATGGGCACAACGGCAAATGCCTCGTTCACTTCGAACAGGTCGATGTCATCCAAGCTCATACCGGCCTTGCCCAGCACCTTTTTCGCCGCATCAACTGGCGCGTTGAGAATGTATTCCGGTGAATGGCCCATATTCGCCATGGCAACAATACGCGCCCGAGGCTTGAGATCATGCTTTTGTGCGTAATCTGGCGAGGCCAATATCAGCGCCCCGGCACCGTCTACAACGCCGGACGAACTACCGGCATGGTGCCTATGCTCCACTTCCAGACCCGGCCAGCGTTCCGCGACCAATTCGCGGTAGCTGCGCCCGGAGTCGAAAAACTCCATATCCATCATACCTTCGAAGGCCGGCTGCAGATTGGCTAATGATTCCGCCGTTGTCTGAGGTCGCGGATACTCCTCTTGATCTAGGGCAAGAGTTCCGTCGGGATTGTGCACAGCGACCAAACTCTTGGCGAAAGCACCCTCCTCCAGGGCGCGTCCGGCGCGTTTTTGGCTTTCGAGCGAGAAACCATCCAGCTCTTGCCGGCTGAAATTTTCTTCCGTTGCGATGATGTCCGCAGCAATGCCGACGTTGAGCTGAGGATAGAGTCGCCGCAGGTCTAAGTTACCTGCATCTAGGGGCGTTGGCGGCGCCTCACTGCGAGTGTAGGACATCATTTCCACCCCACCGGCGATAATCAGTTCTTCCATACCCGACATAATATTGGCAGCAGCCAAGTTCACCGAGGTGATGCCGCCACCACAAAAACGGTCAAGGGTGACCCCAGAGGCCTTAGTAGAAAAGCCGGCGTCCAGCGCTGCCATGCGCGCAACGCAAGCGCCTTGCTTCTGGAACTGCGTGCTGCAAGACATAATTACATCGTCTATTTCGTCGGTATTTAGGTCACTACGCTCGACCAAGGCCTTGAGCACCGTAGACAGCAATTTTTGTGGGTGTACTTCCCAAAGCGCGCCCTTGCCCTGTTTTCCCACGCCTCGGGGGGTTCGAGCTGCATCAATAATCCAAGCTTCACTCATCGGAGCCTCTCCTCATCTTTGATAACCGCCACATATTGCGGTATCGCCGTGCCTCAGTCACCACTTGCAGGGCCCGGAAAAATAGGCTTTACGAGACAAAAATAGACCCGATAAATCGGCGTTTTCCGTCCTGTCAGCCAAATTTACCCGCAGGATCAGGTGACGTGCATCCAGATTTGAGGGACCCTTGGGATGCGTTTTACCAGTCAACAGCGGAGAGCCGAGTGCTCGAGACCGTCGAACCAAGGACCCTGTTTATGATCTTGATCGGCATTTTCGTTGTCGGCGCGACAGTGGGCAGTTTTATCAACGTCGTCGCATATCGATTGCCGATCATGGCTGCCGGTCCCGCGGTAGACGGTTTGCACTTGAATTTGGCATGGCCCCCATCTCACTGCCCACACTGCGGCCGCCCCGTCCGTCCCCGGCACAACATTCCCCTGCTCAGCTATTGGTGGCTCAAAGGCCGGTCGGCCTGCTGTCAGCGCCGCATATCCCTGCGATACCCCTTGGGCGAGACGGTGGCAGGCCTGCTGAGCGTGGCAGTGATTTTTATCCTCACCCGAAGCCCATTCGCACCAGATGATGTTGCAGCCATCGCTTGGAGCTTAATCCTCGTATGGTGGTTGCTGGCGATCACCTGTCTGCTTTGGCAGCAGCCTGGAACGACGGGCAAAATGACGCAGAGTCTGATCTGGCTTGGGTTATTAGCTAACCTGCAAGACCAATTCACCCCACTTAACCAGAGTGTGTTGGCCGTGTGCTGCTGTTACAGCATAGGCTGGCTGAGTCTTCTCTGGTCAGGTCACCGCCATCGAAGCGCAAACATTCAAACCATGTGCGGGCTTCATCTGCTTGCCGCCGGCTGTGCATGGTTCGGCTTCGCGCTGGTAGCTGGGTTCACCGGGATTCTCGCAATACTTTGTGTGACAGCCCTTGCTGTCTTCGAGGCGAAAAGGCAGGGGCCCTGGGAAGCCAGATTGAACTTTTGGTCGACTTGGCTCCAAGGATTCCTTGCCAGCCTCATGGCCTATCAGTGGTTCCTCTGGACCCAAGGCATCTGAAACTGTCTATTGCTGGATTCTCTCAGCCCTAAAAATACTCAACATCTAACAAAACACACTGACCGGATAAGTGGGGTTCATTTGCCTCGAATCCCTGTTCACCGAGAGTCCAAAACAACTGGTAGGCTAAGGTGCGCCGCTGGATACGAACCCGAAAAGACTCGATGTTTGAAACATCTCGATCAGGTTGCGGCGCTATCTCGAAGCTAATGGCAACCAGATCAGGACTGACCTGCATATTCGTACTTTGAAGGGTCTTAATCGCACCCCCCTGGCCACCGACGAATTCAGCCACCAAATCATCGAAACTCAAGCGATACAGGTGTTGCCATCGAATCCTGTCGCCTTGCAACGTACACGACAGGTGCTCTGAATATCGAGGAGGTGCAGCCTCTGCCGCGAGCGTCGACCTGAGCGGCACGCTGTCCGCCTCCGGGGTGCCGTCGTGACCGCACCCAGCCAATAACACGCAAAGCATGGCCAACAGACAAAAACTGTCGGGCACAAAACTGCGCCATCGCATTCTCATCGTTACTACTCCAAGGTGTCGTCGCCGCAGACTCGTCATGGCCTACCGTTGGCGACAATTTTACTACCGCTCATCCATTTTGTTGGAAATGACAACTAAAAGTTAACAATATCCATTCAAAATCTAACCGCTCTTTTCCCGCAACGACAACAGTAGGCCTGCACATGGCAAAGCTCGATTTAGCCGGCAAAACTTCCATTTTCCTACTGGTCATCTGTTTCTCTACTGGCTTGGGCGTGGGCTGGGTGAGCTACCTCAGCAGCAAGGCTTCCATCGAAACCATCACGTTTGACCGATTGACCGCGATTCAAAGCGCCAGAAGCAACGAAGTTCAGCGCTACTTCGAACAAATTGCCCGTCAGCTGCAAACCCTCTCCGCCAATCCAACGACCATTGCCGCTTTGCATGATTTCCGTCTCGCTTATTCAGAACTGGCAATAACCGAAGAAGGCAAGCAACGGGCAGAAACGGATGGACTGCTTCGGGACTTTTACCAAACCGAATTTCTTATAGAACTGAGTGCCCATGCACAGTCGGATAGTCAGTGGTTAACAACGCAGACCAATGCCCTACTACCCAAAAGCAGCGCGGGGCGTTACTTGCAGCACCATTATCTGGCGGCTAACCCGCACTCGTCACGAACAAGAGATCAACTGGTGCGCGGTGAACTGGATATCAGTTCGTATGGGGCTTATCACGCCCGCTACCATCGGTTTTTTCAACGCTACGCCGAGAAGTTCAGCTATTACGACATTTTCCTCGTGGACAGCGAGGGCGGGAACATTGTGTATTCGGTATTCAAGGAAAGTGACTTTGGTACAAATTTGCTGACTGGCCCCTATCGCGATACGAACATTGCTCGCGCCTTTGAGCTGGCCAGAAGCGCCGGTTCTCCTGATGCCACTTACTTCGTCGACTACCGACCTTACCTGCCCTCCCACACCGCCCCGGCCGCATTCTTCGCCAGCGCCGTTTTTCAGGACGGGGAGCAGATCGGCGTTCTTATTTTTCAGATCCCAGTAGACCAGATCAACAACGTCATGACCGGGAACCAACAATGGACAGCGCATGGCCTGGGGGCCTCCGGCGAGACCTATCTCGTGGGCCCCGATTTCACCATGCGCAGCGCCTCACGTTTTTTTATCGAAAACCCAGAGGACTATCTTCAAGCCTTGGCGGAACTCGATTACCCGATACAAAAGCTGGATCGGCTAAAGCGATTTGGCACGGCCATTCTGACTCAGGAAGTCAGCAGCAATTCCGTTTTGCTCGCGCTGCAGGGGGATAGCGGCGCTCATATCATCGACGATTATCGGGGCGTACCGGTGCTGAGTTCCTTTGGACCCGTAACTATCGGCAGTCAACACTGGGCCGTGATCGCGGAAATTGATGCGGCAGAGGCCTTCGCGCCAATTACCGCCCTAGGGCTTGTTATTTCCGCCGCCACCCTGCTCATTGGGTTAGTTATGGTCGTCATCGGCATGCGCCTGTCGCGCTCGTTAACTCAGCCGATCTCAGCCCTCACGACTGCGGCCCTACAAGTCGGTGCAGGGCAGGTTATTGAGCCTCTGAAACAAACCTCCAACGACGAGATAGGGGCGTTGACCAAACAATTCAATCATATGGCGCACAGTCTACATCAGCAGCGTCTGACCATCGACAAGCAGACAT
>JAYNPH010000102.1:6603-7850 GCA_038113685.1 Gammaproteobacteria bacterium
AATGTGCTACCCGAACCCATCGCAAATCGCCTGAAAAACGGCGAAGTACAGATCGCCGATGCCTTTCCCAACGTTAGCGTTCTCTTTGCTGATATCGTCGGTTTTACTGATATGTCTCGAGGCACAACGCCAATAGCGATCCTCAAAATGCTGGATGAATTGTTTGGCGCGTTTGATCGGGCCGCCCGTGATAACGGCGTCGAAAAAATAAAAACCATCGGCGACTCGTACATGGCCGTATGCGGTATGCCTGAGCCCAATAGCCACCACGCTGACCAAATCACCGAGTTGGCCTTGGCGATCCTGCGGTGCTTAAAGGAATTTAACGATCACAACGGCACCAAGCTAAGCATGCGGATCGGCGCTCACAGCGGGCCGGTCGTAGCCGGGGTGGTGGGTACGAGTAAATTTATTTACGACGTGTGGGGCGACACCGTGAGCATGGCGAGCCGCATGGAAGCCACCGGCATGCCGGACCATTTTCATGTGTCTGAAGACTTCAAAGATCAGCTATCTCGCCCTTTTGAAACTGCCTTTCGCGGCGAGCTGCAGGTCAAGGGTATTGGCCCGGTGAACACCTATCTGATTGCAGCGCCTTCTTAGGCGCCGACGACCATTTCAAGCCGCCTCAAGCCGCCTTTTAGTCTCACAAAGCCATGGAAGTTCCGTCATAGTTCAGGAAACAGCCGCTTCGATCCATGCTCAATTCTTGGAAGCGTTGAGCCAGTGCAGTTGCACTTTCTGCTACTGACAAGTGGGCTCGGGGGCCGCCCATATCAGTGCGCACCCAGCCGGGATGATAGGCTGCAACGGCAATATTCTTGGCGGCAAGCTCGTTGCTGAGCGTTACCATAATGTTGTTCACACCCGCCTTGGAGGCACGGTAAGCGTATGCATTGCCAGCATCATGCTGCTGACTTCCCATTTGGGAAGAGATGATCGCCACCCGTCCCATGGCACTCTCCCCCAAATGAGAGATGAAGGCTTGGACGGTGAAAAACGGACCTGCAACATTGGTTCTTAACAGGCTGGCAAAGCCATCCATTGCTTCCACCGTCAGGGCATTTTCAGGACCTGATAAACCACTGTAACCGCTGTTCACGCCGGCGTTGCATACCAAAAGATCCACAGGGCCCTGCACGGCAGCGGCGGCCAGAGCCAAAGACTCGGCATCCGCCACATCCATGGGCAGCACGCTGACATTGGTCGAACGCCGAGCGAGGGCCATCAGTTCCTGCGCCGCCTCA
>JAYNPH010000103.1:0-7695 GCA_038113685.1 Gammaproteobacteria bacterium
ACCCCATTGCACAGGCACCCGAGGACCTACTCTTGCAGCACAACTCGCACTGGCAAGGGGCGGGTTATGACGGTGTCACGCAGCCCGCTTACCCGGGCTTGGCGCCGAACATGCACTACAGCGGTTACTTCTACTATGACGAGGCAATTCCCTTCACACGGGAGTCTTGGATGGGTCGCATACGCGCCTCCCGTGGTATTGGCGCCACCCTCAACCCAGAGCAAGTGGCGGCCTTTGACACCGAGCACGAGGCTTTACTTGCGAAAATCGCCGAACCTGAATTCACCATCACCCATCGCATCGACGCCCACATTCTGCGTCCGGGGATGGTCGCAACCGGCTAGTCTGCGGCGTCTGCCCTCTCAGACTCGCGGTCACGCGACCGTTGGTACAGCGCTGCTCCACAGCGCCAGCAGTAGCTGGCTTCCCGAGAATGACCCTCGGCTGCGCAGTCTGAACAAGTACGGGTGTTGGCCTGACGGCGATTGGCCTCGTTGAGTTCCAGCGTGACGATGCCCGTGGGCACCGCGATAATGCCGTAACCCATAATCATGATGAACGACGCCAGAGATTGCACCAACGGTGTGGTTGGCGTTATGTCACCGTAACCCACGGTCGTCATCGTGGTAACGGCCCAGTAGATACTGTGGGGGATACTGGCAAAGGCCGGATTGCTGCCACCCTCAATGACATACATGAGCGAACCAAAGATCACCATCAACGCCAATACCGAGGCAATGAAGACAATGATTTTCCGTCGGCTGGCCGCCAAGGCTTGAGTAATCAGCTCTGCTTCACCCACGTAACGCACCATGCGCAGTACGCGAAAGACCCGCAGCACCCGCAAAATACGTATCGCTAAGAAGAACTGGGCACCCGGCAGCCAGAGACTCATGTAGGTGGGCAACACGCTGAGCAAATCGACAATGCCGTAAAAACTCTTGGCGTAATTCCAAGAATGCTCGATACACCAAAGGCGAATCAGGTATTCCACCGTAAAGAGCGCGGTAAAGAACCACTCGACGTAATACAGCTGCTGACCGTATTCGGCATTGATTTGAGGCACCGAGTCCAGCATGACCGTGAGCACGCTCAGCAGTATCAGCACAATCAACGACACGTCGAAACGGCGGCCCGCCTTAGTGTCTGCCTCGAATATGATGATGCGCAGCTTGTCCCGCAAAGTCATTTCATCCCTCGCACGTATCGCACCTCGCTGAAGTTTAGGGGGCCGGTTTTAACACACCCACCGCGGTGCCCGCGTTGCGCGGATCCGCCATGCCTTCGAAGCCCCGCTGGGTTCGCAGCACTGAGTTGGCATCCCCCAAGGAAAATCGCGTGCCTAGGTCTATTAGCTGCTGGTGCCCCTTGGCCTCAAGCACCCGGCGCGTATCCGGGGACAAGGCAAAGGGTTCCACCAGCACCCGGTCAGGCAACCACTGGTGATGAAAGCGAGGACTGGAGACCGCATCAGACAAACTCATCTGATGGTCGATGACGTTTAAAATCACCTGCATGGTGGTGGTAATAATGGTGCTGCCACCGGGGGAACCGGTGACCAGCATGGGCACACCATCTTTTAACACGATGGTTGGTGTCATCGAGCTAAGCATGCGTTTTCCGGGCTCAATGGCATTGGCCTGACGACCAATCACACCGTAGTAGTTGGCAACATTTTCCTTCACAGAAAAATCGTCCATCTCGTTATTCAGCAAGAAGCCTGCGCCGCTTACCACGATTTTGCTGCCGTAGGACAGGTTCAGCGTGGTGGTATAGGACACGGCGTTACCGTGGCTATCCATTACCGAGGCATGGGTAGTCTCCATGCTTTCCGGCGCCAGCTGACCGGATTCAATGTCTTCGCTTTTACCGGCCTTCGCGGGATCAAAATCAGCGAAACGCGCCTTTGCGTATTTCTTATCAATCAGCTGCTTGATAGGCACGGGGTAAAAATCCATATCGCCCAGATGCTGAGCGCGGTCCGCATAGGCCCGGCGCTCGGCTTCAATCATGGTGTGTATCGCTTGGGCGCTGCCATAGCCCATGGCCGCTAAATCGTGGGCCTCCAGCATGTTGAGCATTTGCACCAGCAGAACCCCGCCGGAAGACGGTGGCGGCATGGAAACGATGTCGTAACCACGATAGGTACCACGAATAGGCTCACGCCAAACCGAGCGGTAGTCGAGCAAATCCTGATGACTGATCAGCCCGCCTCCGCGCTGCATTTCCGCCACCAGCAGGTCAGCGGTTTCACCCTGATAAAACCCCGCCCGGCCATTTTTCTTAATTCGCTGAAGGCTTGCGGCCAAGTCCGCCTGCACCCACCGATCACCAATCTGATAGGGCTTGCCTTGCTTAGTAAATACAGCAGCACTGGCAGGATACTTTGCAAAGGTTTCAGCACGGCGCGCAAAACTCTCGGCCATGTCCCGATCCAGCACAATCCCCTTGGCCGCCAGATCAATCGCAGGCTGCATTATCTGTGCCCGAGTCATCGTGCCGTACTTTTCCAGAACATCCAGCAAACCAGCCACACTGCCCGGAACCCCAGAAGCCAAGTGCGAATGCAGAGACAACTCCTTAACTACGTCGCCGTTTTCGTCAAGGAACATATCCCTCGACGCGGCGCTCGGCGCCTTTTCCCGGTGATCGTTGGTAATAACGGTGCCGTCGGCGAGGTGAATCACCATAAAGCCGCCACCACCTAAGTTGCCTGCAGATGGATAGGTCACCGCCAAGGCAAAACCCACCGCCACCGCCGCATCCACCGCATTGCCGCCCTGACCGAGAATGTCCGCCCCAACCTGAGAAGCCCAAGAGGACCGTGTTGCCACCATGCCGCCATCGGCTAGTTCTGCAACGCGGGCTTTGGCAGCGACAGGGTTGCTGAAGGTCAGGACAGCGCATACAAATGCGCCGACCCAGGAAACGATACAGGTGCGGGGATGTGTCATGGCAGGAACCATTAAAAAGTAGCCGCTGATAATGACCAATGCACCACGCCCGAGCAACCGTGCCCAGAATTTCCCTCAGCAAACCGTTTTCCTATCGACATTTTCATGGCATTAAGAGACCCAGACCCTCGTAACGGATCGAAGACCAAGTGCAAATCTGCAAACCCAAAGACATGGATCGCCTTCGCCGCATTGCCTTAGCCAGTCAGGGCCTGATCGGCAGGGCGCCATTTGGCAAAGGCCTGAACGGTGCTGTCAAAGCAATAGCGCACTTAGGCTATATCCAGTTGGACAGCATCTCAGTGATCGAGCGCGCCCATAATCACGTTTGGCAAAGCCGAGTACCAAACTTCAGGCCCGAGCAAAGTAATGAACTGCTGGAAGATGCCACCGTGTTTGAATATTGGGCACACGCCGCTGCATACCTGCCCATGAGCGAATACCGCTACTACCTGCCAGACAAGGCAGCGGTCAGAGCCGGCACCCTGCGTAAGGGTTACCCCCGGGACCGAAAACTCATGGCTCAAGTACTCAAACGTATCGCCGACGAAGGCCCGCTGGCATCCAAGGACTTGGAAGATCGTCGCACCAAGAGCAACGGTTGGTGGGACTGGAAACCGGCAAAAAAAGCCGTGGAGGCACTCTACCTCGAGGGCGATCTTATGATCTGCTCGCGTGCCGGTTTTCAAAAAACTTATGACCTAACCGAGCGGGTACTGCCCAAGGGTGTGGACACAAACCCACCGACCCCAGCGGAGCGCGCCAGTCATATGCTCGACCAGCAGCTTCGATGTCACGGACTGGTCAGCACCATCGGCGCGACCTACGGACGGCGAGACCCTGAACTTAGAGCTGCCATGAAGACCGAGCTGGCCCGACGTCTAAGCACCGGCACGCTAACCCAAGTCACCTTGCCCAATCAAAGCGAGTACTACCTTGAAGCCAGCCAGCTTGACTGCCCAATGCCGCGATTGGATAGCGGCCTGAAGATACTCTCGCCCTTCGACAACGCCGTGATCCAGCGTAAGCGCCTGATTGATTTGTTTAACTTTGATTATCAGTTGGAGTGCTACGTACCAGCCCCCAAACGCAAATACGGTTATTTAGCCTTGCCGCTGCTCTACAAGGGAAAATTTGTAGGGCGGATGGATTGTAAGGCTCATCGGGCGGAGAAAGTGCTGGAAGTCAAAGGTGTGTTCTTCGAAGCAGGGCACGATACGCCGGAAGTAGCCGTTGCCTTGGCAAAGGCACTTACCGGCTTTGCGCGCTTTCAAGGCTGCGAAGGTGTCGAAAGACGGGACCGGTAACTAAAAACCCTCAACGAAAACCGCCGGGTATTTTAAACCCGCCAGATCGACACCTGACGCAACCGCTAATTAGTGTGTCTGGCTAAAGAAGGCCCTGCCTTGGCCTGACCTAATCTGGACTCGAACTGGCTCAACCACAGCAGAGCACGTACTGCCCTCTTAAGCGCCTCGGAGGTCTATACTCTGCTCCTTTGATTTACCCACTGAGCATTCATGAGCCTTGTCCGCTGCGACAATTTATCCATTCACTTTGGCGACCGCTCGATTTTAACCGATGCGGATTTTTCCATTGAGCCCAACGAACGGGTCTGTTTAATCGGCAGAAACGGTGCCGGTAAGTCCACGCTGCTTAAAATCATTACCGGTGAGGTGATACCAGACAGCGGGGCCTTGCACTTTCAGGACAACCTGCGGGTTAGCGTGCTGGAGCAGGCGCTACCCGAGGGCGAGGCCATGCGGGTGCGGGATGCGGTGGCTCGGGGCTTGTCCGCCCAGATAGATCTGATCGCGGCATACTCGGAGCTCAGCACCCGGGCGGAAAGTTCCGAGGACTTTGAGGCCTTGGAAGACATGCAGTCTCGGATCGACACCTTGGGGGGCTGGCAGCCTGAGCTTCAGGTTGAGGCCATAGTCACCCAACTGGCCCTGCCGGGGGACGCCCTGCTCAGCGACTTATCCGGTGGCTGGCGCCGGCGCGTTGCCCTCGCCAGGGCGCTGGTGAGCAAGCCCGATCTACTGCTGCTGGACGAACCCACCAACCACCTCGATATCGCAACCATTCAATGGCTGGAGCACGAGGTACGCGGCTATCAAGGCAGCGTGATTTTCATTACCCACGACCGGGCATTTTTGCAAAAGCTCGCGACCCGCATTGTGGAGATTGATCGTGGGCGCATCATCAGTTGGCCCGGCGACTACGCCAACTACCTGCAGTTAAAAGAGCAGGCGCTGGAAGAGGAAGAAACCCGTAACGCCCTGTTCGACAAACGGCTGGCCCAAGAAGAAGCATGGATTCGTCAGGGCATTAAGGCGCGGCGTACTCGCAACGAAGGCCGAGTTCGGGCGCTAAAAGCCATGCGCGATGAGCGCAGCAAGCGCCTGGCGAAACAAGGCAAGGCTCAAATTCAGATAGCGTCCAGTGAGGAATCCGGGCGCAAGGTAATTGAAGCGCGAGCCATTACCCACGGATATGACGGCAAGCCGCTGCTCAACAACTTCAAACTGAAGGTCATGCGCGGCGACCGCATCGGCATCATTGGCAACAACGGGGTTGGCAAGACCACCCTGCTACGCATTTTGCTGGGTCAGCTTCAGCCCGATGTTGGGTCGGTAAAAATCGGTACTAACCTGACCATTGGTTACTTCGACCAAGTGCGTGAAGGCTTGGAGTGGGAAAAGAGCGTGGCCTTCAACGTGGGCAATGGCCGGGATCACATCTCCATAAACGGCGGTGATCGTCACGTCATCGGTTATCTGAAAGGCTTTTTATTTACCCCGGAGCGCGCTCGCACGGCCATCAAGCATCTGTCCGGCGGTGAAGTGAATCGCGTGCTGCTGGCCAAGCTGTTCACCCAAACCAACAATCTGATGGTGCTAGACGAACCCACCAACGACCTTGATATTGAAATGCTGGAGGTGCTGGAAGAAAAATTGGTGGAGTACAAGGGAACGTTGATTGTCGTCAGCCACGACCGGGACTTTGTAGATAACGTAGTGACCAGCACGCTGGTTTTCGAGGAGAACAGCCGACTCATCGAATACCAGGGCGGCTACAGCGATTGGGCCAGCAGGGGAAGACAACTGGCGGTTCTGGAACAGCGGCCCGGCGATGCGCCGCTCAGCACCGAACAGGAAAGCACCGGCGCGGTGATATCGACCCATAAAGAGCCTGCCCCGGAGCCGACAAACAAACAAGCGGCGCCGAGGAAGAAGCTCAGCTACAAGTTTCAGCGTGAACTGGATGCTCTGCCGGATGCCATCGCCGAGCTTGAAGCCAAGCTCGAGGCGCTGAACGAGCAAACGGCGGATCCGGACTTTTACTCCCGCGAGTTTGCCGTTACCGAGCCCGTGCTGCAGGAACTGGCGGCGACTCAAGAGGCCTTGGACCGCGCCACCGAGCGCTGGATTGCGTTAGAAGAAATGCAGGAGCAAGTCTAACGACTGTGGGCCAGCAACGCTTCGTCAATCTCCACTACCCCGCCGTGCTGACTGGCAAAGTAAACCCTATTACCTTTTTCGAACATCAGCAGACCATCCATGAACTTAACGTCTTCGGCGTCCACCGGCTCTAAGCCCGATCCGTGCCGCATGGTGAAAATGGTCATATCGTGTGTGACACACAGATCCAGCTGACGCGCCCCCTCACTCACCGCAGGCGCCTTGAGCTTGTCTAACATGACCTCCAAGACCATGGACACCGCCCGCTGTGGCCGCATCAAGGCCGCCTGAGAAATCTCACCGGCAAACCAAGAACCCACGTAGTTGGCAAGACCGCCCGCCTCTCGCAGTCCCTTCCACATGCGAATTTGATCCAGCGCATAAAACACGCCAAAGGCTTCAATATCTCGCACCTCGCCAACCACTCCGCCCCGGGATGCCGCAGCAGATCCCTCTATGGCTAGGACCGCGGTATCTGTGCAGCGTTTGACCGGGCTGGAGTAGCCGCGAAGATCTACATCCGGCAGTCGCGCTCCAAAACGAGAGGCCAAATCACGGCCTTGTGCGGTAAGCGGATTTTCCAAGTCGTGAATGTCGCGGCGATACTCCCGAGCCGAGTGACGCATCAGTAGCACGGCACGATCCACGCCATCGGAAAATATTTCTTGGGTCATTCGCGCGGTGGCGTCGCCAAAATTGTCATCCGGACGATTGTAGTTATTGTTCATGCAGAGGTTGTCCATTGGCTGCGCTGAGGTTAAAACTGGTGTCAACATTTTAGAGTTTGGAATTAAAAGGAGACAAGGATGGGCAGATTACAAGACCGCGTTGCGGTAATCACGGGTGCTGGGCGTGGTATTGGACGAGAGATTGCTCTGTTGATGGCATCTCAAGGAGCCAAGATTGTGGTTAATGATCTGGGTGCGAATACCGATGGCACAGGATCGACCATGATTGCCGATGAGGTGGTGGCCGAGATTAGGGCCGCCGGCGGTGAAGCCGTCTCCAACACCGATTCCGTCGCCGACGTAGCTGGCGGTGAGCGTTTGATTCAGACCGCCATCGATGCCTTTGGCGGCATGGACATCTTGGTCAACAACGCCGGAATTCTCCGGGATAAAACTATTTTCAAAATGGAAGAGTCCGACTGGGATGCGGTTTTGGCGGTGCATCTGAAAGGCCACTACTGCTGCACCCGGCCGTTTGCCAACTACATACGCGCCGTAAACCGCACCGGTTGCCGCATCATTAACTTCTCCAGCGTTTCGGGATTGTTC
>JAYNPH010000104.1:0-7615 GCA_038113685.1 Gammaproteobacteria bacterium
GCTGTGGAAGGGGCGAAAGTCCGCGTTTCCTGCGGTTGGCCGTCTGTCCCCGGATTACTTGTGTATGGATGGCACCATTCCACGCAAGGTGCTGCCCTCGGTGTTGACGGAAATTGATACCATCTCCCAAGCCTTCGGCTTAGCTGTGGCCAACGTATTTCACGCAGCAGACGGCAACCTGCATCCTTTGGTTTTATTTGATGCAAATGAGCCGGGACAGACCGACAAAGCCATGGCCATGGGGGCGAAAATACTCGAAGCCTGCGTTGCGGCAGGAGGTACCATAACCGGTGAACATGGGGTTGGCGTTGAAAAGCTCGACACCATGTGTGTGCAATTCACCAGCGCCGAATTGGAGCAGTTTTTTCGTCTCAAGACGGCCATGGATCCTCAGGGCCTGTTGAACCCCGGCAAAGGCATACCCACTCTGACGCGATGCGGTGAGTTGGGTGGTATGCATGTACACAACGGCAGACTGCCGTTCCCCGAACTGGAGCGTTTTTAGTGGCCTTGGATGCGACCCCTGATCTTATCGATCAAATCAAGGCCGCGGGCCAGGGCAACCGCAAACTCCTGATTCAAGGTCACAGCAGCAAACGCGGTTGGTTGGCGAGTTCCCGAGGCGATGATGTGCTGGATCTGACGAGCCATCAGGGCGTATTGCAGTATCAACCCGAGGAACTGGTGATTACGGCGCGTGCAGGTACCCCATTGGCTCTCATTGAGGAAACGCTGGCCGATTGCGGACAAATGCTTGCCAGCGAACCGCCATGTTTAGGGGCCAATACCTCCGGTGCTGGAACGCTTGGCGGCGCGGTGTCCAGCGGTCTCAGTGGCCCGGGACGGCCTTGGCTTGGTGCGATTCGAGATGCTGTGCTAGGTGTTGAATTGATCAACGGCGCCGGTGAATACCTCCGCTTTGGCGGACAGGTGATGAAGAACGTTGCCGGCTACGATGTATCTCGTTTGCAGGCTGGGGCGTGGGGCTGTCTTGGAGTCATGTCTGTGATTAGCTTGCGGGTGCAGCCCCTAGCCGAACAGGAATGGACGCTCAGTGGCGCGATGGCTGCCGACGCCGCAATCGACCTGTGTGCTGACTTAGGCCGGCGCAACCTGCCTATTAACGGCAACTGCTGGTATCAGGGGGTGCTTTACCTGCGCTTGTCTGGCAATGCGAGCGGTGTGGCAGCCGCCTGTGAATCATTGTCCGCCTCAGGGTTGAGCCGCACGGACGAGACGCCAGATCTTTGGCGGCAGCTGAAAAATCACGAACATCGTTATTTTCATCGAGGAGCAGCACCCAAGGACGAATCCAAAGCAGAGCCCAGTGTTGGGTCGAGGGCAAAGCTATGGCGCGTAATCACCCCTCCCGCCGCACCCTTGCCGAGTTTTTTGAACGCGCCAGAGACAGATCTGTTGACCCTTTGGAACGGCGGCTTACGCTGGCTTTACCACGACCAAGACGACGCGGTTCGTGCCTACAGCCATGCCGTAGGCGGATGGTGCTGGGCGCTTGGCGAAGTCATGCCCATGGAAGCGGCACAACGGCGGGTTATCGAACATCTAATGGCGGCATTCGATTCTTCGGGGGTATTTGCGAACCCCCTGGGTCTAGCACCGAAGGCGGTAAGTCTTTCTGGCGGGGTTAGCTAGCTTATGCAAACTCAGCTGCCAACAGATTTTATCGCCACGGATCGTGGGCGTCGGGCTAACGAGATCTTACGCAGTTGCGTGCACTGCGGTTTCTGCAATGCCACCTGTCCGACCTATCAGCTTACTGGTGACGAATTAGACGGCCCGCGTGGCCGGATCTACCTGATTAAAGAGTTGTTCGAGGGCGCGCAAAATCCGCAACGGGTAACCCAGCACTTGGATCGTTGTCTGACCTGCCGAGCGTGCGAAACCACCTGTCCTTCCGGCGTTGCCTACGGGGAACTGGCCGAGATTGCTCGGGTCGAGATTGGCCCTCGGCGCACGGGTAAACATGGGCTGCTGCGAAGCCTGTTGCAGTGGATGGTGCCCTACGCGCGCCGGCTGCGCATGCTGGCGCGTGTGGGGAAATACGTGAAGTTTGCGCTGCCAAAGGCACTGGCCGCTCAAGTACCGGATACCGTAACCCCGGGTTTGGCCGCGGATACCCAAGGTTCTAAACAGGTTCTGTTGCTGCAGGGCTGCGCGCAGCAGGTGACCACAGGACAGGTGAATCAGGGACTGCAGCAGTTGCTGGGGGAACTGGATATCGGGGTGCTCACAGCACCTAGGGAAGGTTGCTGCGGTTCTTTGGATTTACACCTTGGTGACGAGGCAAAAACCTTGCGAGCGGCGCGTGACAATGTGGATGCCATCTATCCGCTACTAAGCCAGGTTGATGCCGTGATATCTACTGCATCCGGTTGCGGGGTGACGGTCAAGGACTATGGACGCTTACTGGCTGCTGATTCGGCCTATGCCCAACGCGGGGCAGACGTTGCTGCCGCCACCATGGACGTCAGTGAATATTTGGCGGGCTTGGGCCAGAGCCTTGGGGCGAGGTTCCCCGGTAAGCGTGTGGCTTGGCACTCCCCCTGCAGCTTGCAGCATGGTCAGCAGTCCGAAGGCGTAGTTGAGTCCTTGTTGACCGGCGCTGGCTATCAACTTGTGCCTGTGCCGGATGCTCACCTGTGCTGCGGATCAGCCGGCACTTATTCTGTACTGCAGCCGCAGTGGTCTGCGCAATTGCGAAAAGCCAAGCTACAGGCATTAGAATCAGCTGCCCCGGACATCATCGCAACGGCCAATGTTGGCTGTCAGACCCATCTAGGAGAAGGAACGAATACTCGGGTTATGCACTGGATTGAACTTCTCAGTTAACCTAGTCTAGATCCATTCCAACCGGGGGGAAGGATGGTGATACAAGAACAGGGCGCGTCCGGGCGCGATTATGGATTCTTAATGTTTCTGACGTTGCTAAACGTCATGAACTTTGTCGACCGACAGTTATTAGCAAGCTTCGCGAACTGGATCGTGCCCGACCTAGGACTAACCAACACCCAGTTCGGGCTGCTCACGGGTTTGATCTTTATTTTTTTCTATTCTGTGGCCGGCGTGTTTATGGGGGTGTTGGCAGATCGCGTTAACCGCACCCGACTGATTGCTGCAGGTTTGGCGTTGTGGAGCGCGCTGACGGCCCTATCCGGCATGGCCAAGGGCTTTGTCAGCCTAGCCATCCCCAGGCTCTTCATTGGTGTCGGCGAGTCCATCATGACACCTACGGCCATGTCGTTGCTGGCAGATCGATTTCCATCCAGCCGCCTAGGCTTTGCCTCGGGTGTTTACTACATGGGTGTGCCCATTGGCGTGGCAGCCAGTCTTTTTGTTGTTGCCTATCTTGAGCCTTTACTGGGATGGCGGGGGTGCTTTTATGCCCTAGGCGGCATCGGCTTGGTGTTGGCGCTGATCATGTTATTTATGAAAGAAACGCCCCGGCGTCATGAAGTCGAGGCCCAAGCCAAACAGGAAGCCGAGATCGAGCGACCGTCGGTGAAGGAAATGCTGGCGACCTTGGTGAAAGCATTTAAGAGCTCGCCTGCTTTGCTGATGACAGTTCTTGGCGGCGTGGCCTTTCACTTTATTCTTGGTGCAGCGACTTTCGAACAGCTTTGGTTTGTTCAAGAGCGGGGTTTTGATCGCAGTGAAATTGCCGAGTTAAGCGGCTGGTTAGCCTTCGCCGGCGGGATTGCGGGTAACTTATTCGGCGGCGCTGGCGGTGATGTGTTTTTGCGTAAAACCGGCATGGGGCGGCCCATGTTTTTGTTCTGGATTATGCTGATTTTGACGCCGATTTCTCTTTACTACCGAGTTGTTGAGCCAAGCTCGATGTTCTTTTTATTTGGTATTTTCATCGGTTACTTCCAGCTGGGCTGCTTCTACGGACCTACCTTTGCTACGGTTCAAGAGCTAGTGCCCCCGCAAATACGCGGCACCGTCGTAGCGTTTTATATTTTGTCCCTTAATTTTTTCGGTCTGGGGCTGGGGGTTACCGGTGGTGGCATCGTGGTGGATTGGATGATTGCTGAAGGGGTGGCCCAACCGTACACCATGACCTTGTTGGCTTTCACCGTACTGTCGTTGATAGCGATCCCATTGTTTTTCTTTGCCGGCCGGCGTTTTGAACGAGACCGTGAAGCGCTGTACGCCAGCGTGAGCTGAGCAGTGTCGCCGAATGTTGAAGCGCGCTAAGTCCAGAAGAAGTTTGTAAGGAGAGCAAATTGTCTGAGCAATCAATGTTGAACGAACAAAATCAGGGTCAAGGCTCTCAAGATAAGAAACAAGCTCGCGTCGACGCTTTGATGAAAACACAATGGTACCGCTGGTACGCCCTAGCGATATTGGTTCTCGTCTATTGTTCCAGTCACGTGGACCGGCAGATCATGGGGATTCTGCTTGAACCGATAAAGCTGGAGCTGGGTGCCAGCGATACCCAGATGGGGTTTTTGATCGGTCTGACCTTTGCGATTTTTTACGCAACTCTGGGGATGCCCATCGCGATGTTGGCTGATCGCACCAACCGGCGAAACATTATCGCCCTCGCGACGACAATATGGTCTGGTATGACCGTGGTCTGCGCCTTTGTTGGCAGCTACGCCCAGTTGGCGCTGGCGCGAATCGGCGTCGGTATCGGCGAAGCGGGATCTAGCCCTCCGTCTCACTCCATGATTTCTGATCTTTTTCCCCAAAAGCAGCGGGCGACGGCCATGGGTATTTTCGCCCTAGGGATAAACCTAGGGTTGTTAATTGCGTACTTGGGCGGTGGTTGGATGAGCGAACATTGGGGTTGGCGCACCACCTTCATCGTTGTCGGTCTGCCGGGAATTTTGATCGCTCTATTGGTTCGATTTACTTTGATCGAGCCGCCCAGAGGGGCGTCGGAAGAGGCGAAACAAGACCGTGCCGATGCTCCCGGACTGGGTGAGGTCTGGAAAACTATGCTCAAGACCCCGGCCACCCGTCACGTGGTCTTCGGCTCTGCTCTGGCAGGTTTTGTCGGCTATGGCATGACCCTGTGGCTGCCGGCCTTCTTTGTTCGCTCTCACGGTTTGAGCCAAAGCGAAACCGGGCTGACCCTAGCCCTGTTGTCAGGCGTGGTGGGTGGCCTTGGCACCTTTGCCGCAGGCCGTCTTGCCGATTATTTGTCCCAGCGGGATCCGCGCTGGCTAGCTTGGGTGGTTGCTGTTGGCAAGGGCGGCCTAGTGCCGTTTTTGGTGTGTTTCTTCTGGCTCACCGATTTTACCTCGGCGTTATTGGTCTACATCATTCCAGCTTTTTTTGCCGGCTTTTACTTGGCACCAACCTTCGCCATGGTTCAGCAGTTGGTGCCGGTGCAGATGCGCTCGGTCGCCGCGGCGATTTGCCTGTTTTTACTGAACATCATTGGCATGGGTCTGGGTCCTCAAGGAGTGGGTATTTTGAGCGACGTTTTTGCCGCGGAATACGGAGCAGAGTCCTTGCGTTACTCGCTGATGGTCTTCAGCTTGGTCAATCTATGGTGCGCGTGGCATTACTTTTTGGCCGCTAAAACCCTGCAACAAGATACCCAGCGGATAGCACAGATGGCTTCTGCTCAAGGGCAACAAGGTTAGCCTCGCTGAACCTGTCCTCGCCGGCGCATCTGGCTACGACGTTTCCGGCGACTCGAACGGTTGATCGGTTCAGCCGCCCAAAACCCGCTCAATGCCGGTAACAAATATCTGAACTTGGCCTGTTCCCGCCGGCAGTCCGGTCGCCAGCGTTCGAGCTTGGTTTGGCGGCAGTAGGCTGATCCGTTGGTTGTAGTTTCGTCGGTTACCCTGACCATCAATCAAGCGTACTTGCAGGTTCACTCCCTGCAGGCTGCGGGGGGTCGTATTTGTCGTCTCAATAACGATCGTGCCATCGGGATTTGTGCCCCAACGCAGCCCCACTAGGCTTTGTGGTCGCTCCTTGCTGCGTAGGGTCACTAAGGAGGTTAAAGCGGCTTGCCCGATTGCGCCGTTGTCCGTTGCGGCTTTGGCGTAAAGCTCCTCCGCCTCTTGAGAATTACCCTCACGCTCTGCGATAGCGCCCAAGGTGCTGTAGGCTTGAGCCGTTTGGAGAAGCGTAAGGCTGCGGTTGAGTTGGCGTTTGGCTTTGGATGTCTGCCCGCGTTTCTCGTTCACCATGCCGCCCCGCAGAAGGGGATAAAAGAAGTTCGGGTTTAAGGCAATGGCTTGATCGAACGCAGCGTCAGCCGCGCCGAGGGCGTTTTCTTCGGCTTCAATGTCACCGAGTAAGGAGTAGAAGTGGCCTTCCCTTGGTTCAATGGTTATTGCCTTGTTCACCAGCCGGCGCGCCGCTTTAGTGCGATTGTCGGCCAACGCCTGCTTCGCTTCGTCGTAGGCCTCATAGCCGGGTTTGGTCTGATTCAAACGCCGCATGGCTTCGCGATAGCGCTGACGACCTTGAATGCCCCCGGCTGGCAGATTGGCCGCATGAATCCGGTTCTCCCGTAACCGCTCTTGCGAAGGCGGGTGGCTGGCGAACAAACCCTGGAGAAAATCCGGTTGTTTGCTGTCTTTGAGATTTACGAACGTTTGCTGCAAATCTACGGCGCCTTGAGGATCGTAACCGGCGCGGCTCATGTAATTCATGCCGTAAAGGTCTGATTCGCGCTCGGCATCGCGACTGTATTTGGAGTTCAGCATTGCGGCCCCGGCGCTGGCACCGATTACAGCAACCTCACTGTAGTCGCTATCGGCTGTGGATACCCCGGCGGCCATAACCGCTGCCTGTAGCAAAACCCCCCGCTGGATGGATTTGGCGCTGTGTTTTGCTGCGGCATGCACCACTTCGTGACCGAGCACAGCGGCCAGTTCGGCCTCGCTGTCCAGCTCTGTCAGCAAGCCTCGGTTGATGGCGATTTTGCCTCCGGGCAAGGCCCAAGCGTTTGGAGTAGAGTCGTTTATTACCGCGAATTCGTAAGGTAGCGAGCGGTCACTAACCGCAGCGACCTTGTTCCCAACCTCTTGGACATAGGCCTGCACGCCGGGATCGGCAACGTAGTCGCCGCCCTGTGACTGTCGAGCCGGCAAGTATTGTTGCGCCCCGGTTTTCAGCTCCCAGCTCTCTGAAACGATACTGAGTTCGCTTTTACCTGTTACTGGGTTGGTGGCACAGCCAGCGAAAACTTGGGCCAACAGCGCTACCCAAAGTACGCCTGACAGTTTTGCTGAGTTCGTTGAAAGGCGAAAAAATCTCTGTGTCATTGGTTTTTTAACTGGGTTTCTCATGATAGGTGCTCTCAAATGGCGATGCCCTAGCCTCTGGCGCGGCGGTAGCGCTGACGTATCTGTTTTGCTTCTGTGGTTTTGCCTTGCACTTCATAGACGTTGGCGAGCTGGAGCCACGCTGCTGTGGCCTTATCTGAATCGCTGCCCGCCAAGGCGACAGCTTTGCGCGCGTGTTGAAATGCGGTGAGGTCATCGCGCTGACTCAAGTGCACTTCGCTCAATTTGATCCACAGCAAGGCTTCTCTTGGTTCGATTCGGATGGCTCGTTCCAGCAGCAAAATAGCGGTTTCGGGCCGTTGCTCGGCCAAGGCATTGTTGGCCTGAGCCAGCAG
>JAYNPH010000105.1:0-7588 GCA_038113685.1 Gammaproteobacteria bacterium
GTGCAGCATCTCGTTTACGCTGGACGAGGGTGAGGACTCCTTCTGGCGTATCTACACAACCCCGTTGAACCTTGCCGCTGGCGATCACCGTCTGCGAACGAAAGTATCGCGGATCGGCTATCACGACAGTGAGGAAAAAGTATTCGAGATCACGGTGGAAGGCACATGAGCTTCTGCAAATGCGGGCGGCTCGACTAGACAGCTAAGGCTCGCAACACCGCTTATATTTTTTGCCGCTGCCACAGGGGCAGAGATCGTTGCGGCGGATCTTCACCCCACCCTCGCGTAAATGGCGAAAGTACTGATTAGCCGTTTGCCCGTTTTCCAGCGCGCGCTTCATCGCATCCATATAAGGCGCGATGTGCGAGAAAAAACGAAAATAACCGTCGCAGAGGTAGTTTAGATCGTGCTGCTCAGTGGGAATGAACCGTTGTACCGGACATCCCCCGTGGCACATGTAACGAATACTGCACTTGACACATTTAGCCGGCAACTTTGTTCGCTTGTCCTGGCCGAAGGTGGTTTGCGCGGGGCCGTCCAGCATTGCCGCATAGCTCAGCGCCTTGATATTCCCTAAGCGATATTCTTCCTCGACGTAGTGATCGCAGGAAAACAGATCACCGTTATGCTCAACGGCCACAGAACGGCCACACTCCGGCGCGTGCACACAAACGGTGTGAGGGTTACCCATTGCAGCATTCAGTGCGGCGTCGAAGTGCTGTACGAAAATCCGGCCGATGTCGCCCTGCCGCCACAGCTCGAACACTGTGACCATAAATTCGCCAAACTGCCTGGGCAGCACACTGCGGTCGGTCACGCCCTGACCACCGGTACGCTCGACAATGGGTATAAACTGAAAGTACTCGGCGCCCATGGCTTTGATTCCCTCATAAACCTCTTCAGGATGATCGCCATTGTCACGTTGCACCACAGTCAATACGTTATAGTCCACATTCTCCATAAGAAGATGTTCAAGCCCTCGCTTGACCTGATAAAAGGAGCCGTCACCACCCTTGGTGACGCGGTAGCGGTCGTGCAGGACTTCGGGACCATCGATGCTGATGCCGACGAGAAATTCGTTGGCGCGCAGAAACTGGCACCATAGGAGATCCAATTTAGTGCCATTGGTTTGCAACGCATTGCTGACTTTCATTCCCGGGCGCTTGTAGCGCTGCTGAAGCTCCACCACACGCTTGAAGTAATCCAGTCCCAGTAGCGTCGGCTCTCCCCCTTGCCATGCAAAGTTCACCTCTGGGCAGTTCTCGGGTTGCGCGTCTATGTATCCTTGAATGTGCGCCTCAAGGACGTCATCTTCCATGTGAAACTTTGAACCAGGAAACAAGCTCGTCTTATCCAAGTAAAAGCAGTACTCGCAGTCAAGATTGCACAGTGGCCCAATAGGTTTGGCCATTACATGAAAAGGCCTGGTTGATCTCTCGACAGAGTGATGCTGGATAGTCATCGCTACACCTTTCGGTTTTTGTTAGATTTTTGGCGGACGGATGCCAAGGCGCTCATACTGTTCCAGCGGTGCGGCATTATCCGCCATCACCCGCACCAACTTGTCGATCATCTGCGCCTCCACGGCCGGGTCGTCCAGTGGCTGGGTCTGATCCCGATCGTTTTCGATATCAAACAGTTTGGTCTCAAACAGATCCGGAGCACGACCTACCGGTCCGGTTGAAGGGATACGCATGACCGGGCAATTTCTAGTGTCGTGAGCGTCCATGAAGTCGATAACTTTAGCCAGATAGTGGTCACATTGGGAGAGAAGCCCGGCATACTGAAAACGCAGGTACTCTCGTGCATCCGGGTCGGCAACCTGACCTTTCCAGGGGTCGCCTTCCTGCCCCCTCACGTTAACCCAACTCGAATAACGATGGTCATAAGTGGCGCCACCATCTTCCCAGTAGTGATAGTGATCTGAGGCTAAGTGCGAATAAACATTGTTGCGTTTCAACTCCATAAAGGTCGAGTCGTCGAATGGTTCGTGGGGGGCCCGGAACGGTGCAGAAAGTTGTAGCGTCCCGTATGCATTTCCCGTCGTGCGGGCATACAGGGCATACTGCCCACATAGTGATTATCAAAAGTAACAACCCGCTCCCTAAGTCGCGCAAAATTCGGCGCAATTGTCCAATCACAGCCGTAGTTCGGCAGCATGTGACGGTTCAAGGAGTCGTACATGACCATGATTGCTTTCACGCTTACAGTCCTTCGGCTTTAAACGAGGCTGCGCTTGTCACGTCCTTCTGCCAGGCATCAAATGCCGCCAGCATCTCCTGAACTCGCTTAGGATATTTGTCCGCTAGATTCCGCTCTTCACCAAGGTCGTTTGCCAGATTAAACAAATTTATTTCGGGTTGCGCGCTGGTATCGCGCACCAATTTCCAGTCCCCCTTACGCACAGCTGATCTGTGATTGAATTGCCAGAACAGGGTGCGCGGGCTGAGTTTTTGTTGCTCAAACAGCAGCGGCGACAAGTCGATGCCATCGAGCTGATGACTTTCGGGCATGGAAATCCCCGCCAGTTCGAGCATTGTTGGCATCAGATCAATGCTGATGGCCGGCTGGTCGGTGCTACCGGCCGCGATACGGCCAGGCCAGGTCGCCAGTGCCGGGACGCGGATACCGCCTTCCCAAAGCTGAGCCTTGTGACCGCGCAACGCGCCATTGGAACCGACATTGCCAAGCCCGCCGTTGTCGGAAAAGAAAAAGACCAATGTGTTTTCAGCCAGCCCCAGTCGATCTAGGGTATCTAATACCGCGCCGACACCAGCGTCCAATTCTTCAACCATTTCCCGAAAAGCGTTGCGTTTTTGCACAACATCAGCATCGTTGCCATATGGTCCATAGCCCATGCGTTTGCCGATTATACGGAACGGTTCGTCATTGGGGCCCTGAAAGGGAGCATGAGGGGCTTCGTGGGGCAGGTAGAGCAGGAACGGCTGATCCTGGTGTTGTTCGATAAAATCGACGGCGTGTTGGGTGAGCAAGTGCGTCACATAACCGAGCTCGTTAACGAGCCGGTCGCCGTCCCACCAATCGTAAAAGCCGGCACCATCCACGTGGGCAAAAAAGTCCACATTGCCGCTGACGAAGCCGCGAAATCGGTCGAACCCATGATAAACCGGATTGTATTCCTTCGTGTAACCAAGGTGCCACTTGCCAAAGATTGCAGTGGCGTAGCCTGCCTCGCCCAGGCGCTCGGCCAACGTGATTTCACTGGCTTGCAGGCCCTGGTGGCGATTCTCTTCTGGCTCTGCCTGAATGATCCCGGGAATACCGGCCCGTTGCTGGTAGCGCCCTGTGAGGAGCCCCGCCCGGGTCGGGCTACAAACTGAGCCACTTGAGTAGAAGTCAGTAAAACGCAGACCCTCACGGGCCATCCTGTCCAGGTTGGGCGTCTTAATCCAGCCGTTGTAGGCGCCGATATCACCATAACCCAAGTCATCGGCAAGGATAATCACAATGTTCGGCGGGCGCTCGGTCTCGGTTGGCGTCTGCGCCGCTGTGACCGGAATACTCGCGAGCATCTGCACAGCCATAAGAATAAGCGAAAGGCCGATTCCTACAACGCCCTGATGCTTTTTGCCTTGCTTTTTTTGTTCCCCGACTTGCATAAAATCTCCTTCAATCAGCATTAAAAATTCTCAGAACACTAGGGCGCCCGGTTTCCGTTTTCCAAATATCTACCGAGACATCATTGGCCAGCCGTCTGCCTGGCGTTGACCTGCCATTGGCCACTGCCAACTCGAGCAAATCAGCGAGACTAGCTGCCCGCTGCGGCTCTGTTTGTATCAGGTTAACTTGCTCATATGGATCGGCTTCGAGATCGTATAACTGTGCCGGTTGACCGTCGTCACCCTTGCTATAGCCGCCGGATCCCTTACACGCCACAAGCTTCCATCTGTTCTGACGGATAGCAAAACAGCCTTTTGTCGAATGATGAATGACATATGGGTGAGCCGATTCGCGGCCCGCCTGGCCCTGCAATATCGGCAGGATGGAAAAACTGTCCGCTCTCGCCGTATCGGGCAACTGGATCCCAAGGATATCCGCCATGGTTGATAACAAGTCGTTGTGAACAATGGTTGCTTGGGATGTGCTGCCAGGCTTGATCACCCCAGGCCACCGAGCCACGAATGGCACGCGATGACCACCCTCCCAGGCATCCGACTTTTGCCCTTTAAATCCGTAAGTAGGGTCGTATCCACGACTGCGGAGTTCTGCAATGGGAATTCCACGCCTGGTGCCATTGTCTGAACTAAAGAAAACCAGCGTCTCGGTGGCCATGCCGGTTTCATCCAAAGCGTCTAGAATCCGAGCCACCACATCATCGGTTTGCATGACGAAATCAACATAAGGCGACAAGCCGCTCTTGCCCTGCCATTCAACGCTGGGCGCGGTCGGGGCGTGAGGAGAACTCAAGGCAACGTACAGAAAGAAAGGACCATCTTTTTTCTCTCCTCGATCCTTGAGATAGGAGACGCTAGCTTCCTGGATCCGTGGCAACATTTCTTCGAAACGTTGCAGATTATCCACGACCTGATCCTTCTCTACCCAGGTCTTAATTTCCGTGCCATTATGATAGCCATGGAAAGTACCGAATCCCCGGGTGACGGGCCCTCCAATCACGCGCGAACCCACCGGCCAGGCTCTATCAACCTTCGCTGAGCTGTGCATCTTGTTTCCTGCAGGGGTTTCATAAGACCACCCCAGATGCCATTTACCAACGATGGCGGTTTGGTATCCATGCTGTTTGAGCATGCCCGGCACGGTAAGGACGTCTTCTGCGATGAGTGGATCTGTCGGAGCCTCAAGGACGCCCGTTTGCAAGCGAGTCCGCCAAGAGTAGCGTCCGGTTAATAATCCGTAGCGAGACGGCGTACAGTTTGCAGCACCACTATGAGCGTCACTAAACCGAATCCCTTCGTTAGCAATTCGGTCAATACCCGGTGTGGCAATTGCAAGCTTGGGGTTAAAGCTTCGAGCTTCACCGTAACCCTGATCATCGGCAAGGATATATACGACGTTCGGGGGAGCCATCGCCAGGACGTTGTTGCACAAAAGCAGTGCGGCAATTGATAATCTTTTAGCAACTCGGATCACAAGACACTCCGTATTCTCTATTTAGTCTGCGGTGCCTATTGACGGTGACTATTGAATGCACCCGTAGTGGGCGGACGACACCAGTCTGGCGTACTTATGTCGAACCGAACCCGGCCGCAGGTCTTGCAGCACATCCGGCGCCTGCCACTGAGCGAGACGTTGTTCAAGCTCCTCGTTTGCAATCGCGACATCAAGTCGACGAGCATTGGGGTCTATCACAATAATGTCACCTTCCCGGACGGCGGCCAGGGGGCCGCCCAGTGCAGCTTCTGGCGAGATATGTCCAATAAGAATGCCGTGGGATATGCCTGAAAAACGGCCATCGGTGATCAACGCTACATCCGCACCTAAGCCCCGACCCTGCAGTTGGCTCGTCAGCTTAACCATCTCCGGCATACCTGGCCCGCCGACCGGGCCGACATTTCGCACCACGACAACATCGCCGGCTACAATGCGATTGCTCCGAATGGCCTCCAAAGCCTGTGCTTCGCTTTCAAAAACCCGAGCAGGACCGCTGAACTCGCCGTTTTCCAACGTCTTACCGCTCAACTTGAGCACGCAACTTTCAACAGCCAGGTTACCCGTGAGCACACTGATATGGTTATTTGCCGGGGCTAGCGGAGAGTCCACTGAATATACGATATCTTGTTCACCGAGTTCCGCCAGCGTTGGCACATGCGCCAGGTTTTCCCGCAGTGTGTGTCCCGTCACGGTCATTACATCACCATGCAATAATCCGCCACGCAAAAGCTCCTTCATCACAATCGGGACTCCGCCAAGCTCGTGCAGGGTCGCCATGGCATAAGGCCCATGCGGCTGAAGGTTAGCTATGAGGGGTACCCTTTCGCCGATACGCTGAATATCGTCTATGGTCAGCGCTATGTCGGCACTATGTGCAATGGCCAACAGATGGAGATACAGATTGGTCGATCCGCCCATTGCGTAGGCTGTGACAATGGCGTTTTCAAAAGCGGCCATGGTCATGATGTCACGGGGCCGAATATCCTGCTCCAGCAAGGACATCAGACCACGAACCGAGTCTTGCACATGTTGCGTGACATCTGCATGAATGGGGCTGCCCGCCTCATAATCAGCAGGCTGCGATGCACCTTTGGGCATCATCATACCCATGGCTTCGGCGATGGTACTCATGGTGTTGGCCGTGAACATTGCGCCACATGTGCCGCTGCCCGGCATGACGGCTTGTTCAATTTCAGTCAGCTCCACCGTGGATATCCGCCCCGCCTCTTTGGCTGCCCTGGCTTGAACCCAATCCATGATGGTCAGGTTCTTTCCTTTTTCTGACCACGGGGCGACTTGCACCGCACCGGGCGAGCTGGTTCCCGGATATATCACCATGCCAAAAGCATTGGTTCTGGCCAGCGGCATCAGCGCCGCAGCGCCTACTTTGTCGCAGCCGGAAATGACCAGCATGGCATTTCCATGATGGGTGTTGTGGGCGAGCTCGACACAATCGGCGATAAGATCTCTGGACACGAGACTATAACCCGCGGCCGAGGTTCCCTGAGTCAGGGCGTCTGAAACTGCCGGGGTACCCACCACAAGACCCTGTGCGTTGTACTCGGACAGGGTTTCGATGACGAGATCAGCTATCTGTCGCACGCGGTTATTGCAGCGATGTGCATTCGTGTAGGAGTTGGCAACCGTAACGACCGCGTCCAACTTCGCTGTACGTTCAGGATCAAAACCCGCCGCGCGCATCTCCACTGTTGAGGTTTTCCAGAAACGGCTGTCGCTCATTAGTTTCGCGCCCGGTACTGAAAGGCGCTGTCTTGTGTGGCCAGATCCCGCTGGCCATAGCCCGTTACGGGAAGCTTGCTACCGTCCATTGCCGGAATTACGTACTTTGCAAACCACGCCTCCAGTTCATCGCGCAACCCGCGAATACGATCTGCAGTAGACCAGGCACCCTGATCATCGGAAAGGATGAATAATATATTGGGTTTATCAATATCACGGCTAGCCATGCTCCTCCTTCTGAGATCCAGGTTCTTCCATAGGCCACGCACTGGTGCGCGCTTCCCGCAAAATTAATGCGGCTGTATTTTGGACCCAGTGGGGCAATCGCTCTGGTTACCCCGCTTGTGTACCGATTTAATACTCCGGGTAGTCCTGATGAATCGCCGATGGGATACCACCTGCAATGGAAACCTCAAGTTGCGGCATATTCATGTTCGCCAGCAGCTCGTCAAAATATCTGCGCTGCATCTCTTCCCGCAGGGCTGCGAGCGATGGCTCGTTCACCAGATTTTCCAGTTCGTCGGGATCGTTCTCCATATCGTAAAGCTCCAATGGTTCACGCGTGATCGAATCGATTGACATCTTGTACTTGTCAGTGCGCGCCATGGAACAATGTTGAACCTCGCTGAAAGAAACCTCCTTTCCTCCCTGGGCACTGGCAGCATCTTTGCCAGCCTGAATCGTTGGCGCCAGGGAAACACCATGATCATTCTCAAGC
>JAYNPH010000106.1:0-7562 GCA_038113685.1 Gammaproteobacteria bacterium
CAGGGCACGGGCTGGACTGGCAGACCCTAGCAAACCGAATGGGTCCTTTATGTTTTTAGGGCCCACCGGCGTGGGCAAAACCGAGCTTTGCAAAGCGCTGGCCGAGGTGTTGTTTGACTCCGCTGACGCCATGATTCGAGTGGATATGTCTGAATTTATGGAAAAACACTCGGTGGCGCGGCTAATTGGGGCCCCTCCTGGCTATGTTGGTTACGAGGAGGGCGGGTATCTGACGGAAGCGGTTCGTCGCAAGCCCTATTCGCTGATATTGCTGGATGAAATCGAAAAAGCGCACAACGATGTATTTAATATTCTGTTGCAGGTGCTGGACGATGGTCGGTTGACTGACGGTCAGGGCAGAACTGTCGATTTCAGTAATTGTGTGCTGGTTATGACGTCTAACCTAGGTTCTCAGGCCATTCAAACCTTTACCGAAGAAGCCGGCAGTGACTGCGAAGCGTCTTCCGGTGTGGATGACCGTCTTAACAGTATGGTGATGGGGATTGTGGCCCAGCACTTTCGACCGGAGTTTATTAATCGGATCGACGATGTCGTGGTCTTCCGGCCCTTGGCTCATGAGGATATTGAGCGCATAGCCGACCTGCAGTTGGACCTGCTCAATCACCGATTGGCAGACCAGGATCTGAGTCTGACTCTAAGCCCGAAAACCATGGAGACCCTCTGCGAAGCCGGCTATGACCCGGTCTACGGTGCCCGGCCGTTGAAACGTGCAATACAGCGCATGGTCGAAAATCCCTTGGCAGAGGCATTGCTCAGTCAGGGGTATGAGGCGGGTGCCAAACTCTACGGAGATTGGGAAGCGGACGGATTGAAGATCTCTGAAGTGTCCAAGTAGCGCTATTGTATAGATATACAGTACATGATATTTATACAGTATGAGCAAGCGTAATCAGAGCCTAGACCCCGCGGTAATCCCACAGCAAATGGCCTTTGGGCAAAGTTCCCGAGGCCAGTTCAGTCCCCATGAGGCTGCGGCCGAGCATTGGCACGAGGTATATCGGCTGACGAGGGAACTGCGCCAGCGGCCGAAGGGGCGTGGTACACAGGTTTGGGCGCGTGACCGCATCCGGCCTGAGAGGCAGCAGCAACGAAAGCACAGCAGGGCGCAACAAAAGCACAGCAGGGCGCAACAAAACAAACAACAAGAGCTGCTGCCCCAGCATCTGGAACTACCGGAGCTAGAGTTCACGAAGCCGCAAAGGAAGGATCTGGCGGCAATCAGAGAGCGGGCTACGATGCCGTACCGATTGACCGACCTAAAGCTCGGTGAGCCGGCCCGCAACCAAAACCGATTTGACGAAGCCGATAACGAAAGCGATTGCAGGCAGGCCGGCCGTGCAATATGCAGGCACCTGATTGCGGCGCTTCGTATTCAGCACGCCGAAGAACAACGCCAGCAAAATTAAAATCCATTCATCTGAAAGCAAGCGCCGGTGCCATTGCCGAAGCTCCTGAGAACGATGATGCAACGCGAACATCGGCGATACTTCCCCCCACTGCTATTGTTCAATAACCTCGTTATGATGTGACTTCACAGCGCGACGGTGCGCTTTGAATACTTGGACTCTGGGCTGCACCCGGGGCAACAGCACAGTAGGGGGCGGTTTGACAACAGCAATCGATTTGGCGCTAAACGCGGTTACAGGGCGACCTTGGGAACCAGTAACGCTAGCACGCCCGCTTGAAGTAGCGGAGTTGCCGACCCCTGCCTTGGTACTGGATCGGCCGACCATGGATATCAACATAAAAGCCATGGCTGAACATTTGGGTTCCCACGGTAAGGGCTTCAGACCCCATGCTAAAACGCATAAGTGTCCCGCGATTGCCCAGGTACAAATGGCTGCCGGTGCCGTTGGTATATGTACAGCCAAAGTCAGCGAAGCTGCAGTGATGTTGAATGCGGGTATTGCCAGTGTTCTGGTGACATCGCCTGTGTCGACAAGGCAAAAGGCGCGAGTAATAAACGCTATCGCATCCAGTGAGGCTGAGCTGCTGCTGGTGGTGGACTCTGTCGTGGGGCTCGATGCGTTGGACGCCGAAATCGACGCAACCAAATCCGTGGGCTTGGTGCTGGACTTGGACGTTGTCATGGGACGGACGGGATTGCGTGAAGACGATGTCTTTCTGCGTTTACTCGATCGTGTACACGAGGATTCGCGCTTCTATTTTGCCGGGGTACAGCATTACGCGGGGCATATCATGCACATTCCGGAGTTTGAAAAACGACGAGAAAAGTCCCTTCGTTCTTGGGATCGTTTGTCGGCTAAATTCGACTTGTTAGAGCAGCGGGGCGTTCGGGCAGACATTGTCACCGGAGGAGGAACAGGCACTTACGATATCGATGTCGGTATTGAGCGCCTGACGGATCTTCAGGTAGGCAGCTATATCTTCATGGATGAGGAGTACCGGCAGGTGGGCGGCGCTGACTCGGACCGCTTTAAAGGCTTTGACTTGGCTCTGACCGTGGCGTGTACCGCCATTTCTCAGCCCCAACCTTCGACGATTACCGTAGATGGCGGCTACAAGGCTTTCGCGTCAGACAGCGTGAACCCGGTCTGTGACGGACGGCCGGAACTGCAATTTCGATTTGCCGGAGACGAACACGGTGTTCTCTTACGGTCCGAATCGGCGGACAGCAACCCCGGTGATAATCAAGGTTTGGGCGTGATGCTGGGTGATGTGCTGGAGTTTGCTGTACCCCACTGTGACCCAACGGTGAATTTGTACGATCAGTACTGGGTACGCGAAGAAGACGGCATGGTGCACGGTTATTGGCCGATTTCTGCCCGGGGCTGCTCGTGGTAGCGCGCAACTGTGTGGTTTTAAACTAATGCTCGATCTTTTTTCGGCTGGCGGCGTTTTGATGCTGCCGATTTTGTTGTGCAGCATCGCGGTGCTAGCAATTAGTTTGGAGCGCTGGTGGTCCCTGCGCCGCTCCCAAGTCTTACCTGAACCTCTGCTGGCACGCTTGGAAAATACGGCTGGGTGGCCGAATCAGGCGCCGGCACTGGACGAGTTGAGTCAAACTTCCCAACTGGGTTATGTGCTTGCCGTCGGTCTAGCTAACCTCTCGTTGCCTCAGGATGAATTTCAACAAGTCACGCGTGGTGCATTGGACATGATTGCTCACAATTTAGAGCGCTACCTCACCGTGCTGGGCGTAATCGCATCGATCTGTCCACTGTTGGGTATTCTGGGGACAGTTGTGGGGCTTATTGACGTATTTGATCAGTTGTTTGCGGCCCAACAAGCCGAGACACAGCTCTTGGCCGGTGGTATTTCGACCGCGCTGGTAACGACCGCAGCAGGTTTGATGGTGGCCATCCCTGCGCTGATTTGTCACCGCGTCACATTACGGCACATCGACGCCTTGCTGATAGAGGTTGAAGCCACCAGCAACCGGTTTTTTGAGCAGATGAGGGCTGCGCGGTGAAAGCACAGCTGATCTGGCATGCCCCCACCGAAGGCGACGCAAATCGGCCCCCATCGGATCGACGCATTAATCTTGCCAGTGTCTTCCGCTTTGCGAAACCAAGAGAGACTGATGGCGCGTTCTAGTGCCGCCAGACGGGAAGCCGGAATCGAGATAACACCACTGATCGATGTGGTGTTTTTGCTGTTGCTGTTCTTCATGGTATCGACGAATTTTGTTCAAAATAAAAGTATCTCGGTAAATTTGCCGGAGTCTCGGGAAGGCGCGGCGGTAGTATCGAAGCAGCTGGAAATTAGCGTTAACGCCCAAGGACAATATTCACTCAACGGTGTGTCCGTGGAAGGCAATTTTGCGTCCTTAGTCGAAATGCTGGAGCAACAGGTTCAGGGGTTGCCGGCCTCGGAGGCGCAGAAACTGTCGGTGCTGATCCGAGCGGATGCCGCAGCCGCGCATCAAGCGGTGGTTACCGTTCTGGACGCATGCGCCAGCGTCGGATTGACTCGGGTGAGTCTTGGGACAACGGGCCTGATGGCACCTAACGCCGGCGGGGGCAACGAAATTAACTGGAGTAGCAGGTGAGCGGTATTTCGAAGGAGAAGTCTGATTGGACCATTTATCGGCGTCTGCTGTCTTATGTGGGTCGTTACTGGGTATTGCTGATCTGCGCCTTTGTTGGTTTTGCGCTGGCCGCTGGTGCGGAAGCATATTTTGTGACGCTGTTCGGAAGCCTAATTGATGGCTGGGAAGACGCTCAAATAAGGGCCGCTGCGACCATTCCGATCATGATGGGCATTGCGGCGATTTCCAGAGCTCTTGGTGCCATAGTCGGAGAAGCCGCGATGTCGCGAGTTTCTTTTGGCGTTGTTTATGATCTGCGCGAAGAGCTTTTTGGGCACATCCTTAAATCGCCCAGTCGTTACTTTGACGGTGCATCGCAAGGTCATATTGTTTCCCAAATAACCTTTACGGTGACCCAGTTGCGCGATACCGGTACCGACGCGCTTAGAGCCCTGATCAAAGACGGTCTGAAGGTGATCGCCTACCTAGTCTTTTTGCTGTTGATTGATTGGCGCCTGACCATGCTGTTTATCGCCATGGCGCCCTTATTGGGACTAATTGTGGTGTTCGCCAGCAACCGGTTTCGCCGCATAAGCCGGCGCATTCAACATTCCATGGGCGACGTCACCCACGTTGTTTCCGAGGTGGCCAATGGGTATCGAGAGGTCAAAATTTTTGGTGGACAAGACCAAGAGGAAAAACGCTTTCTCGCCGCCAGCAAGGTGAATCGCCAGCAAAATATGAAGATGGTGATCACCAAGGTACTGAGTTCTCAGACTAACGAATCGATTATTGTATTGGCTCTGTGCGGCTTGATTCTGGTTCTGTACAGCCCCGAATTTGGGGTGCAGCTGTCTAGTGGCAAGGCCGTTGAGTTTTTGGTGTTGGCCGGGATGTTGGGCCGGCCAATACGTAACCTCTCTGAAGTTAACGCCAAGCTGCAGCGCGGGTTCGCGGCGGCAGAAGACATCTTCGCCCAGTTGGATTCCGGCGTTGAGGAGAACTTGGGCACCTACACCCTAGAGCGCGCCCAAGGCGAGGTGACGGTGCAGAACGTCAGCTTTCGTTATGCCGAAGACGGCCCTGATGTACTGAAAGATATCGAGCTGAAAATTGCTCCGGCGCAAACGGTGGCGTTGGTTGGTCGTTCAGGTAGCGGTAAATCCACATTGGCCAGTCTTTTGCCTCGGTTTTATGAGGTAGAGCGTGGCTCCATTTTGCTCGACGGAAACGACATTCAAACCTTCGAGCTGACCAATTTGCGTCGGCATATTTCTTTCGTTAGTCAGCAAGTGACCCTGTTTAACGATACGCTGCGCAACAACATCGCCTATGGGGATATGGCTGGTGCGTCCGATGAGCAAATCAACGAGGCGCTACGTCGCTCCTATGCCGATGAATTTGTCAGTCAGATGCCCGATGGTCTTGAGACCCTGATCGGGGATGACGGGGTGCTGCTTTCTGGAGGGCAGCGCCAACGTATAGCCATAGCCCGGGCGCTGTTGAAAGATTCGCCTGTTTTGATCATGGACGAAGCGACTTCTGCCCTGGACAACGAATCAGAAAAAGCGATTCAAGCGGCCTTAGAGGAGGTTATGCAGGGACGGACAACCCTCGTCATTGCCCACCGGCTGTCTACGGTGGAATCTGCGGACGTTATTGTCGTCATGGACCAAGGAAAAATCGTCGAGCAGGGAACTCATCAGGCGCTGCTGGCCAAGGGCGGCCTCTATTCAGACCTTTATGGTGCGCAATTTCAGGACGAGGAAGAAGAGGCTCCATTTCCGGCATCCCCCGTATTGCAAACAAACATTCAAGCGGCAAGGCCAGGGTCGCTGCTGGGTCAGTCAGCTAATGCCATTACCCGGGCCTGGTATAACGATGGGTTTTGGGTCAAATGCCTGCTGCCGCTGTCATGGCTATACGCTTGGGTCAGCGGGCGTCGTGCGGCTCAGCAGAGACTTCGATTGCAGGCCAAAAGTGCCACAGACGGTGCGCGTTTGCCGGTTTTAGTGGTTGGCAATATTACCGTTGGTGGGACCGGCAAGACGCCGCTGGTGCTGGCCTTAGTCGACCTCTTAACGGCGCAAGGGTTTTCCCCCGGGGTGGTCTCACGCGGATACAAGGGGAAACTCAGTCGCCAGGGTGCGTTGATTCCAGCAGGAGCCTCTGCAACCGTTTACTCGGACGAGGGCGTAATGCTCAAACAGAAGCTTCAGTGTCCCGTCGCCATAGCCGCCGAACGCAACAAAGGCATAGCCCTGCTTGAGCAAGCAGGCTGTGACGTGGTTGTCGCTGACGACGGCCTGCAGCATTACGCCATGGCGCGTGATATTGAGATAGCGGTGGTTGATGCGGCGCGGGGCGTCGGCAACGGGCTGCTGTTGCCAGCCGGGCCCTTGCGCGAGCCGGTAGAGCGATTGTCTTCGGTGGATTTGGTCATCAGCCATGGCGGGGCCTCTGGCTTGGTACCGCTAGAGTTTACAATGCGGACCGTTCCTTTGAGCTTCAAGCGCCTGAGCGATGGTGCCAAAACTCCGATAAATGAATTTGCCGAACGCTATCCTTGGGTGCATGCACTGTGCGGGATTGGTAATCCAAGCCGTTTTTTGCGGTCGCTGACCGATCTTGGTATTTCCGTGGAACCGCACCTGTATCCAGACCATCACGGCTACAGTGGCGAGGAACTGGACTTTGCGGCCGGGAATCCGATCGTTTGCACCGAAAAAGATGGGATGAAGCTGGCGGCCTTAGATGTGGATCTGAGCTTTGTCTGGGCGCTGGAAATCTCGTTAGACCTAGATCCTGACTTCACGGCAACTCTGCTTCAATTGATGGCGGACCGAGGTATCCGCCCCGGCGCCGGATCGGCCGGCGCTGACAGCTTGGTAGCCGAAGATCAAAACAAGACGGTGCAAGGGTGATGGCAGTTCACATCGTTATACCGGCTCGATATGAATCTACCCGCCTTCCCGGGAAACCGCTTGCCGATATCGCGGGGCAACCCATGATCGTCCGTGTAGCGGCCCAGGCAGCGAAAGCTCAAGCCGATGACATTGTGGTTGCGGTGGATGACAGCCGGGTTGCTGAGGCAGTGCAGGCGGCCGGCTGGGACGTCCAGATGACGCGATCGGATCATCAGTCCGGCTCGGACCGCGTTATGGAAGTGGTCCAGCAGCGTGTTTGGGCATGCGACGATATTGTGATTAACGTCCAAGGTGACGAACCCCTTGTTCCCTCAGAGGTTATTGATCAGTTGATTCAGGGTATGGTCGAACGGCCGGAAATACCCATGGCTACCCTGTCCGAACCCCTGCATCAGGCGAACGACTTCTTCAATCCAAATGTGGTCAAGGTTGTAACTGACGACGACGGCCTAGCCCTGATGTTTTCAAGAGCGCCGCTACCTTTTCCCAGAGATAATCCAGAGGCAGTGCCTGTTGCAGCCGCGCGACAGGTTGGTATCTACGGGTTTCGCGTGCAGGCGTTGCGCGAGTTTGTTGGGTTAGGGGAATCACGCTTGGAAAGCATAGAGCGCCTGGAACAACTG
>JAYNPH010000107.1:0-600 GCA_038113685.1 Gammaproteobacteria bacterium
GATAGCTCCCGGTTCCGATAATTCGAGAGTAGGTGGTGTCCACGGATTTGTTCGTCATTCTGGCTAGTCTACTGGCTAAGACCAGTTGACATCCTGTCGCGACGTATGAGTACCGATTCGGTGTACCCAGGGAACAGCATTTTTATCCAAAGGATATTTAGCCAGCCATTCCTCATTCATATCGACGCCAAGCCCTGGGCCCTGGGGAATACCGAAAAAACCGTCTGACTGTTGGGGCATGTCCCCGAGGAACCCTGCCACACCAGGGCTCTTCTATGCGGAGTAACTTGTGGAATGGTATGTGCACACCACGGGTAGATAACTGAATTGGGGTTGGTCCGAATACTCAACTCGGATCGGCATCGGCCAATTACCATAATAGGTGCAATGGGTACCTGGAACCCTAGTTGATAGAGAACCACTTTGCGGGATGAAACTAAGAGATTAATGCATGGCCAGTCAACAATTCAGCCTTTCTGATCCCCAATGATTTAGTGGTGTAATTTCCTAGAGCTCCCCCAAATGGTGAAGCAGTCATAGCATTATCCATACCATTAGAAAGATATTTTTCCCAGTTCTTCACTTTTAGAGTGTGAATCC
>JAYNPH010000107.1:610-1082 GCA_038113685.1 Gammaproteobacteria bacterium
AAGTGTTGATCCGTGATAATGGCGACTTTCATTAATTACGAAGTTTGGAATGCATGCGCTAAGGTGCAGGCCAGCCATTGTATTCATTGGTCCGTAGCAATTGTGGGGTTGAAAACCTACGTAGTGGGCCTCCGCCATCGCAGCAATTTTTCGGGTTTCGAAGATTCCCCCAGCGTACATGATGTCGGGTTGAATCATATCCACTGCATGGAGCGGGAAAAGTTTTGCGTAATCGAACTTGGTCAGCAGGCGTTCGCCTGTTGCGATAGGTATATTGACACTGTCAGAGACGCGCTTAAGAGCGTCGAGATTCTGGGGTGGCACGGGTTCTTCATAATAAAAGGGTCGGAACTCTTCCATGCGGTGAGCAACGCGAATAGCGTCGCGGGGGGTCAGCCGCCCATGTACTTCCACCAGTAGTTCGATCTCATCGCCAACGGCTTCGCGCACGGCTCTGAGTTACTCAACCGCA
>JAYNPH010000107.1:1092-4145 GCA_038113685.1 Gammaproteobacteria bacterium
ATGAACAAGCCCCGGTGCTCGAAGGGATCCCCCTTTAATGCGGTCAAACCCTGTTCGATAAAAAATTGCGCGGTTTTCACCGATATTTCCGGGGTCTGGCCGTCCCAGCGCCCATAACTCCAGATGCGATCACGCACCTTGCCACCCAGAAGTTGATAGACCGGCGCGTTAAGGGCTTTGCCTTTGATGTCCCATAACGCGATCTCAATGCCGCTGATAGCGGTCATCTGTACCACCCCGCCACGAACATGAAAGTGGTGATACAGGGTCTGCCAGTGCTTCTCAATCTCCATCGGATCCTTGCCGATCAATACCTCGCCGAATTCTTCAATCATCGAGACCACAGCAAGAGGGCCGCTGGTTGCTTCGCCCCAGCCGACAATGCCTTCGTCAGTTTCGATTTTGACAAAAATGAAGGTGCGCGAAATACCTCTTGACGGGTTAGTAACAACGCTTGCGGGGATAGCTTGAATAGATGTGATCTTCATGGAGCTGGGTGCCTCATAGTTGGTGATTTTAGTTGGTATGGTTGATGCTGCGCAGCAGGGCCTACCAGGCTGCATCGGCGGCTTCGCTGGGTATCTCTGTGACGCGGCCTACGTCAGCTAGTGCTCGGCTGGCCTGTTCGTTTGAGTAGTGAAGCTCTTGACGCAAGCGCCACTCAGTTTCGGGAATATCAAGGGTTCTGACAGGTTTAGCTTCGGCCATGACGATCACCATTTTTCGGACGAGGCATTGGTTATTGCGAGAGAAATCCGCCATCAATGGGAAGAACCGCTCCGGTGATGTAGCCGGCATCGTCGGTTAACAAAAAGGTGATGGACGCGCCATATTCCTCCTTGACCTTACCCCTGCGCTGCATTGGCACCCACTTCTCCCCTCGTGGCAACTCAGCGCGCGGCGTGTTTGCTTTTTCCTGATCTTCAAGTACATGCTCACCGAAATTGGCTCCTTCAACACCGGAGGGTTGAATGGCGTTTGCACGAATGTTGTATGCGCCATAGTCCACGGCGATTTGTTTAGCCAGTCCTATAACCCCGTGTTTCGATGCGGCGTACGATGCAGCGGCGCCGCCCGGCCCAATGATTGTTCCCGCAACAGATGACGTCATGACAACAGCGCCGCCGCCTGCTTTCATCATGTGGGGCAGCACGTGTTTACTGCAGAGGAATGAGCCGGTCAGGTTGACGTCAATAACAAATTGCCAGTCCTCACGTTTGGTTTCATGTATCCAGCCATTGCCTGCTGTACCTGCATTGGATACCAAGCCCCACACGGTGCCAAATTCTGCGACGGTTTTTTCCACCATGGCAGAGACTTGCGCTTCGTCCGCAACATTACAGGTAACTGCGATCGCTGTGCCCCCTGCAGCACGAATTTCCTTTGCGGTATCCTCAGCCAGATTGGCTCGGATATCGGCCACTACTGCCAGCCCGCCTTCTTCTGCGATTCGCTGGCATGTAGCCTTGCCTATACCGCTACCGCCACCGGTGACTATGATGGGTCTATTTTCTAAACGTTTCATGGACTTCTCCCTCATTGGCCATGTAGACGCTTGTTCATTGGACATCCTCATTGCCGTGAGGAGACTTCATAGGCCGACGTCTTCATGGTTGCTATAGTTCATAGGCTGCTCGGTAATGAATGACAAACTTGGATACTTCAGCAGTCCAGAAAACGCTTACTTTGCCTTTTTTGAAGCCGATAAGGCTAAGGTTGCGGAGGCTTGGGCTGGTGTAATGAGCTACCCGCATGTGCGGGTAGCAGCATCTGGGTCGATAGAGCGCTACGACACGCTCCAGGACTACGCAGTAGCTCAAGACTGGACCGCTCGAGAAGCGACAGGGTGGGCTTACACCGAAGGAAACCCTCCCGTGCGTCTGCATGTATCTCAGGACAAAGTTCATTTACTTGGCGGTTGGACAAGATACAACACTCAGGATGAGCCCATCCTTTGGAACTGGGTTGCATACGTTTTGACTCAAAAAGCCGACTCTTGGGGCGTACAGGCTCGTTTTGCAGTGGGCTCTCACACCGCGCCTCGCCTGGAGGCCGCAGTAGCAGAAGCGACAGGTGAGATCGCTGTTGGTGTAGTGCGTAAATTCTTTGCAAAGGTTGAGCAAGGAGGTGGAGCGTCAGCCATAGAACTTTGCCGGTCGTCAGCGGTGTTAATAGATGCAGGTGATGTGGTAGAAAATCTGGATGCTGATCGGATCATCCAGTTCTTAGGCGCCCCCTGGAAGCAGCCGTTTGCAATGAACGTTAATGCAGTGCAGTGCGGTCTTCTGGGCGCTGTAGTAGAAGTTGCGATCGAGAGCGGCGGCCAGACAGAGCTGTTTATAGTTGTTGTTGGCAAGCGTGACGATGTTTGGACGATCGGCGGAATATCACGAATATCCGCTAACATCGGCTCCTCGGGGTGATGATTGCCAGCATACCTTCGTCTGTCACATTGAATCCATGGCGCGCACACCTCAGCACTTAGGCGAATCCGGCCGGCGGCTGCCAGCGAGAAACCGTTGGCGGCGACCTTGTGTCTGCTCAGTGCCCCGAATTGTCCTCATGAATTTCAGCCGTTATGTATGCCCGGACGGCCTTTCTTCGTAAAACTTGGTGATTGAATGATAGAAAAATCGGTAGCTAAAATTATAGTTGATCTATTGGTCGAAGCAGGGGTGCGACATGTTTTTGGCATCGTGAGTATTCACAATATGCCTATTGTGGATGCAATCAGTGCAACTCCGGGGGTCGATCTGGTGACATCTCGGCATGAGCAAGGTGCAGCCCACATGGCCGATGGTTATGCTCGTGCAACGGGTGGGTTAGGGGTTGCATTGGGCAGTACTGGACCGGGAACCACAAATATGCTAACCGGTCTCTATGAGGCAGATTTCGCGTCTTCACGATTGTTGGTGATAACCGGTCAGGCCGAGACCGGATTTTACGGTAAAGCCAAGGGCTATGTTCACGAAGCCGAAAATCAAAAGCGGATGTTGGAAGCCGTCACAGATGCAGTAGCCTCACCCCGTTATGCGCATGAAGTTGGCCCAATG
>JAYNPH010000107.1:4155-5506 GCA_038113685.1 Gammaproteobacteria bacterium
GCTTAAAGGCGTGATCGAGGCTATGTACAGCGGCCGCCCTCGGCCAGGTGCGATTGAGGTGCCGATTGATCTGCAGTATGCGTCGATAGCAAGTCCAACTCTAACCATTGAGGTGCCCCAGCCTATACGGCCAGATACACAAACCATTGAAGCTGCAATATCCCGTATCGATGATGCTGATAAAAGGGTCATTATTGCGGGCGGAGGCGTTCGTACTGCAGAAGCTAGAGCGGCTTTAACTGCCTTTGCAGAATTGTTGAACGCGCCCGTGATTACTACCGCCAATGGCAAAGGTGCCTTTCCAGTGGCGCACCCCTTACACATGGGCAATGCGCTCATGCGTCCACCAATCAGGCAGCTGGTTAGCGAAGCCGATCTGGTTGTTGCCATAGGTACTCGCTTTCAGGCGGGTACCGGTGGCACAAAAATCAATCTGCGATTACCAGCATTACTGCACATCGATGTAGATCCGATGCATCTGAACCTAAATTTTAAAGCAGATATTGCAGTGCTTAGCGATGCAGAGCTTGCCATAAACGCATTACGAAACTTCGAATATACAGAGGGTTGCGGTAGTTACTTGGAAAAAATGCGAGCGTTGGTGGACGAGACTGGGAACAATTTGCGGAAAGCTTTTGGCTCAGATCATGCCCACGCTCTTGATGTGTTTTCCAAGTATCTGGCGACGGGTGTTGCTTTTGTGCGAGACAGTACTATTCCTGGCTACAACTGGGGCAATACACTTTTACCCATCGACCAGCCCGGTGGATATGTTTTTCCTACATCAGGGGCTATCGGCCCCGGCTTGCCGCTAGGCCTTGGTGTGGCAACAGCCCTGGCAAAGAAGACATTCGTCATGCATGGCGATGGAGGATTGATGTTTCACGTTGGGGAATTGGCTGCGGCAGCTCAGTACCAAATCCCTGTAGTGGTGATTGTGTTTAATGACGGTGGCTATGGGGTTTTGCGCGGTTTGCAATACAACCAGTTTGACGGTCGATTCAACGGCACCGAGTTGCATACGCCGGATTTTGTGAAGTTGGCAGAGAGTATGGGGGTAACCGCATTCTATGCAAACGACGTGACAGAACTTGATGAGCGTTTAGCGGCGGCCATGGTCGAGAAGGGGCCGGTGCTGATCGAGCTAAATGCCAACAACATGCAGCCTATAGACGGTGTAATTCCGTCTCCTACGGCTTAGGGCCCAACGTTAAATACGTTGAGTGGGTAAGTGTTCAATTGACAAACGGAGAATATTAATCGTGACAGGGAATGAATTGGAACTGCGGGAAGAGCTGGTTGCACAGTACCAGCGAATGGGCCAACTTGGTCTTAATGAGTTGTCCTCAGG
>JAYNPH010000107.1:5516-7479 GCA_038113685.1 Gammaproteobacteria bacterium
CCTCAGTACTCGGTTTGGCGATAATATGCTGATTTCAGGCAACGGTGCTACTTCGGAGAGTATCGCTGTGGATACGATAGTGGAGTGCTCCTTTGACGGCGACTGGGAGGGGCCACGCAAACCGTCCTCGGAATGGCGTATGCATGCGGCGATATACAAGCAACATGAAGAGGTGCAGGCTGTAGTGCATACTCATTCTGATTACTGTGTAGCGCTGGCCAGTTCCTTGAAGCCTTTGCCGGGCTTTCATTATCTGGTCGGGGTGTTCGGTGGTAGCGACGTTCCCTGTGTGCCTTATTCGACCTTTGGCTCTCAGTCTTTGGCTGATGATGCAGCCGCTGCTCTGACCGACCGAACCGCGTGCTTGCTTGGGAACCATGGCATGATAGCCCGAGGAATACACCTTAAACGAGCGGCAAACACAGCCTATCGGCTGGAACTCATGTGCCGACAGTATGTATTGGCCAGCCAGCTTGGAACACCCGCTTTGCTGACAGATGCGGAGTGGGAGGACTTTTTCGCCAAGGCGGAGGAGAATCAATATGGTAAAGGAATATAGAGTCTGCAGGCTTGAGCCTAGGTAACGGTGTTGGATAGAAATCACAACCGCTGGCATGGGTTGGGCAAGATATCTTTGGTTCTCGGGCGAAGCATAAGCGGCTTTAATGTTGAGAATGAAGGAGGGCGTTTGCCTTCCACCGCCAACTTTTCTGCTGTGGAAGTGCCCGCTGCTCGTCTTACGTCAGTTAAGACTACCCGCGCGGATAAGCCCAGGGGTGTGAGGCGCTGAGTCCACCGTCAATTGCTATGGCTTGTCCGTTGACGTCTGACGCCGCGTCGCTCAACAGGAAACAAGCCATCTCGGCTATGTCTGATGGTTGTCCGTGTCGCTTGGTCGGATTGATCAGCCCAATTCTAGCTTCTTTTCCCAAGCCACGAAGCTTATCAAACATCCGCTGGGTCATATTGGTCTCTATCAGGCCCGGACAGACAGCGCTGACACGTACGCCGGTACCATACAAATGATAACTTGTCGTCTGCACAATGCTTATAACTCCAGCCTTGCTGGCGCTGTAGGATACTGCACCCGCGTTAGCGCGTAAGCCTGCAACGCTAGCTGTACAAACGATTGAGCCGTACGCTTGCTTGGTAAGGTAAGGCGCGGTGTGTTTGATACACAAAAATACGCCGATGGTGTTAATAGCGAGAATACGCTGCCAGTGTTCTGCAGTTTGTTCCAGAAATGGTACGCCGCCAGCGTCGATACCGGCGTTGGCGAAGATGCCGTCGATACCGCCAAAAGTCCTGACACAGCGCTCTGCCATGGCGGCAACCTGCTCTTCTTTGCTGACATCAACTTGCATGAATGCGATAGCACCATTGAGTTCATCAGCTGTCGCGGCGGTATTCGGATCGATATCGACTGCCAGTACACTAGCTCCCCGTTGGACTGCGAGTTTCGCACTCGCGCGACCGATGCCGCTGCTTGCGCCGGTAATGATAATTTTCTTGCCTTTCAAATCCGCCATTTTTTCTACTCGTCGAAGCTAAACTCAATGAACCCGAAGTCGCCGTAATTTGCGCGATAATTTCCTTGCTCTGGTGGATGAGTGACTCCGAGGGCACCGGTCATCAGCAGTTGGCCTGGGTTGATTGAATATCCTCGAGCCAGTGCGGAATTAATAATCCATGCGGCGGCTTTGAACTGGTCGCCCAATGAATCAGTTGCCTTGCCCTCGTGGAGCAGATTGCCATTCCGAAAGAGGCTGACCATTGCTTGATTTGCAGTATTCAGCTCATTGGTAAAATCCGATTTTATGAAGCGCGAAGCAACTACGTTGCTGGCGATTAAGTCGGTTAATGCATGAGGGGCGATAAAACCCATATCTACGATTTCAATCATGGGGAACCAGTGCGAAAGATGGGTGTGCAGATCCTCTGGTTTTATCGGTTTTGTAATATC
>JAYNPH010000108.1:0-7175 GCA_038113685.1 Gammaproteobacteria bacterium
AGTTTGGGTCACCAATCCGATCACTATTCCCCCAATGTTTTATGCCTCTTATCGCGTGGGTGCTTGGGTTTTAGGCATTGATACGGACGCCCCAGGCCTAGAGTTCACAGTCGATTCTTTGACGGCAAATTTCTTCAGCATCGCCGAGCCGTTATTTGTAGGGGCCTTTATTTGCGGCTCAGTCAGCGGCAGCCTTGGCTTCACTGTCACCCACTTTATTTGGCGCCATCGGGTTGTCCGACTGTGGCGTCAGCGCCAGCGACGACGAGCCTTGGATCGGCACAAGGCACAAACTGCTGGAGAGAGCAAAGACCCGAAAGGAGAGACTCACCGCCCGTCTTGAGCGCGGTGTCCTGTATCAGTTTAAATGCAGTAACGGGCCTCGTGAGCCGCGTAACAGCGCTCCTAGTGAAGATGTCGAGCTGGTTGCAGATGACTCGCGCGCTTGGCAGGCAGCCAGGCCGAGATCAGAGCAACCACGCTGCTGAGCAAAACGATGGCGCTCAAGTCCCACCAAAGCACGCGGGTGGGCACGGAAACAAAATAAGAGCCATCGAGTAAGTGCTGCCCCGTGAGGCCGGCTAATGCATCGATCAACGCGTCCACATTTGCCGTCATCAACAACCCCAGCAGAAGTCCAGCAAGGGTGCCCAGAACCGCTACAAACGCGCCTTGGGACAAAAACAGTCCGAGAATGAAGCGACGGCTGGCCCCCATGGTGCGCAACATGGCAATTTGCGAGCGTTTGTCGTGCACCATCATGGACTGGCCGGCAATGACATTAAATCCCGCTATCGCCACCACCAAAAACAACAGAACGAACATCATGCTCTTTTCCATACGGACAGCTTGGAACAACTCACCATAGGTTTCTTCCCAAGTGTCAATCTGGAGCGATTTCTCTATCGCTGCTAGCCGCGCGCCCACAGCCGCCGCATCCATAGGATCTTCCAGCACAATCCGGGTGCCCAACTGGCCTAGAGACTGCCAGTAAGCATCGCTGTGTTGATCTAAATTCACGAGCACCATGCCGTAATCGGTTTCGGCTCCCATTTCAAAGGTGCCTGCTAGGTTTAGACGCAGCCAGCGAAGCGAAACGCTGTCTCCCTGCGCGACGGAGACTCCAATCACCACAGGGTCACCTAAAGATAACCCCTGATAACGAGCTAACGGTTCTCCGACAATAACGGAGTTGGGCATGCGCTGGAGATTATCGATATTGCCGCGCCGCATGACGTCACTCAGATCCGCCGAGGCTGCCGAGTCACTGCCAGCAAAACCGATTACCGTCACTGGCAAAGTCCGTGAACCGGCGGCCACCACAGCAAAGCCCTGAAAATACTTGCCGGCTCCTCGAACGCCCTCTTGCAACGACAGCGCCGTCTGCAAATCAGGTGACATTGGCGTCTGCGAGACGGTGACATGTGGGATGCTGCCAAGCAGACGCTGACGCAACTCCTGATCAAACCCGTTCATAACATTCACAACCAAGGTTAGCACGGCCACACCCAGCACCATCCCTACCAATGACACCCAAGTAACAAACCGGGCAAATCCGGTGGCACCCTGCAGCAGCATTCTTGCGGCCATTTGATTTAGCAGCCCAGCCGCCTGCCGTGAGCGACCGGCCATACTAGCCCCCACCAACGGACTCAGAACTTAGCCGCCCCGCAGACAGGGTTAGCACCCGGTCAAAGTGAGTCAGCATGGAGCGATCGTGCGTCACCACAAGTAAAGTCACTCCGTGAGCGTTACTGAGCTCTACCATCAGCGACATAAGTTCTTGGGCGCTCGCATCGTCTAGGTTTCCGGTCGGCTCATCTGCCATCACTAACTTGGGTTGGTGCACGAGGGCTCTAGCCACCGCGACGCGCTGCCGCTCGCCCCCGGACAGCTCGGAAGGCAGATGCGCCACTCGGGCCTCTAGCCCGACCCTTGACAGCAGTTCAAAACTGCGCCGCTCCGCATCTTTACGACCCACTCCGTTTAAGCGCAGGGGTAAGGCCACATTCTCCAGTGCGCTAAACTCAGGCATCAGGTGGTGCTGCTGGTATACAAAACCCATATCGCGACCGCGCAATGCGGTTCTAGCTTCGTTGTCGGCGGCGGTCACAGATTGTCCCGCCATTTGAATATCTCCGGAATCGGCTTCGTCCAATCCCGCCAGCACATGCAGCAGGCTGCTCTTGCCAGACCCAGAGCGCCCGACAATGGCAACCCTCTCACCAGCCGAAAGCTCAAGATCCACGCCGTTAAGCACCTCTATCTCGGCATCACCCATCTGGTATCGCTTGACTACATTTTTCGCAGTTAGCAGGCGGACGCGATCATTCATTGGCCAGCACCTCACTGGGCAGTAGCTGGGTGGCCCGCCAAGCCGGATAAAGGCTAGCCAAAAACGTGGCGGCAACCGCGATCGCGCCAATGACCAACAAATCCGAGGCTAAAATTTGCACGGGCAAATAGGAAATAAAGTACTGGGACATCAGGTCATAACCAAGATTTTTGGATAGCGAGTTAACCAGATAAGGTATCAGGTAGCCCAGACCGACGCCCACGAGCATTCCCACCGCGGTACCTGCTAATCCAAGCAATACGCCCATTGAGCTAAACAAGCCCAGCACTCGTCTGCGACTGGCTCCCATACTGCGCAAGATAGCGATATCGCCACGACGCTGTTCCACAATCATGATTAGGCCGGACACCAGATTAAATGCCGCCACCGCTATGAGCAGAGAAAACAACAAGAACAGCGTGGCCTTTTGCACAGAAATCGCCTGATAAAGAGTGCCAAACTCTGTCATCCACGACTGAACTCGCAATTCTGAGACGGGCCACTGCGCACGCAAGAATGCGCGTGCTTGATGTGGGTCAAACAGGTCCGCTAACCGGCCCTGTACGCCGTGGACTTGCCCGGGCATTCGCAGCAGCCGCTGAGCGTCTTCTAACGACACGAAAACGCCGCTGGCATCCAACTGGGATTGGCTGGCAAAAATACCAACCACTTGAAATCGTTTCTGCCTAGGTACGGCGCCAGCAAGACTGATGCGTCGATCCGGCAGCAAAAGTACGAGGGAATCACCAACCTTCACGCCGATTTGCTCTGCCAAACGAGCGCCAATCGCCAGACCAAAGGGTACCTGCTGGACACGAGACCAGTCCCCTGCGCTGACAAACTTCGCCAACCCACTCACTTTTGAATACTCTTGATCTATGCCGGTGATTTGCGCGGCGCGAACTTGACCATTGGCCGCCACCAACCCGCTACTGGTGATCACAGGTGCCAATGCAGCCAAACCCGCCTCACCCGCCGCATTGCCGGCCTCAGGCAATGAATTCATTGCCACGCCTTGAGACGAAATGGCGCTGATATGAGGCAGCACATTCAGCAAACGTTCACGCAACTCGCGCTCAAACCCATTCACAATCGAAGTCACGAACACCAATACGGCGATACTTATCACCAATCCCGCGAGAGCTAACGTTGATACATAGGACAAATCGCCGCGCCCGCTGACCCCGCCCTTGCCAAAGGCATAGCGCAACGCAACAAAAATAGTGAGGTTAGAAACGGTCACGCGGGCTGTCAGCTGCGTCGGCGCGGAACTGGTGGGACCGTTGCCTTTGGAAGCGAGAGATAAGGCCCGAACTATTGACCAACACGGCGAGACAGCTCGTTAGCACCCGGTCCTTGATCCGAGGGACCTTGAGCGCTGCCGGAAAATGCGCGGCGGCCGTCTGGGGCAAAGGGAGATTTTTCGCAGTTCTGCGGATCGCCTCCACATACCTCACACTCCATTTCCATGCCCAAGGCTTTCATGCCGCCGCAGCTCCCAGCAATAGGCTGGCGTCCAAAAATTACGCCTACGGCCATAGCTGCCGTGAGGGCAAGCATTACAAAAAAAGCAACGATGATCGTTTCCATATGCTACTCCGTAGACGTCGGCAAAAACGTTTGCATAGGCCCAGTATAGCGCTCAATAAACTGGCCATCAGCGGTTTTCTCAATAATCAGCACGGGCAGATCCAGCCGTCGGGCCATATCAAGACCCGGATCGGCCCCCAGCACCATAATCGACGTCGCGTAGGCATCGGCAAGCATCGCCCTTGGATGAATCACGGTTACAGAAGCCACTTGATTGTCCGCCGGCAAGCCGCTGCGAGGATCAATGACGTGGTCAATCCGCACACCTTCGACTTGGCGAAAGTTTCGATAGTCGCCAGAAGTGGCTACCGCAAGATCCGTAATTTCCAGTACTTTTTGGATCGCACCCTGTCTTCCGGGAACAGGACGCTCAACGCCAATCCGCCAGGACGAGCCGTTGGCATTACGCCCCGCCAGTCGCATCTCGCCGCCAATATCCACCATATAGTCCGTGCAAGACGCAGCGGCTAAACTGTCGGCCACCTCATCAACCCCCAAGCCCTTCGCCAGCGCAGACATATCCACATAAACCTCGTCCGCAGTCTTCAACGCCTTTGAGTTTACGTGATCCAACTGGAGCTGATGCATGCCCACCCAGCGGGCGGCGAGCTGTTGAGCTTCGATGGACGGCAACGCCACAACCTCTGCAGGACCAAAGCCCCAAAGGTTCACCAAGGGGCCAATGGTGACGTCAAACGCGCCTTGACTCTCGCGCCATACATCAAAAGCAGCCTGCAGGACTGAGATCATGCGTGGTGTTAACTCAATCCACTGACCTGCCGCTGCCCGGTTGAATCTGCTGATCTCCGACTCAGGAAGATACGTTGAAAGGCTTAAATTAAACGCCTCAAGCAGGCTGTCGATATCGCCTTGGACGATTTCGCAACCTTCACTGACCCGATATTGGATTCGGTAGTAGGTTCCCATCGTTCTGCCATCGATCACCCGGTATTCGGGGACCCCGCTGACGGTGTCGGCTCCTTCGCCTTCAGATATCCCGCATGCGGCAAAAGTACCGGCCAAGAACACTAGGGCTATCGCTCTTGCAGCACGGAACACCGCGCAGAGCGCTTGTGAACGAATATTCATAGCCTAGTGTAACGCGGAGCGAGGCTCGGACCCAGAACGTAACGACCGGAGCGCGGGCGAATGATGAACGCTCCCGTTTTGCTAATTAGATCTGTCCAAGGCAACATTCTCCGGACTCGGGGCAACTGTAATCCGCAACAAATGCAATTTTCCGCCAAATCAGGGTGCTCCGAACCCACAGGCATATGGATCTATCTATGAACTCACGTTGGTTTGCGCCGCTGATTATTGTGTCGGCAGTTTTCGGTTGGCTGGCTGCGGTCACCTTCCCCGATACCCTGTGGCTCGATCAACTCACACAGTTACTGCGCACCGCCTTTTTCTCGGCGCTCAAAATGGTCATTGCGCCGCTGATCTTTTTTTCGCTGATCGCCGGCGTCATGCAACTGCGAGCTTCTCGCCAAATGGGCCGATTAGGCTCTGTAACCGTTGGTTACTACATCACCACCACAGGCGTGGCGGTGCTAATCGGCTTGCTGATTGTGCTGTTTTATCATCCATGGACCGCGTACCCGCCGCTGATTGAAGACCCCAGCGCGCTCGGCGACGTGACAGCCCAATCAGCTAGGCTGATTGATCCCGGCGATGGCTCGACCTTTGCGCTACTCAACAATCTGCTCCAGCGGATGTTGGTTAACCCGTTCAATTCTCTGAGCGAAATGAACGTATTAGGCATTTTGGTTGGCGCCATTTTTTTGGGAATGGCCGCTGCGGTAGCCCTTCCTGAAGACTCCAAACTGCCAAAGATTTTTGATGAACTTGCCCAAGTCACTTATCGCTTGGCAGGCTGGGTGTTAGCCGCACTGCCCATCGGCTTGTTCGCTATCACGTTTCAACTGGCACAAAAGATCGATTTTTCAACGCTGGCTGCACTGGGCCAACTCGCCGGAGTCGTCTTTGGCGCCACATTGTTCCACGGTTTTATCGTTCTGCCAGGGATAGCTTGGCTGGTGTCGGGCTTGAACCCAGTGCAGTTTTTGCGCGCCGTCAGTCAGCCTATGCTGACGGCTTTGTTCACCTCGTCCAGCGCCGCCACCCTGCCGCTGTCTATGGCCACGGCTCAGACAAAGCTGGGGGTTGATCGCGCTCAAAGCGCCTTTGTGCTGCCCCTAGGCGCCACCGCGAACATGGACGGCACCGCCCTGTTCGAAGGTATAGCTGCGGTATTTTTAGCCTACATGTTTGGCATTGACTTGGGCGCGACGGGTGTTGTCGCGATATTTCTCGTGGCCATGCTGTCTTCTATCGGCGCGCCGGGGATTCCTTCTGGCTCTATGGCCGGCATGCAAATGGTGTTGTTAGCCGTTGGCATACCGCTGGAAGCCATTGGTTTATTGCTTCTTATCGAGCGGCCACTGGATACCTTCCGCACCGCAGTGAATGTCGAGGGTGACCTTGTCGGCTGTTTGGTCGCCAAACGCTTCGTCGCCTAACCCCACTTTTCTTTTGGTAACAGGAAACATTATCCATGGCACCACGATTACTTTTGCTCCGACACGGACAAATTGCGGCCAACAAGCTGGGCCGCTGGCATGGTTCCACAGACTCGCCGCTCACCATGAGAGGGAAATGGCAAGCCTACCTCACAGGACGTTATCTGGAGAGTAACGAGCGCCTCGCCGCCGTCTACACCAGTCCACTTGATCGATGCCGGCATACGGGAGCACTGGCAGCCCCAGCATCGCGGGTCCATCACCAAGTCGTCGACGGGTTGGCGGAAATGTCTATTGGCGACTGGGAAGACATGCGCTTTGTTGACCTGAACACAGAGCATAATTTAATCGAGCGTTTGAACGAGGACACCGGCTGGGCACCGCCCAATGGCGAAGCACTAGCCACGGTGGCCCAGCGAATGCGCCGCAGTTTGGAAGACATCAGCAACGCTCATACCAAGGATGAGACAGTGCTGATCGTCAGCCATGGTGCTGCCATGGCGATCGCGCTAGGTGAACTCATTCACAACAGTCCGACCGAGTGGGGACGCTACCATTTTGAGAACTGCAGTCTGACTCAATTGCGCCTAAATACCGGAGGCGAGCCAGCAGAACTCATCGACTTCAACAACTGTGCACACCGCAAGCCCTTCAGTTAAAGTCCGTAGCTCTTAAACGGTCCTTGGACTTGAAGAACCGCAAGAATTTACACCAGCGAAATTGAGGAG
>JAYNPH010000108.1:7228-7469 GCA_038113685.1 Gammaproteobacteria bacterium
CCTTCTCGCTTGAATGCCCTGCATCCTTTAGCCAACGCCGAACTTGGCGAAGTATTCGATGACTTTGCTGCCGACGACGATATGTGGGTTGCCATTATCACCGGCGAAGGCCGAGGCTTCAGCGCCGGTAACGACCTACGCTACCAAGCTGAAGGTGGCGAACGAGTACCCACGCCCCGTGGTTTCGGCGGACTGACTTCACGCTTCGATATGACTAAGCCGGTTATCGCGGCCGTAAATG
>JAYNPH010000109.1:0-953 GCA_038113685.1 Gammaproteobacteria bacterium
TTCGGCCAAACCCGTCCCAAAAGCTCCTTGAACGCCGAAGGCGCGGTTGATGGCAATTGCGGTTGGTAAGCCGGCCAGCGCTGCAGCCCCGGCGTTACCCGGTACGAAGGAGGTAACCTCTGAGCCAGTAGGTAGCCCGCTGGTATCGGCGAGTTCTACGATGTCAGCACCAGTAACGGCGGCTACTCCTCCGAAATCTGTAAATCCGTAAAAGTTATTGAAGTCCACCAATCCCGGATGGTCTGATTGCAGAACGCGGTCCGGGCCAAAGAGCGATTGAGGAGGATAGGAAGGTGACGTCTTCCATGCCGGTATATCCACATCGGAATGCAGGGCTTCTAGGTGGAGCCGGTGATTTTCATTTATTTCGATGTTGAACGCGGTATAGATATTGGTTGTTTCTGTCTTTTCGATCAAATTATCGAACCAAGCATAGTTAAAACCGCAACTTTTCTCGAACGCACGTCGTGCTCCTAGGTCTGCACACTTAGGATCCACATAACTCTTAGTTAGCGTGCTTGCCTCGTAGTCTAGGTTTTGCGTAGTAACATTCCCATTTGCGTCTTTTGCCGTGAAAGCAGCACTGCCAGCTGCGACAGGGACGCGAAACTGACCGTTGGCGGGGTTGCCTATCCCGGACCAACCGCCGGGCCTATTGCGATCAGTGTTGACCAATGCCCAGTCTCGCTCACGAATCGGAAGCTCGCCGCGTTCAGCATATTCTGCGGCCACCATCCAGCTCCAGTTGTCGCCTGATGTGCCCCATATTCCGTTGATGTCCCAATCACCATCGGACTCATCAATGTGCTGAAACGAGCCACCAACCTCGAAGCCTTCAAAGTCGTCTCGCATGATGAAATTTACGACACAGCCGATGGCGTCGGAGACGTAAACCGCTGCGGCGCCGTCCTTGAGGATTTCAACTCTGCCGACGGCGCTTTTATGAATAGCGG
>JAYNPH010000109.1:963-7468 GCA_038113685.1 Gammaproteobacteria bacterium
TCTACGCCCACGATCTCGTCGGCGACATGACGGCGGCCGTTAATGAGCACCAGCGTACGTGAGGAACCAAGGCCTCGAAGATTCACGGTGGCCACACCTTCGTTGGCTTGGCCGCCGGTAGTGAATTGGTTGGTTTCGCCAAGGTTGGCAGTCGTGACGCCAAGATTACGAATCATCTCGACAATGGACGGAGAGCCTGTTTTTAGCAGGTCATCGCTGGAGATGACGTCAATTGGCAGCTCCGCATCTTCCGGTGACCCCTTGATGTAGGAGCCTGTGACAATCACTTCTTCGATTACGCGGTCATTTGGATCAGCGGCCAGGGTTAGGGGACTGAGTCCAAGCATCATCAGTACGATCCCTATCGAACCCAGTACTTTCGTAAAAGCCTGTTTGACAGAGAGTGGGATACGAGTTTTTCGCATGGTTTCCTCCGTTGGTAGCATTCTGGTCTTGCCATCGCCGAAAAAGCAGATGGATCAAGACAGCACTTAGGAAAACGATCCTTCATATATGGCGTTCAGGCCTTTCGCGGCGAGCGCGCATATTTCAAACTGTTTCCATTCGGTAACAGTTTCTAGCAACTACGGAATTGAGCGTCAGCAGAACTGCTGAGGATTTGCGAAAACTGTGGGCCCCATCACATTAATAGTGGTCGGATGCAGGGCGCCTGCAACAAGACGTTATCGTTGGGTTTTCTGACGTTGGCCGCAACCAAAAAAGCCCCTTCAGGAGAAGGGGCTTTCTCTTTGAGCGTTAGCTGCCTGCTTTACATGCTTGCAGCCATACGCATGTACCACACTCGACCACGGAAATCGTGAGTCACAGGGTCATAGGTGGTGTTGTTAGGGACCCAAGGGGCGTCTCTATCAAACAAGTTTTTCGCACCAATAGTGATTGAAGAAGAGGACACAGGACCCATTTCGGGCAGCGCGTAGGTGTAGCTTGCGTCTACCGTGGTCCAGCTCTCCACGTCTGGGTCGTAATATCTCGCGGACGCTTCAGAGCCTAGAGACAGAGCCACGGTATTCTTCCAGAACCCTGTAGCAGGCTCTTCGCTAAGCGTTGCTTCAAATCCGTGGATGTAACGAATAGCAGCGAGCGCCCGGTGATTCTCATAGCTCCAGTTTAGGGATGCATTTACCTTGTACTCAGGCAACGCACGTCGCGGCATAACAGGGTTCTTTACGTTGTACATGCCTACAGCATCTTTCTGTCCAGCAACTAGGAACTCGTTGACCCATGCGGCTGCCAGAATTGCTCGGAATGCACCATATTGGTTATCAAAAGAGTAGCTTGCCTGAGCGTCGACTCCAGAAATTTCCGCGGAGTTCTGGTTTACGAAATTAGGAAGCACCCGAAGTATCTTTCCCGTTCCTGTGCGCAGTACCTGCTCTCGGTTCCCCACTCCTGCAGCAATAGCATCCACAACAGAGAGGGATGAAGCGTTAAGCGCAGCGTTGTCCGCTTCAACAATGCTTAGATAGCTTTCGCGAGACAGGATGTCTTCATACTCGTAATCGTAATAGTCGAGGTCCACCTGCAGGCCTTCTAGGGTCCCTTCTGGAATCCACGAGACACCAATGTTCCACATATCAGCGCTCTCAGGTTTCAAGTCCGGGTTACCTTCGGTGAGTGACGGTTTGTAGGCAGATGTGCCATCCGTGTCCGTCATGTTATGTACTGTAGTCACCTTTCCGAACAACTGGTTCAGTGAGCCTACGCGGAAGGACGAACCACCGGATGCACGAGCAGTGATCGTGTCCGTTGCTCGCCACAAAATCGTAATCTTTGGATCCGTAGTGTCTTGGTTTATTTCGTCAAAGTCTTCGTAGCGAAGGGCTACGTTCACGTCGACGCTCTCACCCAGAGGTATTGCAACTTCGGTAAACAAGGCTGTTGTTGTCAACGTGCCTTTCCAGTCTGTTGCCCCATAGACGAAGTCGAGGTTTCCGGAATTCATGGTGGCGTCATACAGCTCGCGGCCAAAGTCTTTGCGATGCTGCATACCAATAGCTAAGCCGATTTCGTCCAAAATCGTACCCGTGAAAACGGCATCGAATACATCTTGCTCAAAGTGCCTGTCTGAGGTAACTCGACCCAAGAGGTATTGATACAGCTCTGGGGGATTAACCAAGGACAGGTCATCTTGAGCCGAACCGTCAGGCTTAACGTAGGAGTTACCGAACGGGTTGAAGTAATAGCAGTTGCCCGCACCAAAATCTCCGTCTGACGAGGCATAACTTGCATTACCGCTACCTGCGGTGCCGTTGAACGGATCACAGTTCGGCCCGCCAAAGCCATTGATCGCCAGTTCGAATTCGACAGACTGAGTGTCCTGTATTTCCGTACGCTGTTGGTTGTACACCGACCTTGTGTATGACACGTCCAACTGCCAGTCATCTTGCAGTTTTACGATGGCACCCAACTGCATACGATCCAAAGATCGATCGATCTGAGAGTAGGTGTTAAGTGGCCTCTCATTTGTGCCGGATTGAAGAATTGTCCTACCGATCATCCGGGTCTTGTTTTCAAGCGTTTGTGGGTTGATGCCACGATTCGCCGCATCCTCAATCAAACCAGGGTGGTTTATTGGAATATCGAGCGCTACCGCATTGGGGTTCAAGGAGTTGTAGCGGAAGAATTCACCGCCGTTGGCACCCATCTCGAAATACAGTTCAACGTTGTCATTCAAATCATAATGACCCGTCATAAACATTTGACGAATAGAAGACCGGCCTTGCAAAGGAAAGAACGGACCGAAGTCGTAAGCGCATAGAGCATTGGAGTAGTTTTTTGCTCCACCAATGGCATCCAACCCATCAGCAGCTTCACAGCTTGGGTCTGCATTGCCAAAACCTTGGGAACCATCAGCGGATCGGGGGAATTGGTTAGCGTGGGTGTATGGGGATTCTTTGGTGCCCTCGCCAGATCTTGTAAACGGTGTTAAGTCGCCTGCTGCGTATGTCCCTGTATGAGCAGCATAGGTAAAGGGGTCTGCGGTGGTTCCGGTACCACTCCGCGTGAATAATTTTTCAAAGGTACCGGCCGCCAGTGTTCCAGCATTCGCCCAAGTGGACGTTGAGCCAGACTCTCGAATCATCGTACCGGGCTGCCCCGTGGAGGAGAACGTCGAACCGCCATAGCGGTTGTACAAGTCGCCGACGGTAACCATGCCTTGAGACATAGCGCCCGCGGATAAAACGATACCCCCTCGATCGCCTTGCACACCGAAGATCATCTGCGCGTTATTGGTATCACCCTTGCTGGATTTTTCGATGATGGAGTGTTCGAAAGAAACATCCAGACCTTCGAAGTCTTTCTTGGTGATGAAGTTGACAGCACCGGCGATTGCGTCCGAGCCGTACAGGGCCGAAGCGCCGTCTTTTACGATTTCTATACGCTCAAGTGCAATGGTTGGCACCAAGGTCTGAATATCGACAGCAGCGTTTGAGTTACCGTCGTAGAATGTCGCCACGTTTCGCTTGCCGTTGACCAAGACCAGCGTGGACGACATACCCAAGTTTCTTAGGTTTACCGTCATTTGACCCACACCGGCTGCACCGTTAAAGGTCGCCGAACGGGTTTCACTGCCCGACTGCCAAGGCAACGTACTGATAACCTCGGCCATACCTTGAGCGCCGAGGTCCTCGATGTCTGCTGCTGAAACTACGGAAAGCGGTGAGGGTGTATTTTCTGAAGACCTCTTCAAATATGACCCAGTTACAACCACCTCTTCGATAGCCTGCTCATCGGTATCAGCAGCAAACGCTTGAGGTACTAACCCCAGTGGCATTAGAAAAGCCCAAATCAGTCCACTTTCCTTGGATAAGGCGCGACCACTAGGGCGATGGATAAGCGTTTTACGCATAAGATCCTCCAGTTAGAAAAAGGAGTGCAGTCACGCTGAAATCTGATTTCAGCGTTTCTGCACATTCGTTGGAAGCTAGATATTTCAAAATGTTTCCAATGACGCTCTTTCTAACAACTAGTAAGACTAATACTACCGGTTAGAGTCTTTAGTTATTGGTTCTGACGATTCGGTCACAACTTCTGATCCGCCTGTCAGTTCGAGGCTGGCTCACTGCTTTGCAGTCGAATTTCGCTAAGAGCAACGAGGGTGCCGGATTACTCTGGCTCTTTGGTGAGTCGTGGGGAAGTTAGGCTGGCTGAATATTCTTAGCGCGTGTGAGACGTTTCTGCGCTGACGCTAGCTGGGTTTTGGGGCGAAGCCATGCAAATTCGCAAGCTAGGCCGACGGTAACAGCGCTGGCGAGATTGGCGGTCGCCGCTGTGCCTTTATAGGAGGATAGTTTTTCGCTAGGTAAGTCAGGATCTGATCTTCCGTTTGCTTGTCCAGCTGCCAAAAGTTTTGGCTCTCCTGCATCCAGCGAATGGTCTCGAGCCACATTTGTCGGTCACCCCGATTGCCGGTAACTAACTTTAGTGAATGACAGCCGCTGCAGTGGGCGCTTACCAACTGCCAGCCGTCGTCTTGGACCAAATCTGCCGTGGTTGCTGCGGCTGGCGCAAACCAAAGCACGCTGATCGTTAGATAGAACCGCATCATGATTGAGTAACAGCAACCGCGATGCGATGCGCAGCATTGTTTAAATAACCCTTTGGATTCCAACCGGGTACCACCATTGGCTGGCTGCGGCCTTGGTCGTCGGTGGCGCGTGCCCAAACCTCGTAGTAGCCGGCTTTCGGGAAACGCACGTTTACCGACCACTGCTGCCAAGCAAGTCGATTCACTGCCGGCCGCAGGCGGCAATTTTGCCAGGTTGCGCCGAAGTCGATAGATACTGCCACGACACGCACCGAACGGTCCCCCGCCCATGCGTGGCCGCGTAACGGCAGCGAAGCGGTCAGCTTGTGGCGTATGCCTGAACGCGGAAAGGTGATCAGTGACTTCACGGGCATGGATTCAATAATGCACATATCTTTATCAGCGACCGTGGTGCCCGGCGCAACGGGTTCGCAGGGCACGCGATAGGCTTTGCCGGTCATCTTCGCACCGTCGTGTTCCCGGTCGCGAATTTGGATTTCCCGTAACCATTTGCCCGAGGCGGATGCCGGCCAGCCGCCGCAAACTAGGCGAAGAGGGTAACCGTGCAGTAGGGGTAGATCTTCACCGTTCATAGCCCACGCGATTAGCGTCTCATCCTCCAAAGCCTTACTCATGGGCACGCCCCGTGAAATCGGCGCCTTGGTTGGGTCGCCGCTGAGATGAGTGTCAGCCGCAAGGTAGGCGATATAAACGGCATCATCCTTAATGCCACAGCGCTGCAACACATCCCGCAGCCGCACTCCCGTCCACTGAGCACAGCTAATCGCGCCGGTGGTCCACTGGTTACCTCGAGCTGGCGGTGAGTATTCGCTGCGGCCGTTGCCGCCGCATTCTAGCTGCAGTTGGTAAGTATGGGGTTCAAACAAAGACTTTAGCTCGGCTAACGTAAATTGCATCGGGCGCTCACAGGACTCGCCGCTGATCTTCAGCGTCCAGTTGGCTGCTTGTTCTGGGGTTATCGTCGGTGGAATGCCGTTGTTGCGAACGAACATACGCGCCGCGGGTGTTATGGCATCGTCTAGCAGGTGGGCCGGTGTTTCGGCGTTGATTGGTCGATCGTTCAGCAAGATCAAACCGGGTTTGTTTGGGATTACCGTCTGTTGAGACGGTTGGGCTAAAGCCACTGGCACCAAACCTGCGGGTATAAAGCGGGCAAAGGGAATGGCCATGCCCAATGCGGTGGCAAAGGCGCCGGCACTGCTGGCACTTAAAAAGCGGCGGCGGGAATATTTGTTCATTGCGCAAGCCTAGCGCGTTCTTTTTTTAAGTTCGCGTTTTTTGAACCGGCAAGCGCGTTGGGTCGACACGGACCGGTGCCGGCATTGTGCTGGAAAACACTTAGGTGCTTAGGGATAAAATGGTGGCCAGAGACACGGTCACTGCCTTAAGTAGGCACCGTTGGCGCCCTCAACTCATGTGTTCTCTAGCATTCCAAGGTCTTCTTTGGCCGTCAAGGGCACAAAAACCCCTACCGCTTCACCTACCGCTTAACTGATACAAGGGCGGGGTTCTTTTTAGCCACCCGGGGAGGCTCTAGCTAAACATCAGTAGCTGTAGGTAGACGCTGGATACACTAGAGGTGGTTTTTGAGAAAGATTCACTGAGTTTCACAAAAAGCTATCCAGCCTCAAGCCGGAAGAGCGACCCGTAGCTATGAAAGTTCTTCATCTGCCGTCTTCGTAAAAAGTTTTGCGCATCAAAATAGCTCAATCAGCACTCCCTAGCTCTTTTAAGGCCCTATTTTGGTGCGTGACGTCACAGCTTCGGCGTATCCCTGACTAAAGAAATCCCCTTCAAATGCATATCCCAGCTATCTGCCTCGTCTATATTCAATATTGGCATGAATCCCGCACTACAGGAGGCGAGGTTGTAGGGGAACAGAGAAGTCTTCACATTTAACGCAGGGGTCTCTACCTACACCGCCTCCCCGTAAGT
>JAYNPH010000110.1:0-5783 GCA_038113685.1 Gammaproteobacteria bacterium
ACCAAAGTGGCAGTGCACGCCCATATCTAGGATGCGATCCACCTCTTCGTCCAAAACCTCTTCGGGTAGACGGAATGCGGGAATCTGGCTGCGCATAAAGCCGCCGCCTTTTTCGTCCTGCTCGAACAGATGAACTTCGTAACCAAAAGGCAGCAAATCTCGGGCAACTGCAAGGGAGGCAGGACCCGCTCCAATGAGAGCGATGCGTTTACCGTTCTTCTGTTCGGGAACATGAGGAAGATAGGCACTGACGTCGCCCTTGTTATCCGCTGCTGCACGCTTGAGCCGGCAAATGGCCACCGGGGTCTCTTCCGTCCGCACACGTCGGCAGGCAGGCTCACAAGGGCGGTCACAGGTTCGCCCAAGAACCCCGGGAAACACGTTGGAATCCCAGTTCAGCATGTAGGCTTCGGTGTACTTTTCTTGCGCAATTAGCCGGATGTATTCTGGCACCGGTGTGTGGGCCGGGCAGGCGTATTGGCAATCGACTACTTTATGAAAGTAGTTTGGATCAAAAATATTGGTCGGTTCCATAAATGCTATGCATACCAAGGCTCTGCGCTGCAGCGCTGAATCTTGGGCCTCTCCTCCCCTCAGTTGATGTACTGCATGTTATGCCGCTTGACTGGACCTTTCGACTCTAGCCCAGCCTCAGTTGTTACGCTAGTACCCGCCGGGGACTATTTTCACGCAACGCACAGAAAAAATAGTGACCTAACTTAGCCAAGAAAAATCCAACCCTTGCTTGGGGTTGCGGCACTGACATCCCAGTTCGCGGAGGGTAGAATTCGCGCCCCCGCCAGCGTGCTTCTGGCCTACCCAAAGGACCAAAATTTTTGCCCACGACGCCCGCGCCGACGACAGATAGCTCAATACTCTTGGACCCGCTAGAACTTAGCCCTGCCACTGCTCTGCCACAGCAACCGGGCATGCGCCTGCACTGGACAGGCTTGGCTGGCAGCAGCGACATGATGGCCGTTGTACAAATGGCAAAACAGGTGGATCAACTCTGCGTGGTCATTACCCGAGAGCCCGCCCGCTCCGATCGCTGGCGAGACGGCATTGCTTTTTACACCGACAACGATGGATCTGGCCTCGGGAATCTTCGATTTCCCGACTGGGAGACGTTACCCTACGACGCATTTTCTCCGCATCAGGACATAATTTCTGAACGCTTGAGCACGCTGCAAACCCTTCGTCAGGCAACCCACGGCGTGTTGACGGTACCGGTCTCTACGCTGATGCAAAAAGTGCCGCCAGTGAGCTATCTCGATGGCGCCTGCTTCGAACTGGCCTGCGGGCAGATCTTTGACGTGGCGAGTGAGCGACTGCGCTTAGAGGCAGCCGGCTACCAAGGCGTCGAGACCGTGACTGAACGCGGCCAATACGCCGTGCGCGGCGCTTTGATGGACATTTATCCCATGGGGGCGGAGCTGCCGGTTCGGATCGATCTACTGGACGACGAAATCGATACTCTGCGAACGTTTGATCCAGACTCCCAGCGTACCGTCGAGCGCATTAGCGCTTTGAATCTGTTGCCTGCAAAAGAATTTCCATTCGATGACGCGGCTATTTCCGGTTTCCGTGACCGCTGGCATGACGCTTTCCAGGTCGATGTCCGCCAGTGTAGTGTTTATCAAGACGTGAGCAGCTACCTCGTGCCCAACGGGGTCGAGTACTACATGCCGCTGTTTTTCGGCGAACTGGCCTCACTCTTCGATTACTTCCCGGAACAAACCCTGTATTTCACCGAAGACGGGATTGCCGAAGCGGCTCAGGCTTTTGAACGCGAGGTCAAAACCCGATACGAGTCGCTACGTCACGATGTGGAGCGCCCGATCCTGCCTCCGTCTCAGCTATACTTGGGATGCGATCACCTTAACCAGCAGTTACAGCGTAAGCGCCGAGTTGTTTTGGGCGGTGACTACGCCAAACATCAGCTTGGGTTCAACAGCAATGAGCTGCCTGATCTGCATCTAGATGCCAAGGCCGAGGTGCCCGCCTCCGCCTTACAGCGCTTCGCAGCCGAACAAGCCAAACCTATTTTGTTTGTCGCTGAATCCGCCGGCCGCAGGGAAGTGTTTGATGAACTGCTGCGCAAAAGCCAAATACACGCCAAACACGTTGAAGGTTTTGCGGAATACACTAAGAACGGGGAAACCAGCATCTGCGTCGGGGCCGTTCAAGAAGGTATGGTTCTTCAGGACGCCATCGTGGTCTGCGAAAGCCAGGTCTTGGGCACCAAACCTGCGACCAAGCGTCGCGAGAACGGCAAACGAGTCATAGACCCTGACCAGATCGTTCGCAATCTCACCGAACTGAGCATGGGCGCCCCCGTGGTGCATGTAGAGCACGGGGTGGGCCGTTATCTCGGGCTGCAAACGCTGACCATCGATAATGCCGCTGAGGAATTTTTGACCTTGGGTTATGCCGGCGACGCCAAGCTCTATGTACCTGTTACCTCCCTGCACCTTATCGGGCGCTACGCAGGCGCGGACGAAGAGCATGCGCCTCTGCATCGATTGGGATCTGACCAGTGGGAACGCGCCAAGAAAAAAGCCGCGGAAAAAGTTATCGATGTGGCAGCCGAACTGCTGGATATTTACGCGCGCCGTGCGGCAAAAAAATCGCATCAGCTCAGCGCGAACGAGTCGGACTACCAAACCTTTGCCGAGGAATTCGGTTTTGAGGTGACGCAGGATCAGGGCATCGCTATCGAAGAAACCCTAGCGGACATGGCTCAAGAGCAGGCCATGGACCGGCTGGTCTGCGGCGACGTGGGATTCGGTAAGACTGAGGTCGCGATGCGAGCTGCCTTTGCCGCGGTACAAAGTGACAAACAAGTTATTTTGCTGGTGCCAACCACGCTATTGGCCCAGCAACACTATGACTCGTTCCGCGATCGCTTTGCCAGCTGGCCCTTCAGCATCGACGTGGTTTCCCGTCAGCGCAGTCAGGCTGATGTTGACGGAATTGCCGAACGCTGCGCAAGCGGCAACTTGGATATCTTGATTGGCACACACAAGCTGCTGAGTCCGGAATTTCAGTTTAAGGATTTAGGCCTCGTCATCATCGACGAAGAGCACCGGTTTGGTGTGCGGCAAAAGGAGAAACTACGGGCGCTGCGAGCCGAAGTCGACGTTCTCACCTTGACGGCAACGCCTATTCCAAGGACGTTGAATATGTCGTTGAGCGGCCTGCGAGATCTATCCATCATCGCTACCCCGCCGGCAAAACGCCTGTCGATCAAAACCTTTGTCCAGCCCAGAAGGGAACATGGAATCAAAGAAGCCATCAGTCGTGAGCTTATGCGCGGCGGCCAGGTTTTTTACCTGCATAATGAAGTGCGCACCATAGAGCAAGCCGCCGCCAGCCTCGAAGAACTGGTGCCGGAAGCGCGCGTTGGTATCGCTCACGGCCAAATGCGCAGCTCTGAGATGGAACAGGTCATGGGCGAGTTTTATCACCGCCGCCTGAATGTCTTGGTGTGTACAACCATCATTGAGACCGGCATCGACATTCCCAACGCCAACACCATTATCATTGAACGGGCGGATAAATTTGGCTTGGCCCAGCTGCACCAGTTACGGGGCCGAGTCGGTCGCAGTCATCGTCAGGCCTACGCCTATCTGCTCACCCCCGACCGCAAAAGCATGACCACGGACGCAGTAAAGCGTCTGGAGGCCATCGAGGCGGCTGGAGAGCTTGGCGTGGGTTTCACCCTAGCAACCCAAGACATGGAAATACGAGGAACCGGCGAGCTGCTTGGCGACGATCAGTCCGGGCAAATCGAGTCTATTGGCTTCTCGCTTTATATGGACATGCTCAATCGCGCCGTAGAAGCCTTGCGCGCGGGCAAGATCCCCGATCGGGATACGCCCTTGGAACCGGTTAGCCAAGAAGTCAATCTTCACGTCGCAGCCTTAATTCCCGAAGACTATCTGCCCGATGTCCAGAGCCGTTTGATTCTTTATAAACGCATCGCCGGTGCAGCCGATCAAGCGGAATTGAACGACCTGAAGAGCGAAATCATTGATCGATTCGGGTTGCTTCCCCAATCGGTGCAGAATCTGTTTACGATCACAGGCCTGAAACTTCAGGCGCAGGCCTTGGGCGTGATCAAAGTCGACATTGGTGAGGCCAAGGGCAAACTCGAGTTTAGTAAAACAACGACTGTGGAACCCATCGCCATCGTCCGCCTGGTTCAGCAGCAGGCCAATACCTACCGTTTAGACGGGGCTTCAACCTTGCGAGTAGAGCAGCAACTGCCTGAATTTGTTGACCGGGTCGCGTTTGTTGAAGCGCTGTTTAAGGTATTGTCTGGAACAGCTTCCTGAACTTTCTGGCAGCGTTGTTGAACCCTATGTGCCGAGGCAGCATACAAGCGTCGTGATTTACCCAACATCACCAGCAATTCGCCGCATCCAGCAGGTCGGCCTCTTAGCACGGTTTGCCGCCGCGGCGATGCTGCTCGCACTGCTGTCACCGCGGGAGGGATTCGCTGAAAGCGAGACATCGCTGCCGCCCCTACCCGACTACAGCCTAAGTGAACTGAGCGCCCTCGAATCCTTAGATGAGCTGCTACCCGCCAATTTATATGCCATCGAAGTGATTATTTTTAAGCGTTGGGATACCTCCCAATCCCTGTTGGCTACCGCCGACAGCCTTGGCCAGCCGCAAAATGAAGCTCAATCGCCCACAGTCCTGCAAAGCAGCGCCGAAGGCAATACGGCGGGCAACGCGGGCTATCAGACCGACGGCTCTATCGATTCTCGAGAGCCGCTGCTACTGAACGCCCCCCGCCTACTGCCAGCCAATCTCTACGCACTCAGCGCCCCCAAGGGTGACGACGCTGAAGCGGTGATATCGGCGTCAGATGACGAGCCTCAATGTTGGTCGACCCCAGATCCCCTGATGCCGGACACAGTTCCGTTGTCGACGGCGGAAAGCCTGAACCGCGGCACAGAGCAACATTGGGAATCCGTTAAAATGCAGAGTGTCGAGTCCTCACTCAGTTTGTCCGCCCAACTCGCCTCCGATCCTGGGTTGCTACCGGAGGACGAATCCGAATTGGTCCCGCCTGACGGTATCGGCGTCGTTGCCCCCATCGACAACGTGCCCGCCGACCTCACAAACTCAGAAGATCTCGCCAATGACCCATCGCCAGTCTTTGTGGCAACCAGACCCGTTCCCCTAGGCGAGTCGGCGGTGATGGTCACACCCTATTTGACGCTGATTAAAGAGCTAACTGACTTCGCCAAACTCGTCGATCAGGACCAGTATCGACGCCGCCCCAACGCTGCACTGACCTTGAGCCGCCAAGCCCGGAGGCTGGAGGGCTCGGGAGAATTTCAAGTAATGGAACATGTTGCTTGGCATCAGCCAGTGCCAGATAGAAACGCGCCGCAGCCGATTTACATTCATCTGGGTGACGAGATTCGGGGATACCTGTCGGTGACCTTGGGGCGCTATCTGCACACAGCGGCCACGCTTTGGTTTAGTCCCACCGGGCAAGCAGACAACTCCCAGCTTAGTCGCAGCACGGCCGTTCCATTCGACACCCAACGCCCCTATGCGCAGCTCAAGCAAAGCCGACGCATGCGCAGCGGTGAACTCCATTACTTTGATCACCCGCTCTTTGGTGTGTTGGTGCGTATCGACAAAGTAAAACACCCTGAGGCCATTACCAATCATTTCGAGCTCTTCAAGCGCGCAAGGAGCGTCACGAAGTCGCTCTAAACGGCTGCCACGGTCCTGCTCCAGAGCTATGCACGGAACAAGCT
>JAYNPH010000110.1:5793-7335 GCA_038113685.1 Gammaproteobacteria bacterium
GTATTAACGCTCGTATCGGGGCTACCAACCATGGAACACTGCCAACCCTCGGCAGCGCCCGCCTCTTGAAGCCATTCCCCCAGAGCCTCTAACTCATCCCTCGAGGTGAGGCCGCCATCTATGACAATCACCAGTCGATCATTCAACTCAGGCGAGCCGCCAGCGAAGACCCAACAAGGTGCTTGCCCATTCGCCTCATGCCAGTAGGCATAGCTGGTTTGTAGCGGAAAGATCGTACGCCGGAGCAATACCCCGGACAGATAACCACCACCGGGAATCAAGGTTAACAGCACTGGGTTGCGATCCTGAGCCAGCGCCGTGAGCAAAACCGCCTGACGGTCTATGGCCGCGTCCATCTCCTGCGAATTGACCACCGTTTCGGCGCGGTGGATAACCCGGGACACCTTCTCGGGCAAGCTCGCCAAGGCCAAAATATCCGACAGTTTGTTATCCATTACCGGCGGCGTCCGATGCCCGTTGATCCTCCTGACCCTGCCCCAGAGCAGCCAGCGTTTCCGGCGACTCCAGATGCAAACTCCGTGTGGGAAAAGCGAACTCGGCGTCATGGGCCGCAACAATGTCCGCAATACGCAGCAGGATATCCTGCTTCACTTGATGAAAGGTGCTCCAGTCCGTGGTCTTGGTGAAGGTATAAATAAAGAAATCTAGGGAACTGGCGCCAAAGGTGACGAAATTCACCATTAGCGTTCTGTTCTGATCAATGTCGGTGTGATTGACCAACATATGCTTTACGTCATCGACAATGGCCTGCATTTTCGGCAAGTCGCTGTAACGCAGACCAAAGGTCTCATTAATGCGGCGATTGTGCATACGAGACGGATTTTCCACCGATATCTCAGTAAATACGGAATTCGGAACGTAGAGCGGACGCTGATCGAATGTGCGTATCACCGTTACGCGCCAGCCAATGGCTTCCACCGTGCCCTCGATATCTTGATCTGGCGAACGCACCCAGTCGCCTACAGAAAATGGCCGGTCCAAGAAGATCATCAGGGCACCGAAAAAATTGGACAGCAGGCTACGAGCGGCAAAACCAACAGCGATGCCCCCAACTCCACCTAGGGCCAGCACCCCGGAAATGGAAAATCCTAGCGCTTGCATGGCCATTAACACGCCGGTAATCACAATGGTCGCTCTGAGCAGCTTGCCCACCGCGGCGGCCGTTGTGGGATCGACCTTTTGACCGTTGCGCCCGTCAACGTAGGCAGCTTCCACGTTTTGCGTGAAGGTCACCGCAAACCAAATCAGCAGCCAAACTACGGCAATGTCGCGAAGATTATCCGTGAGACCGAATACCTCTGCCTGAGATTGCAGATTCATGGAGTCCACGGCAAAAGAGATAGCCATGACCCAGATGCCCAAAAACAACGGTTTGCGAGCAGCCGTTATTAACGCATCGTCCCAGTCGTTGTTCGTGCGCTGGGCCTGGGCTTCGGCTTTGACGAGCAATCTGCCCGCCACAAAACGCATAGCCGCCGCGATCAGCAAAACTCCTAAGGCCCTGAATACCCAGCCATACTC
>JAYNPH010000111.1:0-6566 GCA_038113685.1 Gammaproteobacteria bacterium
CAGCAGCGTGGACGATGCTGTGGCCAGATTGCAGGGGGCTACGACGGCCATTCGGCAAGGCATTGATGCCTGAGCTTAATTCCGCTTCGGAAAAAGATCTGGATGCGTGGCTGACCTATATAGACCAGCAGCATGCAGCCTCCATCGAGATGGGGCTTGAACGCTTTACCCAAGTGTTGAACAGCCTCAACCTGCAACAACCAGCCCCGGTGGTTATTACCGTAGCGGGCACCAATGGCAAGGGCAGCACTGTCCGGGTAATGGAGTCGCTACTGTTGCAGACAGGCAAGCGCGTTGGAGCAACCCTGTCTCCCCATATCTGGCGGTTCAATGAGCGTATCCGGATTAATGGAGCCGATGCCTCGGATCGGGACATCTGTGCAGCTTTCACGGCTATCGATCGTTGTCGGGGGGACACCCCGCTTACCTACTTCGAATTTGGCGCTCTGGCCGCCTTGTACTGTATGGCCGCAGCCGAAGTAGATGTGGCGATCTTAGAGATTGGTCTGGGCGGCCGGCTGGACGCCTTTAACGCCGTGGATGCTGACGTGGCGGTGATAACCAGTATCGGCTTGGACCATCAGGCATTTTTGGGGGATACCCGAGAAGCCATAGGGTTTGAAAAAGCCGGCATATTGCGACCGGGCCAGCGCGTTGTGTTAGGGCAGGATATGCCGGTCACTGTGGATCAACAATGCCAAGCATTGGGAGTGGAGCCATTACGCTGGGGGCAGGCATTTAGCAGCGACGATTCCGGTGATGGGCAACATTGGCGATACCAACGCGCCGGCGAAGCGCCCATCACGGTTCAATTCAGTCAGTTAGCCCCCCACAATATTGCCTTGGCCTGTGAAGCCGTTGCACCCTGGGTGAGAATCGACGCCAAGGCCATTCACGGGTGCAGCGATCAGCAAATGCCCGGTCGCATGGACATTCGCCAACACGACCAACGTGTCTGGGTTCACGATGTTTGCCACAACCCTCATGGCGCAGAATTTTTTATGGCAGAGCTGGCGCGGCGAGGGATTACCCCCGACTTCTTCATCTGCGCGATGTTAGCCGGCAAAGATCACAAGGGTTTCTATGATGCGGTAAATGCCGCTACCGAGTCTCCGGTGCCTTGGCTGTTTGTCGCCAGTACCGGTGAGCGGGGCTTAGCGGGTAGCGTGTTAGCCCAGAACGTGGGTCAGCCTGATCGCGTGGCGCGGAGCATGGCTCATGCCAGGCAACTTGCGCTTGAGCAGACTCACCTTGGTGAATCAATTGTCGTATTTGGGTCCTTTAGCGCTGTTGAGCAGTGCCCTTGGCTGGCATGATAGGCACATGAACGAGATCATCCGCTATCGCTTGATTGGCAGTATTTTTTTGCTGTCGGTGGCCGCTATTTTCGTGCCCATGGTGTTTGACGCGCCGGCTCCCCAGAGTAATGCAGATGCGCTGGAACAACAGCAAGACCCGGCAGCTGCGCCGGATGAGAGTGCTGCGGGTCAATGGCCGGGGCCCCAGCAGGAAGTTGACGAACTGATTGCCGAGTTGAAGCAACGCGAGGAAGATTTGGATGCGGCCCTGACCGAAAGTGAGGTGCAGCAGCGGGTAAGCGCGCTCACTGCGCAGGTGGACGCTGAGGGTTATTGGAGCGAGGACGGAACCCGCTTCGGCGAACCTGTCCTGAGTCCGGTTCGCAGCGAGACCGAGGTGTTCGCCGTCCAGCTGGCTACCTTTGACGACCCGGATAATGCCAAGTCTCTGCGTCAGCAACTCAGAGACGATGACCAAGAGGCATTTATATCCCAATACAAACAGCGGGGTCTGGGTGGAGAAAAAATCCGTTATCGGGTCGCGGTCGGGCCGCTGCTCAGTCATACTCTTGCGCAGGAGAAACGAGCGTCCTACACCCAGACTTACGGTGTGCAGGCGATTGTTGTAGCCATGGCTCAATAGCCACAGAGAGCGAGAATGTCGCATTTAGATTACATCATCATTGGAATCGTGCTCCTTTCATCAATCTTCGGTTATACCCGAGGATTTGTCCGCGAGGCTTTTTCGCTGGGTTCCTGGGTCATCGCTTTCTTGTTCGGATTTTGGTTCGGTCCAGAGCTTGCGTCCGCATACCCAGACCTGCTGGGTTCAGGAAAAGTGGCTCAGATTGCCGCCTTTCTAATTGTTTTGGTGGCGACGCTTATGGTCGCCAGCATGATTCAGTGGGGCCTCGGCCAACTCGTAAATCGCACCGGAATCGGCAGTACTGATCGCCTGCTGGGTTTTCTCTTTGGCGCTGCTCGAGGCGGTTTACTGGCCACAGTTGTTCTTATGGTGGGTCAGAGTTTCTTTGCACACACCAACTGGTGGAATGACTCTGAGCTCAAGTATGGTTTTCTGCAGTTTGAAGACGAGGTGCTGATACTGTTGGATTTGGCCAGCGATTCGCTCGACGATCCGCCGCCGGCGCCGACGCTGCCTGATATCGACTTTTCTAATACCCAGCCGCCGGATATTGAGGTAGTCGATGACCTCGATAGCACAGATTACTTTGACGAATAATAAGAGATCCCCATGTGTGGAATTGTAGGCATTGTCGCTCGAAATGAAGTCAAACAGGACATCTATGATGCCCTGACAATTCTTCAACACCGAGGTCAGGACGCCGCAGGCATGATGACCAGCGATGGACGGCACTGCTATTTGCGAAAGAACAACGGCCTAGTTAAAGACGTTTTTCAAAGCGAGCACATGGAGCGACTGCAGGGCAACGTGGGTTTGGGACAGTGCCGGTATCCGACAGCGGGTTCCACCAGTTCTGCCGAAGCCCAACCGCTATATGTCAATTCCCCCTACGGCATTGCGCTGGCTCATAATGGCAATTTGACCAACACCGAAGAACTGATGAGCGACTTGTTCGCCGAGGATCTTCGGCATATCAACACCAGCAGCGATTCTGAAGTGTTGTTGAATGTCTTGGCCAACGAGCTTGGCGTGCTGCACGCCATCGATCCATCACCTACGGAAATGTTTAAAGCCGTCGGGGCCGTGCACCAGCGGTGCCGTGGCGCTTACGCGGTGGTGGCTATGGTGATGGGTTCGGGGTTACTAGGCTTCCGCGATCCCTATGGTATTCGGCCCTTGGTAATAGGCAGTCGAGAGACCGAAAAAGGCACGGAATACATGCTCGCTTCCGAGTCTGTGGCGCTGGATATTCTGGGTTATACCCGAATGGGCGATGTCGCTCCGGGAGAGGCCGTCTTCATATCAAACGACGGGCAGCTTTCCCGCCGCCAGTGTGCGGCAAACCCGAAGCTGGTGCCCTGTATCTTTGAGCACGTTTACTTCGCTCGGCCGGATTCCATCATTGACGATATTTCGGTTTATAAAAGCCGATTGCGCATGGGGGAGCATCTGGCCCGGAGCGTGTTAGATCGTTATTCCCAACACGATCACGACATCGATGTGGTGATCCCCATCCCGGACACAGGGCGAACCGCCGCCTTGCCCTTGGCTCATGAGCTTGGTGCAAAGTATCGAGAGGGTTTTGTTAAGAATCGCTATATCGGGCGGACCTTCATAATGCCCGGCCAGCAGCAACGCCGAGATTCCGTGCGGCAAAAGCTCAACGCCATCGACCTTGAGTTCAAAGATAAAAATGTCTTGCTGGTGGATGACTCCATTGTCCGGGGCACTACGATCACCCAGATTATTCAGCTGGCACGAGAAGCCGGAGCTCGCAATGTGTACATGGCCAGTGCGGCGCCGGCCCTGCGCTACCAGAACGTCTATGGAATCGATATGCCGGCCCGTGAGGAATTTGTTGCTCATCAGCGCACAGAGGAAGAGGTAGCCAAGATCATCGGCGCAGATTGGTTGGTGTATCAATCCATAGAAGATCTGAAAAACAGCTGCCATGAGGGCAACCCACACGTTACTGATTTCGAATGCTCGGCCTTCGACGGTAACTACGTGACCGGAGATGTCGGTGCCGACTATTTGGCGAAGGTCTCCGCTCAGCGCAGCGATGCCTCCAAACGCCAGAGGCAATTGAGTTTATTGAAAGATACCAATGTCTTGGACTTGCATAATCACGGCTGAAAATGGCGGTATGATGGCGTCCAAGACCATTACGATTTGGACAAAACAGCAGTGCAGCTAAAAAAGCGAACCCCCTGTGTTGGCATTTGCTCCACAACCTACGGCGATTTGGTTTGCCGGGGGTGCAAGCGTTTCGCGCATGAAATAGTGGAGTGGAATGGCTACGACGAAGTCCAGCAAGATGCGGTGCGAGAGCGCCTGCAGCGTTTGCGGGACGAGGTGCTGGCGTTGGTCGTGGACTGCAAAGACGATGCGCTATTGCAGGCTGCAATAGCCGAGGCAGGGCTGACAGACTTAGACCCAATGGAGCAACGGTATCAGCTCTTACGCTTTATGGTTCGGCGGGGACAAAATCTAGCGAGCGCCGGTCTGGTCATGACCTCGGTCACAGCCACTATGCAAGCGCATAGCTACAGGGCAAGCGGTCCGGATCCCGAGGAACTCGATACCCTCACGCTCATGCAGTTGCTCGATGCCGAGATCTACCAGCGTGCCAAGGCTCACTATGAACGCAACTTCAAGGTGCCTGCGTGATAACGACATCTGCCTCAAAGAAAAACGACGAGGCCATGGCCTTGGTCCGCGATTTTTTGTGGGTGGACTCCCCCGGCGAGTGGTTCCAAGCCGCGCCAGATCACTTACCCGAACTGCTGATGGACCATGCCAACTGCGAAAAAAAAGCCGCAAGCACCGCGTTGAGCATGATGTACCGCTATGTCCAGTTCCCGGATTTGCTGAAAAAAATGTCCAGCTTGGCGCGTGAAGAGCTCAGGCACTTTGAGCAAGTGCTAGAACTGATGGCTCAGCAGGGCGTGGCATACGAACAGATCAACTCAGCCCGGTACGCGCAAGGTTTGCATCAGTATGTGAATAAGAACGAGCCAAGACGCCTGGTGGATCTTCTGATTTGCGGCGCGGTGGTGGAGGCCAGATCTTGTGAACGTTTTGCGGGGCTGGCAGCAGTCTTGCCCCCAGAGGTCGGGGTGCTATACGGCTCTTTACTCAATTCCGAAGCTCGTCACTTTCAGGATTATTTGCAAATGGCGCATCAGGCCAACGAGCAGCCCGGCGGTTATGAAGACTTCTCTGCGAGGGTCGATGAGTTTCTGGCCATTGACGCCCAGTTGGTAACCAGCGATGACCCTCAGTTTCGCTTTCACAGCGGAAAGCCGGTTGCCGCGCCACAGGGTTGAGGCGCAGATTTTTGGTAACGCGGCATCAGTTTAGAGGCCTGAAAAAGCCCGCTCCTTAGATTGCGTAGTGGGTAAGTCCAAAGCATTCCAGCGACCACTGGTCGCCGTCTTGCCGGCACAGCCAGCCACAATCCTGCCAGTCGCCCAGCACGATGCGTTTGAACGTCGATGCACCGCGCCGAGGGTAAACCCCGGGTCTGTGCGTGTGACCATGGATCAGTATGTCAGCATCGTGGTCGTGCATGGCTTGAGATATGGCGCCCAAATTTACATCCATAATTTGATCGGATTTGTTGGCATTGGCCTCAACGCTTTGTGCTCGCATCTGCTTGCCCAAGGCCTGACGTTCCGCCAATGAACGCTGCAGCAGATCACGCTGAAAAGACTCACTGCGCAGCATGACTCTTGCCTGCTGATAGGCTTCGTCGTCGATGCAGTATTGATCCCCATGGCTGAGCAAAATGTGCCCGTCCAGCAAATAGGGGTCTGGCAGAATGGTAGCGCCGGAAGCGCTGGCGAAGGCGTCGCCGAACAGGAAGTCTCGGTTGCCGTGGACGATAAATATCTGGGCATGTTGGCTGGCCCGGTTCAGAGTTTGGCCCAGCGCCTGCGCGCAGGGGGAATCGTCGTCATCGCCAACCCACATTTCCACGAGGTCGCCGAGAATGTAAATCTCGTTTACCAAGGGCGCTTCTGCCCGCATAAGGTCCACGAACGCTCTAAAGATTTCAGAGTCGGGGTCTTGCAAATGCAGATCCGAAATAAACAGCCGCTTCACACACCCTCCCAAGCGATACCCAAGGAACTCGCTGCGGCCTGCATGGTGTTTTGCAACAGAGCAACCCGGGTCATGGGTCCAACCCCGCCGGGCACAGGCGTGATCCAGCCGGCACGCTCCTTGGCGGCCTCGAACTCGACATCGCCGTACAGTTTGTTGTTGTCACCACGAGTGATGCCCACGTCGATGACCGTCGCCCCTTCTTTGACCCACGCGCCGGGTACCAGTCCCGGTTTACCAACCGCGCTGATTAAGATATCTGCTTGCCGCGCCATGGCTCCAGTGTCGGCCGTAAACTTGTGGGCAGTAGTCACCGTAACGCCAGCCAACAGTAGTTCTAAACCCATGGGTCGCCCGACGTGGTTTGAGGCGCCGATAATGGTCGCGTGTAGGCCTTTATAGTCGGTACCAATGTGATCAAGCATTTGCATAATGCCCATGGGGGTGCAGCTGCGCAGGGTAGGGCGTCGAAGCGCTAGGCGACCAATGTTGTAGGCGTGGAAGCCGTCTACATC
>JAYNPH010000111.1:6576-7273 GCA_038113685.1 Gammaproteobacteria bacterium
AATCCGGTCGATGATACGGTCTTCATCAAGATGCGGGGACAAAGGACTTTGCACCAAGATACCGTCAATGCTTGGGTCGTTGTTCAGTTCATCCACATGGGCTTCAAGGGCGCTTTGCGAAATACCGGCATCCAGATGTAGAGCCCTAGAGTAAAGGCCAACCTCCTCGCAATCACGGCGCTTGCCGTTCACGTACACGGCCGAGGCGGGGTCATCACCAACTAAAATTACAGCTAATCCCGGTGGCCTGTGGCCTTGGGCCTTCCAGTTTTGAACTTGTGCCGCCAATGTTCCCCGAATGCTTTTTGCCAGTGCATTTCCGTCGAGTATTCGGGCTGTCATTGTTGCTCCTGTCGCGGGGCGCTGATATTTGGTTGCTGGACCGCTCGCCGGTACCGGCGACCGGTCAAAGCAGAATGTTACTACCCATGGCGTCGTGAGACTAATGGTGTGCGCCGATTAATTGCTTTGGCCGGCGTTTTCCTGTGCTTGACCAAGACCAAGACCAAGACCAAGCGGCCGAGGCTCGCGCAGCCGACAGACGCCGCCGCTTCGCCAGTGGAAAGGCTCGAAAGTTAATTGACCCCTTTTGGGTAGGCCAGTATCATCCCGCCCTCACCGAGCAGCCGCTCGGGCGAGTCTATTCGGGGTATAGCGCAGTCTGGTAGCGCGCCTGCTTTGGGAGCAGGATGTCGGG
>JAYNPH010000112.1:0-6835 GCA_038113685.1 Gammaproteobacteria bacterium
GCCATGGCAAAAATCGGCATGCTGAACGAAGGGGCCCTGCACGCGGCTCTGAAATTAGATTACCTGGGTGACGGTGGTGAGGCGGAAGTTCCCTTTGCTGGATTCGTTGCCGACGTAGTTCGTGATGGCGTGATCTACGAAATCCAGACCTCCAGTTTTAGCGGCCTGGGGCGAAAAATGAGGCAACTGGCAGAGGCTGGACCGGTAGTTTTGGTGCATCCCATCGCTCATCGTAAAACCTTGGTTCGCTTACAGGATGCCGAGACCGGTGAAATCACGAGTCGCCGCTCACCCAAACGCGGAGCGCTTGTGCATATTCTTCGCGAGCTGGTGTACTTGCCAGATATGCTCGGTCACGACAATTTTGCCGTGGAGGTAGTGCTGACCGAAGAGGAAGAGCAGCAGGTCTATGACTCCAAGGCCCGTCGCGGTCGTGGCGGCTGGCGTCGCCAAGGGCGCCATCTGATCAGCGTACTGGAAAGGTTGCGGATCAACGCGCCGGAAGATTTGTGGCGCTTTGTCAGCGGCGATCTGCCCGAGCCTTTTACGACAAAGCAACTGGCCCAAGCCATGCAGCAACCCCAGCAGTTGGGTCAGCAGCTAGCCTATTGTTTGCGACACTTGGGGGCTGTCGAGGTCTGCGGCAAAACCGGCAACGCCTTGAACTATCGCAGAGTTAGCTAGGTAATCATCCAAGCGACGAACGTCATGGTCGGTCATACGCAAACCCAGTTTGGTGCGCCGATAAACAATGTCCTCGGCCTGCTGAGCCCATTCTTCCCGAACCAAGTAATCGACCTCCACCTGATACAAGTCCGCGCCAAAGCAAATGCCGAGGTCTTCAGCGCAGCTACAGTCTGCCAGCAGTCCCCAAAGACGAGTGCCGTAAAGCCGCGCCAGGCGCTGGAGCAGGTCCGCTGGAATGAAGTCGAAATCGCTGGCGGCTCGGGCCACTAGGTCGTTGAAGCCTGTAGCGGGAAAATCACCGCCCGGCAGTGCGGCATCGGCGGTCCATTTGTTGGTGCGTCGTTTAGCGCTCTGGTCCACAAGGGTAAGCACCTCTTCGGCGAGCTTTCGATGCGTGGTGATCTTGCCGCCGAAGATGTTGATCAGCTTGCCGTTGGTTTGGCGGTCCTGAGTAATCACGTAGTCTCGGGTCGCCTCGGTAGCTTCGCTGGCGCCGTCGTTGTACAGCGGGCGCACCCCGGAGAAATGCCAGACCACATCGGCTGGCGTTACCGGCTCGCGTAAATACTCCGTGGCTATTCCGCACAGGTACTGAAGTTCTTCGTCGCTAATGGTCGGCGGCGAATCCAGAGACACGTTGTCATTGTCCGTGGTGCCGATCATTAAGTGATCGCCTTCATAAGGGATCGCAAAGACTACCCGACCGTCCGCGTTTTGAAACATGTAGGAGCGGTCATCCGGCAGCTGTCGTTTGATCACGATGTGACTGCCGCCGACGAGGCGGATGTTGTTGGTGTCATTACGACCCAGTGCTTTTCGCAGTACCTCGTCCACCCAGGGTCCCGCTGCATTCACCAGCTGACCCGCCGTAACCGTTTGCTGTTTGCCGGAGGCGATTTGCTCCAGGGTCAATTGCCAAACGCCGTCCACAAATTCTGCGTTGTGCAGTTTCGTGCGGGGCATGATGCTGGCGCCGTTCATCCAAGCATCCTGCAGATTTAAAATCACCAGTCTCGAATCTTCGACCCAGCAATCCGAGTACTCAAAGGCCGTTTCCAAGTTTTGGCTCAGGATGCTGCCCGCAGGGTCTTGGCGCAAATCGATTCGCGTTGTCTTTGGGAGCTGCTTGCGGCCGCCCAAATGGTCGTAGATAAACAGACCCAGACGCAGCAGCCATTTGGGACGCAGGCCCTTATGGTGGGGCAGTAAAAAGCGCATAGGCCAAATGATATGAGGGGCCATGCCCCACAGGCGTTCGCGCTCCCGCAACGACTCGGCTACCAAACGAAATTTGTAATATTCCAGATAGCGCAGGCCGCCGTGGATGAGTTTGGTGGAGGCGGAAGAGGTGCCAGAGCCGAAATCTCCGGCATCGCATAAAGCAACAGAATATCCTCTGCCCACGGCGTCTCGTGCAACCCCGGCCCCGTTGATGCCGCCGCCAACGACGAAGACGTCAACGTGCGGGACGTGTTCTGCATTGGCGAGGTCGGCCGGGCTTGCTGTCATCGATAGGATCTGTGCTGCGATCAAAACCCAATCTTAGCATGGTCGTGTCTTTGCGCTGTGAATGATCGTTGACCTCGGTTCAAGTGACAGCTTTGTATTGGGCCAAACCAATGCCGCTAACGATGAGCATGACCCCAAAGCCGTCCAACCAACTGCGATTTTCAGCGTAAAAGAGGGCGCCTACTGTCATGGCCCCTACGCCCTCCAGACATAACATGACGGCGGCAAGGCTGGTGCTCAGTGACCCAATCCCGAAGGCTACGAGGCCTTGGCCGAGTAGGTGGGCGAGCAAGCCCAAGGCCAAAACACTTAGCCATCCCGTTAGTGATGCGGGAATCGCAGGCTCGTTGGTTACCAAGTTGGTTGCGATGGCCAAGGGAGCCAGAAACAGGGCACAAAATGCCGAGGAGTAAAGCATGGTGTCGGTTGTGGGCAGGGTGTCACGACAGCGCCCGATAACAAGGAGGTAGCCGGTGAAAAAGAAACCGGTGAGTAAACCGTATAGGTCGCCCATCCACGTGCTGGCGTCCCATGTCACATGAGAGCTGAGCAAAACGCCCGAGCCGCAAAGTGCGCAGATCAACCCAATCACAAAGTGGCGGGACAGTGACTGCTTCAGCAAGCAATACGCCGTCAGCGGCACCCACAGGCTGGATAGGGTGGCGAGGAAGGTGGCATTGCCAAGGGTTGTGTGGGTTAGGGAGAGATGCCACAACACCAGGTCTCCGGCGAAAAAGGCCCCCGCCAAGGCCAGCAGCTGGCCGTGTTTTTTGTCTGGCAGGGCGTGGGAGCCGGGCTGCCGGCGGTTGCCCCAGAGCGCCAGCAGCATCAGAACCGGAAGGGCCAGAGCCACCCGCCAGAAAGCCGCGGCCGTGCTGCCTATGTCGATTTCCCGCAGGGCCGAGGTGGTGGCGCCCAGAATGAGTGCTCCGGCAACCACAGCAAGCAAAGACACCGCTTTGGAATCACGCACAGTTCACCAGCCGGCGTCAGCCCGAAAGGTCTAGTTCGCCACCAGCCCCTGCAGCACCGCAGCTTCTTGCCGCACAAATTCCGGCGCACCAAGCCATTGGCGATTGGCGCCGCAGCGCTTGAACCAATAGTGCAGGCCAACCAGATCCGTGAAGCCCATACCGCCATGGACCTCGGTTGCCGTCTTGGCAACAAATTGGGCGACCTCCGCCAAATGCGCCTTGGTGTGACAGGCCGTGACTCGTGCTTCGTCCGGTAATTCAGCCAATGCATGTCCAGCAAACCAAACCATGGAGCGGCAAGGCTCCAGCTGTGCGGCCATCTCCGCGCACATGTGTTTCACCGCCTGAAAGCTGCCGATAGGCCGATTGAACTGCTCACGCTGCTTGGCGTATTCCACTGCCTGATCCAGCATGTTCTGCGCTGCGCCTAGGGTATCTGCAGCGATGGCGACGCGGCCAATGTCTAGGGTTGCTTCAAACACGGCAACATCGGTGCTGATGCAGGTCGCGGCAACGTCCTCATAGGCCAACTCCACGGTGCGGCGAGTCTTATCGACGGTTGTAAGGTGGGTTCGTTTCAATCCCGGGTCGTTGGCCGCAATCAAGTACAGGTGTTTATTCTGATCGGCCACTAAGTACGAGTCTGCCTCCGCATCAAAGGCGAACAGAGACTTGCCGAACATTCGTTCACCACGAACCTCCACATGGGCATCGTTGCGACGCTTGATGGCCTCGGAAAATGCGATCCCCACTCGGTGCGTGCCGGCTGCAATCTCCGCCAACAGCTCATCATGATCGCCGCCACTGGCAACCAGCGCTGTGGGAGCCATAACAGCAGTGCCCAAGAATGGCGCCGGTGCGATATGGGAACCGAGGCACTCTGCAACAATCGCCGCGTCCAGCGGTGACAGGCCAATGCCTCCTTGGTCTTCAGGCACCAAGAGCGCCGGCACACCCAGCTCGGCCAAGCCTGCCCAAATATCGCCGTCTTCGCCGCCGTCCGCATATTGGCGAACTCGGTCGAGGGCGGAGTGATCGTCCAAAAAACGATTGACGTTATCGCGGAGGAGGATCTGTTCTTCTGATAGTCCAAACTGCATGGTGCCTCCTTAACTCGCTTTTTCGAATTTTGGTTCCCGCGGCATGCCTAAGCCGCGCTCGCTGATGATGTTCTTTTGAATCTGCGAGGTGCCGCCGCCAATGATAAGGCCCAGGTAAAACATGTATTCCCGCTGCCAGCTTCCCGCACCCCGTAGGTAAGGATTGTCCTCATAGGCCAAACCGATTTCACCCATGACGTCGATGGCGAGGCCTTCCAGGTCGTGGCGCAGTTCCGTGCCTTCCAGCTTGGTAATCATGCGCGACAGGCCAGGGTCTTGGCCCGGGTTCAAGCGCGCCGAAAGCACCCGCAGCTCGTTAAAGCGCATGGCCATAACCTTGCTTTGGAGTTTCATAAGGCGATCGCGGTACACCGGATTATCGATCAGCCGGGCGCCGTCGGCGGTCTCGTTTTTCATTAACTCGATTAAAGCATTGACCCGGGTTTGGGCCGTGTTCGCCGGAGCAAGGGTCTCGCGTTCGTGGCCCAAAATAGCGTTAGCTACCTGCCAACCCTGACCGCGCTCACCAACAATCTGGTGCTTGGGAACCCGCACATCCGTGAAGAAGGTTTCGTTGAAGTTGGCGTGGCCGGTCATATCCACTAACGGTCTAATCTCGATGCCCGGGGTGTTCATGTCGAACAGCAAAAACGATATGCCTTTGTGTTTTGGGGCATCTGGTTCGCTGCGAACCAAGCAGAAAATCCAGTCCGCAATATGCGCGGTGCTGGTCCAAATTTTCTGTCCGTTTATTACCCATTCATCCCCATCTAACACCGCTGCCGTGGTGAGAGACGCAAGGTCAGAGCCTGCACCGGGTTCTGAATAACCTTGGCACCACACCATTTCGCCCATAATGGTCGGGCGGATAAATTGCTCTTTTTGCTCTTGGGTACCCATCTCTAGAAGCGTAGGCACCAGCATTGAGATACCTTGGCCGCCCAGACCGGAGTTCACCCGAGCGTTGGAAAACTCCTCGGCAATGATTCTGGATTTGATGATGTCCGGCTCGGCTCCATAGCCGCCAAACTCCTTTGGAATGGTGCGGCAGGTATAGCCGTTCTCGATCAGCAGTTTTTGCCAGTCTTTCGCGGCTTGCCCCCGCAAATCGGTGCCTTTCGGTGCTTTGTCGGCGTTGTTTTTCAGAAACGTGACGACTTCACTGCGAAACTCGTCGTACTTCGGGCCAAATGATAAATCCATACCTCCCCTCCTCTGTTTGCCTGTTAAACGCAGGTAAATACATTGGCTTAGGCTAACGGCAGTTATTCTGGCGAGCAATACATTGAATTGGGCAGATTCGACCCAGTTAGGTAGGCTTGGGGCTGTTTATTCAGCGCTGTTAGGAACCTATATGCCCAGCTCAACTAACCCGGCACAAAATACCCCAGAACGCTACGCCATGTTGCGAACCATGGCGGAGATGCAGGATACCCATAACACCTTGGTGCATCCTCAGTGGCGTAGTCAGGGTTATGAGTATTACCGGGCCATGTGGGTCGAGTGCGCTGAAATGCTCGATCACTTTGGCTGGAAGTGGTGGAAAAAGCAGGATGCGGACTTGGATCAGGTGCGCTTGGAGTTGGTGGATATCTGGCACTTTGCGCTAAGCGAATTGCTGCGAAAAGGTGAAGTAGCAGATCAAGTGGCTGATGACCTTGCGTCGGTGACACCGTTAGCCGCGGTATCTGAAGAAGAGCAAGCCAACGCATTCCGACTAGCCATTGAAGCACTGGCAAGCTCTTGTTTGCGAACCCGATCGTTCGAGCTGCAACCCTTTCTGGATGCCATGGCGGCCTTACCAATGACCTTGGCGGAGCTGTTTGATTTATACATAGGCAAGAACGTACTGAATCGCTTTCGTCAGAACCATGGCTACAAAACCGGTGAATACCGCAAGCTTTGGGGTGGTCGAGAAGATAACGAGCACCTGATTGACCTGTTGAGCGAACTTAACGTCCCTGCCGCTGACCTGCCCGATGCGTTGTATGCGGCGCTGCAGGTACGTTACGACGCCTAGCGGTGGGCGAGCTGACCATCGACACGCCTTGGCAGCAAAAATGGCAGCCGGAATTTGTCGGCACGCTGCTGTTTTTGATCGATTCAGATCGAGTGTTGCTGATCGAAAAAAAAACCGGGCATGGCAAGGGTAAGGTGAACGCGCCGGGAGGTAAGTGGGAGCTTGGCGAAACGCTACTGGACTGTGCGCGCCGTGAAATGCGGGAAGAAACCGGGATCGAGGCGGAGCCGCTAGGCTGCGCCGCAGAGCTTCGTTTTGTTGAGCGCAGCGGCCCTCAGTGGCTGGGCTACGTTTTTGTTGCGCGGGATTTCAGCGGCAACATGGCCGAGACACCTGAAGCGCGTCCGTTTTGGTGCCCGCTCAATGGCATTCCCTATGAGCGCATGTGGGCCGACGACGCCATTTGGCTGCCCCGCGTGCTGCGGCATCAGCTGCTAACAGGCCATGGCGCATCGTCACCCTTGGTATACGATTTGCTCTTCGAAGCAGGGGAGCTGCGCGAGCATCAATTGAGTCTGCAGTCGGTGTTGAGCCAATCCGTACAC
>JAYNPH010000113.1:0-6812 GCA_038113685.1 Gammaproteobacteria bacterium
CATCATCGACCTAGTCAAAGAGCGCATCCAAGCCGACGACTGCGCAAACGGATTTTTGTTTGACGGTTTTCCGCGGACAATTCCCCAGGCAGACGCCATGGACCAAGCCGGTATTCCAATCGATGCGGTAGTCGAAATACAAGTTGAGGACGAAGAACTGGTGAAGCGTATCACCGGCCGTCGGGTTCATCCCGGATCCGGCAGGGTGTACCACGTAATTTACAACCCGCCGAAGGCTGAGGGTCTGGACGACGTTACAGGAGAGGCGCTTCAGCAGCGCGAGGACGACACGGAAAGCACCGTGCGCGATCGGTTGGCGGTTTATTACGAGCAAACCCAGCCCTTAGTGAGCTATTACCAAGCTAAATCCACGCTCCGATATCTGGAGATTGACGGCAGTGGTGCCGTCGAAGACATTCAATCCGCCATCGCAGCGGGCCTGACAGCCTAGTTGAGCAAGTCACTTAGCGGCAGTATTGTCACGTCGGCGCCGCCGGGTAGATTGCCGCTGTCTTTGGGTACTTCGATCAAGCAATTGGCTCCGGCGAAGGTGCTCAAGCGGTTGGATCCTTGATCGCCGGTGTGCCCTACGGTGAGGCCTCCTAAGTTGTCTGCGGTGTAGATACCGCGCTGATACTCGGCCCGTCCCGGCCGATGAGAAAGCGGGCTGCCAAGGGTAGCCGGTATCCTCAAAATGGGTTTCGGCGCTGTGCCGCACAGACGCTTGAGGCTTGGCATCACCAGCAGCAAGCACGTCACAATGGTAGAAACCGGATTGCCGGGTAAGCCAAAGACCCAACAGGTACCTATGCTGCCAAAGGCCAAAGGTTTACCGGGTTTCAGGTTCAACCGCCAGAATGCCAGATGGCCCAGTTCGGCGATGGTCGTGCCAATGAAGTCTGCGTCGCCAACTGAAACTCCGCCGCTGGTAATCAGCATGTCGCAGCGTTTCGCACCGTCTGCCAATGCTTGCCGCACGATAGTGGGATCGTCGGGCAGGCGGCCTAACTCCACAACCTGTACGGGTAAGTTCGCCAATAGGTTAGCCAAGGTGAAGGCGTTGGAATCGTAGATTTCACCCAGCTTCAGTTCATCCGGAGGGGTCGAGGGATCTTTGAGTTCGTCACCGCTTGAGAAGATGCCGACGGTGACGCGGCCATAAACTTCCACCTGGTTCACGCCTGCGGCTGCCAACGAACCCAGCAGCAGGCCACTGAGCAAGTCGCCGGGTTCGGCCAGCACTTGGTTTAGATGCACATCATTGCCAACGGGCCGGATGTAGTCCTCATCGATGTCGTGCTGTTCAAAGCGAACGGTGACCGAGCCGTCTGCAGCGGTAAGGGTGTCCGCCAACTGCTCTTGCAGCAAGATCAGGTCAGCGCCCGGCGGCACGACAGCACCGGTAAAAATGCGTGCACACTGCCCCGGCTGAATGGTCTCAACGAAGGGATGTCCGGCCATACTTTCGCCCACTACGGTGAGTCCCGTGCTCTTGGCCTGATCAAAGTCCTGTCGTCGCAGGGCGTATCCGTCCATGGCTGAGGCGGGAAAGGGGGGAAGCGCCAGTTGAGCCTGAACCTGAGCAGCGCTCACTCGCCCAAGGGCTTCACTTAAGGGGATGACTTCGGTGCGCGAAATGGGCGCTATCTGCGCAAATAGTGCCGCTCGCGCTTCCTCCAGATCCATCGGTTGGCTATGCTCTTGCAATGACTGTCACCCTTTGTATTGAGACCTCAAGCGTCTATTGTAGCCTAGCCTTGGCGGTGGAAGATCAAGTCTTCTGCCGTCACGAAGAACTGCAGCGACGGCACAATGAAGAAGTATTACCCCTGCTGGACGCCCTGTATCAAGAGGCCGGGGTCGCGCCGCGAGAAACCGGACTGATCGGATTTGGCGCCGGTCCCGGATCGTTTACTGGTGTTCGTATCGCGGCTTCTATTGCCCAAGGCTTGGCTATGGCCAGCGAGTGTTTGGTCGTGCCAATGGCTGGCTCTGAAATTTTGCTGCACAGTGCGCTTGCCGAACCTTCTCTAAGCGCAGCGCTAGCGTCGTCCTCCGCCGAGGCAACAAAGACTTGGTTGACAGTTGTTCCAAGCCGCGCCGAGGCCTATTACCTCGCGCTCTACAGCCATAGCCGGGAAGACGGCGCCGAGGTCATAACCGCTGTCCATGAAGATCGGCTTTATACCCAAACTCCGGAGTGGCTGAAGGCCGGGCAACAACCCTGCTCCTTGGCGGGACCGCGACCTTTGTGGCTGTCCGAAGGCTTGATCTTTGATCAGACAGTAGATCCGGCGCCCAATGCTCAGGCCATGGTGTTGCCGGTGCGACACGCCCACAGTTTGGGGCATTCCCAACCCGCTCAGGATGCGTTGCCGATCTATGTAGAGGGGGATTCCCCTTGGAAGAAAGTGGCTTCGGTTGCAGCGCCGAATCGTTGAGCAATCAATGAACGAAAGCGGCTTGGTTCTATACCACCAACCGGGTTTTGCGGAGCAGGCGCAAAGTTATGCGCCTTGGTGCGAACTGCAAGTGGCCGCTAAGGCTCCTGACGTAACAGCGCCGGCTCTTTATCTTGACCGGGAAGGTATGTGGCTGTGTATGCCCGGATACCCCAGTCCCTTTCAACCCTCACACGCGGACCTGTTGCGTCGGGCGCAAAGCAGCGGGGCGCGAACGGAGCTGGCCAGAGCCTGTGGCGGTGCGGTAACAGATTTATACATTCTTGATGCCTGCGCTGGATTTGGCAGCGATGGATTGCTGCTGGCGCAACTGGGGGCCAAGGTCTGTCTGGTGGAGCGTCAGCGGCTGGTTTGGATTTTGCTGCAGGAGCGCGCTCGTCATTTTGCGGGTGCTCAAGCGATTTGCGGTGAAGCTGCCGAGGTTTTAGCTCGCCCTCCTAAGGATCCGACAGCGACGCCTTGGGATGTGATTTTACTGGATCCGATGTTTCCGCCTCGGGGCAAGAAAGCGCTTCCCAATCGAGGCCTACAGCATTTACGGGAACTTACAGAGGACGTGGGTGCCGGGGACGATGCCCTAGCGCTCTTGGGGCTTGCGCTGGGCCGAACCGCTGGGCGTGTCGTGGTCAAAAGGCGGTTAAAAGATGCCCAGTTACTGCCGGCTGATTTTCAGATTAAGGGCAAGAGCATTCGCTTTGATATCTACCGGGGTCAGTTGCCTGCCGGCTAGTCGCGTGCCACGGCTTTGACCGCTCGCTGTAAGGCGAATAGCAGTGGCGGGTCCAGAATACGCTCGGCAGCGCTGTCTGCTACCGCTTGCAGGTCATTGGCAGGTGTTAAATAACCGCTCTGGTTTTGTTGCAGCCATTGCCCCGAAAGCAGGCCGTCGACAAAGTTATCGAACAGGCTCTGGTCGGAAAACTCAGCCCCGGGCAAGCCAAATAGCCGCGACAGCTTGCGAGAAACGCTGGCGCTGTGGTGCTGCAACTCCTGCCGATTCCAGCGGCCATGGCTGGCAATGCAAATTACCACGTACATGCGCTGCAGTATTTCCAGCATCAGACTGCCCAGTTGACTGAGATGCTCAAGTCCTTCGCTTGGTCGGCTGGGGGGGATGATCTGGGAACGATTTCGTCGTAACAGCCCTTGGTTTACCAGCGCTTCGAGAACCGCATCTGTATTTGCGGCGTCGCTGCAGGTGAGTTCTTCAGCGATAAAGGGGTAGATTACCGCGACCTGTTCTGTGAGCAATTGTTCGCTGATACCTTGGGGGCTGCGAGAAACTAGCAAGGCGATCAAGGCGGGCAGGGCGAACAGGTGAAGAACATTGTTGCGATACCAAGTCAGCAGGGTCGCGTTGGCAGTCGAACAGGTAATCCAATCTTCGGTAGCGTGGCGGCTGACAAAGCCCAGTGCCACGGTTTTGTCGATACAATCCTGACTGTCCTGCACATTGTCGGTGAGCACTTGGGGGCCATAGAGGGTTGTTGCCAACATTTGAAAACAGCGGATTTTTCCGCACAGCGCGTCTCTTTCGATGGTGAGATTGTTGCGATCTGTCAGCACCAACGCCAGAAGATTCACGGGACTTATGCTGGCTTGTTGGTTAATGCGTTCCATGATGGCTCGTCCAAGAGCCGTCAATTGCCGGTTCTGGTTGGGGCTTGCGGATTCCGGCTCGTCCGGGTTTTGCTGGAGCCATTCATCGAGTTTGATCGGCGCTGCGAGATTGACCTGTAGCTGGCCGAAGTTTTGCCGAACAAGCTGCAGATTGGTGACCACACCGAGTAAATTTTCTTTTTGTTTAGCGTGGCCGCGAAGTTCGCGCAGATAACTGCCGCTTTCAATAACTTTTTCGTAGCCGAAATAAATTGGCACAAACGCCAAGGGTTTCGGCAGTCCGCTCAACTGTTGCTCCAGACAGAGTTTGAGCAGGCCATATTTGGGCGATAGCAACCGGCCGCTGCGGCTTCGGCCACCTTCGGGAAAAAATTCGACACTGTGGCCGCTGGCAAATACTTGGTACAGGTATTCCTCGAAAACCGCTGCGTAAAGCCGGTCGTCGCGAAAGCTGCGGCGCATAAAAAAGGCACCGCCTTGTCGCAGCAACCGGCCTACAACGGGCAGGTTGAGATTATCGCCCGCAGCAATATGGGGCAGCATGACGCCGGCTTTGAATAAGGAGTAGCTGAGCACCAAGTAGTCAATATGGCTGCGGTGGGAGGGCACATAAACCAAGGTGTGGGTGTCGTTTACCTCAGCCAGCGTCTCTAAGCCCCGTACGTTGATGCCGCTGTAGATGCGCTGCCAAAACCAACTCAGGAAGACCCTGAATAGCCGTAGGGTTCGGTAGGTCATATCCGATGCGATGGTTTGGGCGATTTTGTAGGCCGCGCGCTCGAGCTTACTGCGCTGTCGATCGGCGGGGGTAGCCGGTTGATCTGTCGTCAGTTGCGAGATGACGTTGCGGACTCTGGGGGCGCGGGTGATGTGGGCGAGCAGCGTTCGACGATGGGAATGGTCCGGACCCAAGGTAAAAAACTGCATGGCCTTGAAACGGCGTCTGAGCAGTCTTGCTGCGCGGCGGGCGGCAAATTCCGAGCCACGCTCATGGGCAGCTAATTCCGCCAGCGGCACGGATTTGCCAAAGCAGACATGGACATCGCCGCGACTGAAAACAAGGCCTAAAAATCGTTTGAAGCCCGCGGTTGCAGACCGTTGTTCTGACGTTAGCGCTTGCAGCAAGCTGTCTTTGTGGGAACGTCCTCTGCCCCAAAAAACGCAAACCGGTACCACGACAATGTGTTGATGCACGTCGGTTGGCGCCTCAATCAGGCGCTGCAGCAGGTCGGGTACCCGCTTCATGGTCATGCGGCCAGCTATGCCTGTTGCCAAACCAAAGTACGCGTCGTGGTTCTGCCACGCATTGATGCAGATGGGGTCTAAAGGGGTGTTGTAGTCATCAAGTTGTGGAGCGGCATCACCAATCTGTGTCCTGGCGTTCAGCGCCGAGACGGCTTTCTCGACGATCAGCGCATCGGCAAGTGATTGACTGGCTTGGGCATAGACGATGCATTGGCGGACAACGTTCGGGTCGGCCGCACGTCGAGCCGGCAGGGATTCGTCACCGCTAACCCACGGTCTGATGCCTGTTGTGATCAGGCGCCGCCAGACCGCTTGGCTTATTTTCTGCCATTTTGATGACGCAGTTTTATTCATTGCACGCGCGTGCCTGTGACAAACCTCAGCCTAACGGCTTGGCCCTTGACCCCTAAATAAGTCATCTGCAATGACGCGGTCGCCGCCATCCTCGCCAACTTCCCAGATGCCGTTGAGTTTCATATCCGTTATGGCCTTGGCGCTGCCAGAGCTGTCGATCACCGTGGGACGGAGAAAAACCACGAGGTTGGTTTTGGTTTTGCGTTTGCCGCGAGATTTGAAAAGATTGCCCAACACCGGGATGTCACCCAAGACGGGCACTTTGCGCTGACTGTCGTTGGTGTCGTCTTGGATGAGGCCGCCGAGAACAACGGTTTCCCCGGAAGCGGCCAGCACCGTCGTCTCGATGGAGCGTTTCGAGGTCACAACGTCGGCAAAGGCAGTATTGCTAACGGAATTGCTCAGAACATTGGAAATTTCTTGTGCTACCTCCATGCGGACCTCATCGGTGTCGTACACATGGGGGGTTACCGTTAGTTCAATACCAACATCCTGTCTGTTCACGGTGGTGAACGGGTTGTTGGCGCCGTCGCTGGTGGTGGTGAAGGAGCCGGATCGGAAGGGTACCTCTTGGCCCACCAAAATTTTGGCCTCGGTATTGTCCAAGGTAACGATGCTCGGGGTAGACAGTAGATTGGCGTTTTCCATGGTGGCCAGTGCGCTGATGACCGTACCAAAGGACACACCGTCGACATCGACTTTCGCTGCGGCTACCGTGGGTTGGGTGAGGGTGCCAATTCCGGCTAGGGCATTTTCGCCGACAGTACCGTCCTCGCTAACCAGCGATTTTAAAACGCTGTTGAGGCTGCCACCCAAACTGGTGGAAATTAACGGGACGCTTTGTCCTCGAGCATCCAAGCCGGCGCTTTCCACGCTGAAGCTCTTGTTGTCCACCAGACTGATCTCGACAATGGCGGCTTCGATGAGAACCTGAGACCGCGGGGTATCCAGCCGCTGCACAATGTTTAGCAGTTCGTTCATATCTGAGGGGTCCGCCCGTAGCACGATGGCGTTTAAGGTTTTGTCTGCCTGAATCGTCACGGCACCACTGGGGCCGCTGTCGGATCCGCGGTCATTTTGCTGAATCAGATTGTTCAATATGCTGGCGACATTCTCGGCATCGGCGTGGTT
>JAYNPH010000114.1:0-6758 GCA_038113685.1 Gammaproteobacteria bacterium
AAGGAGGTGTCTATCCCGTTGATGGTCTCCGGCGGTTTTCGCCGGCGATCAAGTATGGAAGAAGCTCTCGCAAACGGTGCTGACATGGTCGGTATTGGCCGGCCTATGTGCGTGATGACCGATGCCCCGAATCAGCTTTTCAACGGACTGGAGGAACTGCCGCGCTTTGAGAGCACGCTGACTTTTTTCCCGCCCTGGCTAAACTTTCTCAACCGACTCAAAACCCTGCGCACGCTTGGCACCTTTGGCGTCCAGTACTGGTTCTACGCCCAACTTGAGCTGTTGGGGCAAGCTGGCGCGCCCCAGCCCGAGATGTCCACTTTAGCGGCGAGCAAACGTATCATGGCCCAACAAAAGGAATGGTTGTCCGCCAGACCATAACAACCGCGGCAAAGCGCAGACTTTGCCTTCCACTAACGCCGGTCGGTCGCCACCAAGCACCGATCGCATAACAGATCAGGCAGACCTGCTATGCACCAACGATTACTCGCCAGAATACTAGCTCTCATCAGCACTGCGACCTTGGTGTGCCAGACCGCCCTAGCCTCTGGCCCCGTAACGTCATCAGACACCACCCCCGGCGCTATGGGCAGCCCACAAGCGCTACTGCACTGGAGCGCCGAAGAAAAAGTCGCAGGCTTTCCCGCCATTGACACCCTATTTCCAACTAGGCCAATTGCCGGCTCTGTTAAAACTAGAGAACTGCCGGAGCAACTCTTAGATTTGAGCGACTTTACCTATGAGTTCAACGACAAAAGCTGGGACCTAGATAGCCATATGTTGGCTCAGCCGACGGCGGGTATTTTAGTCGTTCACAATGGCAACATCGTTGTCGAGCAATACGGCCTTGATCACGGCGCCAAACATCCTTGGGTTTCGTTTTCGGTAACCAAGTCTGTGGTCAGCTTGCTGTACGGTGCGGCCCTGAAAGATGGCTTTATTTCCTCCCTTGACGCGCCAATTACCGACTATCTGCCGGAATTTGAGAACACGAGCTACGCTGGTGTCAGCATTAAAGACATCTTGCAAATGGCGTCAGGGGTCGCGTGGAACGAAGATTATGCCGACCGGCAATCCAACATCGCGAACCTGCCAATGGAACAGAGCGAAGGCTTTGCCTATATGGGCCGACTGCCTCGCGTAGCCCCGGCAGGCCAGCGCTTCAACTACAACACCGGCGAAACCAACATTGCCGGTGCGATCCTGAGAAAAGCCATTGGCGGCAATCTTAGCGATTACGCCGCAGCGAAACTGTTTCAACCTGCCGGTCTGTCCGACAACGCTTATTGGATGCTTGACACACCCGGCGGCGACGAATTTGCCGGTTGCTGTATCAGTGCAACGCTGAGAGATTACGCTCGTATCGGCCTATTTGCTCTGGACCACAGTTCCGGCGCCGTAGAGGACAGTCCGTTCCTCCCGGGATGGCTCCAGGAGTCCACCAGTCCGTCCCGGGGCAGCGATGGCTACGGCTATTTTTGGTGGCTGTTTGGCGACGGGGTCTACGCAGCAGAGGGTATCTTTGGCCAGATCATTCTGATCGACCCCAAACGCAACCTAGTCATTGCCTTACAAAGCTCATGGCAGGATGCCTGGAGCGACACGTCTGAGTCTCAGACGATGACGCTGTTTCAAGCACTGGCGGACTACGTGATGCAGCCCCGCCAATGACCGAACCCGCTACTGCATTTCAATAGCGGTCTTGAAGGCCGGACGATTGGCCACCCGACCCACGTAGGCTTTTAAGGCTGACATATCGTCGCTAACACAACCCAACCGATCGCTCATAAAGCAGGCATGACCCAACATAATATCGGCGGCGGAGAAATCGCCAATCAAATATTCGCGCCCCGCTAAGGCCTCATTGACCGGCTCCAACGCCTTGGTCAGCAAACGCTGAGCCTGTTTCAAAGCCGTTTCATCCCGGCGATCGGGTGGCAGCAGAACCGTTTGTACGACGATTGTGTTCACGGGCGGCATCACCATGCCTTCGCAATAGTGAAACCACTGCAAATACTCTGGGAATTCGGCTGCATCCTCACTAGGCCGCAGTCCTCCATTTTTATGTCGTGCCAATACATATTCGACAATGGCCCCGGACTCGAACAAGCGCACGTCACCATCGTCTAGCACAGGCACACGACCCAGCGGGTGGCGCGCACGGTGCTCATCCGATTTTAGGTCTTGGGGGTGAAAGGCCATTTTGTTGATGTCGTAGGGCAAGCCCAATTCCTCCAGCAACCAAACGATCCGGCCCGCCCGTGAGTTCGGCGCAAAGTGTAGCGTCAGCATGAGTACGTCTCCGTTTATCCGTTGAATCGGGCAAATCATATGTCTATTGGACCGTCAGGAAAAACCCCAAAGGCGGCCAATTTGGGGTGCGATCAATGCCATCGCTATTGTGATGATATGAAGCGGTTTGAATCCGCCCGCAAGCACCAGGGTTTGCGGCAAACCCAGACAGCGACGCACCCATTGCCTGCCTGCTACTGTTCGACCGCGGTTGCCTCCAGCATGACCGCCAACGTTGCGGACAGCGATGCCAGTTCATCACCGTCACCCAAAGTATCTGCGTTAGGTTTAAGAGAGGGCCACAGCCCTTTCACCGCATTGAGTTGTTCCAGTAGCCTTTCCTGGGGGCCGGCGGCAATACCTTGGGCCGGCGAATCCGTTGCCAACAGCGCATGGGCGATTTCAACGAAGCCTCTGGCATCCTGATATTCCTGCAGATCGACAACGGCTCCGTCTCGGACACCTGCTCGATATTCGACGCTGGCCTGCTCCACCAAGGCTCCGGCCACCTGCAGTTTCGCCTGAGCGCCGAGATTTTGAGCAGCCACGATACCGGTAATGGTCGACATCACATCCGCGTAAGCACGCCGAAACTCCGTCAAGGATTCCGCATGGAATTGCCCGGACATCGCCTCAATCTCGGCCGCAAATCCCGGGGAATTCGTCGCGCTAAAAAAGGGCAAGAGTTCCTGATACACCTCTTGCCCGGGATGCTTCGCATGCTTGGCGCCCAAATCCGTATATCCGTTTTCAACTAGCTGGGCGGCAACCCACAAATGCCCTTGAATCAGCCCCAGCTTGGTCACGTATTCAATACGCAGGGCGGGAGTCAGAGGCTGCAAAGCCGATTCGGCCCCGGCTGCGGAAGACGGCAGCGCGATCTGCGGCCAGGTAATCAGCAATAGTGCCCATACCAACGCACGCGAGCTGGTTCTGCTTAACTGTGCTGCGGTCATTATCAACTCCGTGTACCTACCAATGGGGGAAATCCCGACGTACCACGTCGAGCTAACAACCTTACTATTTTGCCTCGCATACCGCTCGCCCTCACAGCTTCTACGGTGTGCCCTCGTTCACATAACCGCGCAGACAAAGCGTGGCTGGTATTGCAGTGTCATCAGGGCACCGCAATGCGATAACTGGCCGCTCAAATCACAAAACACAGGCAATTTGCAAATATCGCAGCCGGCCGAATAACGCTATTATTACTGGCTGTTGGGCCATTGCTGTCGGGAGAGCGCATGTCACAGCTAACGGATTCTTGGAGAACTGTCCTTCGCCGCGCGGTCAATGCCACCCTGGCGACTGGCCTGCTATTCCTGTCAACTCTAGGCAGCGCGGTTACCGAATTCCGTGTCTCGGTGGGCAGCTACGCGAATCTGGAAAATGCCCGTAACGCCTTAGCAGAGGCCGACGCAACCTTAGGCCCGGGCCATCGGGTGCTTCCAGCGAAAACAGCAACCGGCCAGGTTTATCGAGTGGTCTCGAGGGCTTATGGCAGCCGAGCCAGCGCCCAAGCCGCTGTTTTGGCCGCCAAGCGAGCCAATGTCAGCGGGGCGTGGATCGTGACCACTGAGCGTTCTGGGACCAGCCGCCCAGCAAACAACTTTGCAACCAATTTAGCAACCAATGCTGGATTGCCCCAGCCCAGCCCCGAGAGAACTCAAGCACCCTCTGCAAGACCTGAAACGACAGCGCCATCAAATACCGTGGCACTCAACGGCGCTCCGGGTATCCAGGTCCGGTTAGAAGATCAGCCTAGCGCCAATACGACGCCAAACGCCATTGGTATCAGCAAAACGACGGAAGCCGAAGCCGCGATCAAGGTCGATGGCCGTCTTGACGAGGCAATTTGGTCCACGCTGCCCAATGTTGGCAACTTCGTGGTTTTAGAGCCAGACACCTTGGCCGATACCCCCCACGCAACCAACATCAAACTCGCCTACACCGACAAGGGTTTGTACCTCGCCGCAGACCTTGAACAGCCCAAGGGCACGTTGATACGACGCCTATCCGGTCGGGACGTTTACGCAGGCCTAAATCGGGACAGTATCAACCTAACCCTGGACACCTCCGGCGAAGGCCGTTACGGGTTTTGGTTTGGCATCAACCTAGGTGACTCCTTAATGGACGGTACAGTGCTGCCCGAATACCGTTTTTCCAATGAGTGGGACGGTCCATGGCGGGGTGCATCGGTGGAGACCGATACCGGCTGGTCTGCAGAGTTCTTTATTCCTTGGAGCGCGGTTTCAATGCCCAACACCAAGGACGTGCGCAACATGGGCATATACCTGTCACGCAAAGTTGCCTATCTAGATGAACGCTGGGGCTGGCCTGCCCTGCCCAGCACCAAGCCAAAATTTTTGTCGGTGCTGCAGCCAGTAGAACTGCGCGGTATCAACCCACGGCAGCAGTACAACATTTACCCCTTTGCTTCGGTGACTCAGGACGAAATCGACGACGAGACTCGTTACCAGATCGGCGCCGACCTGTTTTGGCGTCCTTCCAGCAACTTCCAGCTTAACGCCACCCTCAACCCTGATTTTGGCAATGTGGAATCAGACGATGTGGTGGTCAACCTGTCGGCTACCGAAACCTTTTTTCCGGAAAAACGTTTGTTCTTCGTGGAAGGCCAGGAAATTTTTGTCGCCTCACCTCGGGCCGACACGCGAAGCAGCGGCGTAGGGCTAAGCGGCCCACCCACCACGCTGATTAACACCCGCCGTATTGGCGGCAGCCCTCAGGCCCCTGTGCTCAATGCGGGTCAAGAGGTCTCAGACCGCGAAAGCAGGCTGCCGGCGGAACTGCTGGGGGCCGCCAAGGCAACAGGACAGTTTGGCAACTTCCGCTATGGCTTCTTAACTGCCTTTGAGGACGAGGTTCGGTTCAAAGCGACGCAAAACGGCCAAGACCTCCTTCTTACCCAAGACGGCAGCGACTACGGCGTTGCGCGTTTTTTGTATGAGAACAACACCAAGGGTTACAAGGCCATCGGCATATTGGCCACGGCCGTCCAGCACTATGACCGCGATGCCTATGTCACAGGGTTGGATTGGCATCTGCTGACCGAGGACGGCAAGTTAAAGGTCGATGGACAGGCGTTCCGCTCAGACCTAGACGGCGTTAAGGCCGGATACGGTGGCTTCTTGGACTTTGAGTACACATTTCGCCAAGGTGTACGCCAGCGGTTAGGCATAGACTACTTTGACAAGTACGTGGACATTAACGACCTGGGCTATCAGGCCCGCAACGCCTACCGGCAGATACGCACGGCGCATACGCGCACGTCATCCAATTTGAGCTGGGCCAGAAACAATCAATTTGATATTCGCGGCGCGGTGCAGGAAAACAGCGACGGTTATTTTTCTCGCGGCGCTATTGCGATCTCCAACCGCGCCACGTTCAAAAACTTGACGACGCTTACCGGCCGCGTGAACTTCGGACCCGGCCGCTACGACGACTTGAACGGCTTTGGCAACGGTATTTTCCGCACCGAGGAAACCGTTGGTGCGTCACTTAAATTCGAGTCGAATACGACCAAGGCGCTGAATTACTCCTTTGAAGTTGGGTACACCGGGGAAGACCTAGGCGGCGACAGCTACAACTACAAAGCCTCGGTCAATTGGCGGCCTTTAGATGGGCTGAATCTGTCGGCAGGCATGGAATACAAAGACCGACACGGTTGGCTGCTGCACCAGGAAGATCGCAACATGACAACCTTTGACGCCAAGGGACTGATCCCCAACCTCACGGCGGAGTATTTCTTAAGCGCCAAACAGCACTTTAAGATTTCAGTGCAATGGGTAGGTATTGAGGCGGAGGAAGACGAGTTCTACCTCATCCCCACCACCCCCGGCGACTTGATACCAACCATCAGCTTGGGCCGAACCCATAGCGGATCAATTGGTTTTCAAAGTACGATACCGATTCGGATCGTAATTTTAACTGCCTGCAAGCTGTTATTCAGGTCATTGGAAACAAATACCTCAGGAGAAAGACCATTCGCGCCTTAGCTTTATTTATCACCCTTGCATTGCCAGCGTTCAGCCTTGGCGCTCAGGCCAGCTACAAGCTGCAGACCGTCGCCGACAACCTGAACTTCCCTTGGTCCATCGCCTTCTTGCCGGACGGCGGCTATCTGGTCGCCCTGCGCAGCGGTGAAGTGCAGCGCCTTGACGCCACCGGTCAATCGGCCGGCGCTCTGGAAGGTTTGCCGGAAAGCTACGTTCTCAGTCAAGGCGGTTACTTCGACGTCACGCTGGATCCACAGTTCGCAGCCAACCAGCGCATCTATTTGTCCTTCGCCTACGGCACCCCCGAGGCCAACGGCACGCGCATCGTTAGCGGCACGTTGAACGGTAACAGCGTGGAGGACGTGACCCCAATATTCACCGTCTCGCCATTGAAGGACACCCCGGTTCACTACGGCGGCAAGATGCAGTTTTTACCCGACGGCACTCTGGTCA
>JAYNPH010000115.1:0-222 GCA_038113685.1 Gammaproteobacteria bacterium
ACTAATGGTGATGAGACATTTTTGTTAAGAGAAAATGAATCGACCTATGTTTCAACTGGCACGGTACATGCGGTAGGAAATCCAGGTAAAACTCCGTTAGAAATCATTGAAATACAAACGGGCTCTTATCTCGGCGAAGACGATATCGTCAGGCTGGAGGATCTTTACGGGCGCGATTGAAAGGGCTGCATTCCCAATAAAAAGCTTTAGCACAAAGCGAGG
>JAYNPH010000115.1:232-3505 GCA_038113685.1 Gammaproteobacteria bacterium
AAGCGAGGCAGCTTCTTAACGACTCAGCGTTATCTGCGAGATATTAGATTGCGCAAATAACACCGTATCGTATTGGGATGTCAGGATTAATTAATCCTTAGTGCCCACCAACCATTCGTCGATATTGGCGAGTTTGTATTCGGCCTTCCAAGCCTTAAGCACTTTGTGATTTCCACCGCGAGTTTCGACAGTTTCACCGGTATTTGGATTTTTAAAGATCTTGAGCATTCTGGGCTTGCGCGACGACTTCGCCTTGGCGGCAGTCCGTGCGCGTTTAGCTGGAGTATTGGCTTCGCTCTGCAAGAGTGCAATCAGATCGGCTTTGGAACAGCCGTACTTTTTCATTAAGTTTGCGAGTGCCTTTTTTATGGCATTTTCTTTTCGGAACGCTGCACTGTTTTCAATACTTTTAAGTTCTTTTTCCAGCTGCGCCATTTGTTTTTCTAATTGGGCTTTTTTTGTAGATATTTTCACTAAATAAATTCTGCTTATGTTTGGGTGGTAAAAATATATAAAACGTAAGCGACGAAGACAATATAATTTGAGCTAAATAAATAATGCTAAAAATTAATAAAGTTGCATCGAACGTCACATATTTGTCCATTTTAGTTAAGTCAGCCCCTTGAACAGGGCTTGGATCATGACTGCTGCGTGCCGAGCGACAGGTACCAGTCGCTGGTGAAATTTGCGTCAGCCTCTAGTCTCCCTGCGGCGACACGCTATAATAGCTGCCAAACCTCAGGAGAAGCTTCTATGGCGATGATACTCAACGAAGAGCAAACCATGCTCAAAGACAGTGCCAAAGACTTTTGCACGTCTAATGCCCCGATTACCCAATTGCGTCAGCTGCGCGATGAAGAAAATGCGGATGGTTACGATCAGGCCACGTGGAATTCCATGGTTGAGCTTGGCTGGGCCGCTATTCCTTGGGGTGAGGAGCACGGTGGTTTGGCGTTTGGTTACAAAGGCCTCGGAGTTGTTACAGAAGAGTCCGGGCGCACTTTGGCGGCCAGCCCCTTGTTCGCCTCTGTTTGGGTCGGCGGCACGTTGATTAATCAAGGGGGGTCGGATGCCCAGAAAGCCGAGTTGCTGCCAAGCGTCGCTGCCGGCGAATTGAAACTGGCTTTGGCGCTGGAGGAAACTCATCGTCACAGCCCGTACAACGTAGTGACGACCGCGACCGCCGCTGATGGCGGCTTCACACTTTCCGGCAAGAAGACCTTCGTGCTGGACGGTCACGTTGCCGACAAGCTCATAGTTGTCGCGCGTACCTCTGGTGAACAAACGGCGCGTGCCGGATTGACTCTATTTATCGTGGATCGTGAAGCGTCTGGCGTTACCGTCACCCGTACCATCATGGCGGATTCGCGCAATGCCGCAAATGTTGTGCTGGACAATGTCAGTGTGTCCGCGGATGCGGTTCTGGGCGCAGTAGATGGCGGCGCTGACGTGCTGGACCCAGCTCTGGACATTGCTCGTATTGGTCTCACAGCAGAGATGCTTGGTAGTTTGCAAGAGTGCTTTGAGCGCACGGTTGCTTATTTGAAAGAGCGCAAACAGTTTGGCGTGGCCATTGGTTCCTTCCAAGCGCTAAAGCATCGCGCGGCGAATATGTTCTGCGAGATCGAACTGTCTAAGTCCTGTGTCCTAGAGGCGCTAACGGCGCTGGATGAAGGTCGGGACGCGACCGAGGTGGCGAAGCTGGCCTCTTTGGCTAAGGCGAAGGTTGGCGAGACCTACAACCTCGTTTCTCGCGAAGGCATTCAAATGCATGGTGGTATTGGTATGACCGATGAATTTGAAATCGGTTTCTTCATTAAGCGGGCGGCGGTGGCCGAGCAGACCTTCGGCGATGTGAACTTTCACCGCAATCGTTACGGTGAACTCGAGGGCTACTAAGTCTCTGTTTTTGCTCGATAAAAAGGCGGCTTGGCCGCCTTTTTTGTGGCTGGGGTTTTGCCGCGTCCGGTGGGCTATTTCCGTTTAATGCCGATTTGGTGACCAACCTGTGCGGGAACCTCCAAGCGCTTATGCGGCTCGGACATGGCGTCTAGCTTATCGATGATATGTTGGGGAAATTCGCCGGCTCGCCGCGTTGTTAAATCCACATGCAGTGCCAGTTGTTCGGAAGTCGCGGCGAGATACCCGTTTTCTTTGTGATACATCTGCTGAAAATAGTGCAGGCGTTTCCGGTCGTAGTCGAGCAACTGCAGGTGTAGTTCGAGTTCATCATCCAAGGATACCTCGTTCAAGTAATGTACGTGAATTTCCATGGTAAAACACGAGCCGGCGCCTGTTTCTGCGTACTTTGCTCCGACCCCTAACAAGTCATAAAAGTGATCGACGGCTCGATCAAAAATCACGTTGTAGAAAGCCATGTTCAAATGGCCGTTGTAGTCAATCCAGTCGCTAATGACGGTTTGGATGGGACTAATCAGGGGGGCTTGCAAGAGCGGATTGTCGCGCATGGTATTCTCATTAATTCAAGGCATTATTTTGTTGCCCAAAGCGTTACATAGATCGCATGGCGTTGTAACCTCCGTCAATGGAAAGTACTACCCCTCCGCTAACGCGCGGTATCAAGATCAGCTATGGACTGGGGCAAGCCGCCGAGGGCATCAAAACAGCGGCCTTTAACGTCTTCGTCTTTTTCTACTACACCCAGGTTCTTGGTTTACCCACAGCCTATACCGGCATCGCCATCGGCATTGCCTTGGCCGTGGATGCGATAACCGATCCGGTAATCGGTTCGCTGTCGGATAACTGGCAGGGTAAGAACGGTCGGAGGCATCCTTTTCTATATGCCTCGATTCTGCCTTTAGGCATCGTATTTATTGGTTTGTTTAATCCACCCGAGTTAGGTGAGTTTTCTTTATTTTTGTGGCTTACCGTGTTCTCCGTTGCCACGCGCGCCCTGATGACCCTGTACTACGTCCCCCATGTCTCGCTGGGTGCTGAGTTGACCGAAGACTTCAACGAGCGGACTGAAGTGGTGGCCTACCGTTACTTCTTTAGCTACGTCGGCGGTATCGCGACCTATGTCATCGGCTTTATGGTGTATTTTCCCGATACCCAGTTCAATGTTGAAGCCTACGGTCCGTTTGGCGTCACGTTGGCCCTCATCATGATGTTAGCCGTATTCCTCACTTCGGTTGGTACTCGCAAGCGCATCCCTTATTTGCCGACAAGCCGCCCCAACACTGACAGGCTGTCGCCGCTTTCGGTGCTCAAGAAGACCTTTGCGGAAATTCGTTCGGCGCTAACGAATCGGTC
>JAYNPH010000115.1:3515-6728 GCA_038113685.1 Gammaproteobacteria bacterium
TGCCGGTGTGTTGATCGTGTTCGCCATGGTGGGCGTAGACAACGCGCTGAACCTGCACATGAATACCTATTTCTGGGAGTTGCAGGGTCAGGGCAACCTGTTCTTTTTTGCCGCCGCGCCGGTTGGGGCTCTACTCGGTACCATATTTGCCAGTACCTTTACCCGTCTTTTTGATAAGAAGCCCTCGGTGATCATTGGCACCTCCTGTTGGGCTCTTTGCCAAGTGGTGCCCGTCGTGCTTCGGCTGTTGGGTTGGTTTCCAGAAAATGGCACCGACGAACTTCTGGTGACGTTAATAGTCATCAAGTTTGTGCAAGGCTTTGGGGTGGTGCAGGCGTTGGTGTCCTTTAATTCCATGGTTGCTGACGTTGTTGATGAGCACGAACTAAGCACAGGACTGCGTCAAGAAGGGATCTTTTTCTCCTCAATTTCGTTCTCAAATAAAATGACATCAGGGATTGGTACTATGGCTGCTGGTTTTGCGCTAACGCTTATCGATTGGCCAACCGGTGCGGACATTCAAACTGCAGCGGACATCAGCGCTGATACCATCGCTTGGTTAGGTCTGATTTATGGCCCCATCGTGTCCGGATTCGCCTTAGTGTCCATCTACTGCTATTCCAAGTACGGATTGAACCGCGAGAAGCATGCGGTAGTTGTGGAAAAGCTGGCGGTAATGCGCGCCGAGCGGAAAAGCACCGAAGCTGTCGGCTAGCGGTAAAAACGGGTTGCTCGGCCTTTGCCTAGGCCGCGGACAGCCATAGGGCACGCCCGGTAGCTAAAGACACTCGCCCTCGAGGCTGTTAATCCACCCGTTGATTAATGCCAATCCTTCTTTGTGCACTAAGGACCTTCCCAACTCGGGCATCATCATGCCCGGGTCGTTGGTGGCGAGGCGGAACCTCAATATCGATTCATCCGCGTGCCCCGGCACAATACTGTATAAGTGACCGCCAGATCCCTGGCCGGCTGCGATGGGTGGTTTGCATTGCCCGAGGGCTTCCATTGAGTGTTCTGCGTAGTCCAGTAGCAGTCCCGAGGTATCGGCTGCGCCAACGGCGTTGTGACAGTGGCCACAGTTTATGTCTAAGTAACTGCGTGCTTGATGTTCCACAGTCTGATCGTTATCTGCCCACAGCGCATTGGGCCGATGCTCTTGCTGCAACCCCTCGAGCCAGCCGCGTTCTTCCAAATTAGTAAGTTGATTTGTTCCGTAGACGTTGCTGTGTCGATCCAAATGCCGGGCCTTGATGCCAATGGGCTGTATTTCTTTCGTCGTGTGATTGGTGGCGTGGCAAGAGGCGCACTGGTTTTTGCTGGGCACTAAGTAGTTCAGAGTTTGTCCCCCAGCTAGCGTCAGTGATCGCAGCGTTCCGGTGAAACTGAGATAGGCATCGCCATCTCGCCAAATGTAGGGCAGGGCATCCCAGCCGTGGCTTTGTCGAACCAGCAGCCGCGTCTCGAGCAGTTCGTATTGGTCTTGGTTGATGGCGTCAGGATCGCCGTTCCAATCGGATGCTGTGAGCAGTTCGCCGTCTGCGTTCTTTGCATACAGGAATGTTTTGCTGATGATGCTGCCAACCGGCAGCGCAAACGTCTCGAAGGAGTCGTAAGTGCCGCTGGTCCCTTCGGGTAGGTACAAGGTTCGCAGCTTCAGCGCGTAGTCGGAGAAAAGCGCGGTGTTTATTTGATACACCATGGCTTGATCGCTCACTTGCAATTGGCTTCCGTCAAGGTTGATTAAACCCCAATCTGACAAGCGTTCTGGGTATGCCCCGGATTTGTGGAAGGTTAACTCCGACGGGCCGCAAGCGCTTAGGCTGACAGCCGATAACATCACAATAAGCAGTTGACGGCGCCATCGGCGGACAGGCGGCTGGCATTGTCCGGCACGGCGGGCCCGTTTTTTCGCTGGTCTGAATTGTTTCAAGGAAGCGTCACCTTCTGGCGAGCGCGCTTAGCTTACCCGATAGGACGACGGCGGGTAATTTCTCAACAACACACTGGTAGGGCGTCATGTCTAACGTTGGATTGGCGAACCGATTGCCGGCGTCAATGTTAAGTAGCTGCACATCGCCATTGTCCACGCAGATAACGTCGCGGTTCTCAGGTTTCTCTGGATCGACAAGCCCATCCCAAATGATGTCTGGGAACGCGCCTTGGGGCCCAAAGATGGCATCACGCAATGCCACCAAGTAATCCATGCCGGGGTCCGTACCTGAGCCGCTCATGTCGTTGTCATAGATGCTGATCAGCTCAGGGTACGGGTCGAATTCCTCAGCGATCTCTCGCTGGCCGGCGTAGTTGGCGCTGAAGTAGCTGGAGAGCACGATGTTCGCGGTTTGGTTGCCGCTGATACGGTTGTTGAAAATTTCAACCTCGTCATTTGAGTTCACCATAATGCCGGACCCCGCCGGCACACCAGAGACGGCCGTGCCGGGTGCGGCGAAGTTCGCAGTGTTGTTTTGGTGTACGTCGTTATTGAAAACTCGAGTACCGTAACCCCGCTTGGGAATTCCGGGCATGTTAAAGACCAGTATGCCGCCAGTGTTTGACACCGCGGTGTTGTTGTACACATCCGCGCCTACAGAATTTTCCACCTCGATGCCCGCAACATTAAACTCTGCGCGATTGCCCCGGATGACGATTTGTTCGGACTGGCCGACATAAATACCGGCATCCGAGGCGGCGATGGCCACGTTGTCCTCAATCAGGACATTGGTGGTTTGTACCGGATAGATCCCATAGGCGCCGTTGTTAACGTCCGGACCATTGGTCCACTCAGTGCGCACCCGGCGAATAACGATGTTGCTGCCTTCATTGATCTTTAGGGCATCGCCAACGGTATCCTCGATGGCAAGGTCTTCGATGGTAAAATCACTTGCTGACACCGATAAACCCTCGGCGCCGGCCAATTGGCCCTTGAACGACAGCACGGAATTGTCCATGCCTTGCCCGCGGATGGTGACTCCGTCGGTATTCATAATCAGCGATCGGTCAAAGGTGAAGGTGCCTGCGGGTATTTCGATCACATCGCCGGGCTGGGCGGTTTCCAAGGCGCTACGGAACCGTTGCTCAAAAGGCGTTTGCTCCGCGCACCCGAACCCCAGTACGAGCATGGTCAGCATGACGGTTTTTTGCATAATCCCCCCAAGTGCCTGACGGCGATAGGCCAGCTAAAGCAAAATCAGCGTTCGATCGATGGTCCAGTAC
>JAYNPH010000116.1:0-6721 GCA_038113685.1 Gammaproteobacteria bacterium
CTAATTGGCGCCCTGTGTTTGAATAGCCTGCTGTCAAAGATCGGCGGTAATCGAAGCAGCTTTGGGCGCAGTTTACGCTGGTCGCTGGTGGTAACCGTTGCCGCTGCCTTTGTTCTACCTGTGGCTGTGCCACGGACCGAAGACGTCTTTGCACCGGCCTTCGTTGTGCTGATTTTTGAAACCGTGTTTCAGTCTCAAGGCGTGCCAGACGAAGCCCGTCGGGTAATGATTTCCACGCTACCGTTGATCTTTATCGGAGCAATGGCTGTTTTCCTGTTAGCCCACAGACTATGGCGAAAAAAACAACCTTAGGGTTCTGGGGAGTCGTCGGCGGTTAAGGTTCAGGATTGAGATTGGGTGGCGAAGTTTGGACCCTGAGGCGATTCAAAATAGCATAAGACAGCCAAATGCAAGGAAAAGGTGCCTTGCACCGGTTGCGTTAGCTCCTTTAAAGTAAGGTGTTCCTTGCGTCGTCGTGACGGCTGCGCAGTACGAAATTTGCAACCCGAAATGTTCAACCTAATGTTCAATCTGGGGTTCAGTAAAAGAACGTTTTACCGGCGCAGCCGCTTCCTTGCGGTAGCAATTTTGGATTGACGAGACATGCTGAATAAGCGCTAACCCCGATGGGGCTCGGCACGCCCAACAAGCCAATATGGAAAAGAGAGCTCTGAATGATTTTTGAAAGTACTGATTCCTACATTTCTACCGATGAACTAAGCATGGCGGTGGATGCCGCAGTGCGACTGGAACGCCCCCTGTTGATTAAGGGTGAACCCGGTACCGGTAAAACCATGTTGGCCATTGAAGTGGCGAAGTCCTTGGGCATGCCGCTGTTGGAATGGCACATAAAATCAACCACCAAGGCCGTTAACGGTCTGTATGAGTATGATGCAGTTTCGCGTCTGCGTGATTCCCAGCTTGGCGATGACCGGGTAAATGACATCAGCAACTACATCAAGAAGGGCAAGCTATGGGAGGCCTTTGAGTCGGAAGAGCGGGTGGTATTGCTTATCGACGAAATCGATAAAGCGGACATTGAATTTCCCAATGACTTGCTGCAAGAAATCGACCGGATGGAGTTCTTTGTTTATGAGCTGGGCAAGACCATCAAAGCCAAGCATCGTCCTATCGTAATCATTACCTCAAACAACGAAAAAGAGCTGCCAGATGCGTTTTTGCGTCGTTGTTTCTTCCATTTCATCAACTTCCCGGACAGAGAAACCATGCAGCAGATTGTTGACGTGCATTTTCCTGCGGTGAAGCAGGACTTGGTCAAAGAGGCCATGGAAATTTTCTTCGACGTCAGAAAAGTGCCGGGCCTAAAGAAGAAGCCGTCCACTTCCGAGTTAATTGACTGGTTGAAGCTGTTGATGGCGGATGACATACCAGACGAGATTCTGACCAATCGGGACGCCAGCAAGGCCATACCGCCATTGTATGGGGCCTTGGTCAAAAATGAGCAAGACGTTCATTTATTAGAGCGTTTGGCATTTATGAACCGTCGTGACAGTCGAGGCTAAACCGTGCTGATCAATTTCTTCTTTACTCTGCGCAAGTACAAGGTTCCGGTAACCATCCGGGAGTTGCTGGATTTGTTGTCGGGGCTTAAGCACCAGCTGGTGTACGCGAATCTGGACGAGTTTTATCTGCTCAGCCGCACAGCCCTAGTCAAGGACGAGAAAAACTACGACAAATTCGACCGGGCGTTTAGCGCATACTTCAAGGGCTTAGAGGACCTGCACGGGTTGTTGGAGAGCCTGATTCCTGACGAGTGGCTGCGCCACGAATTTGAAAAGTCGTTGTCTCCGGAAGATCTGAAAGAGATTGAAGGTCTTGGTGGTCTGGAAAAACTCATCGAGGCGTTTAAAAAAGCCAAAGAAGAGGCGGAAGCTAAAGCCGGTGAAGAGGGCAAGGAAGGCGATGAAGGCAACGCCGATCGGCAGGGGCGAAACGGTCCCGGTGGCGTTGGTCGCGGCAAGAAAAAGAAAGCCAAAAAGGTATGGGACGAACGCCAGTACAAAAATCTGGACGATTCCGTCGAGCTGGGAACCCGTAACATCAAGATGGCCCTGCGCCGATTACGCAAGTTCGCCCGTACCGGTTCCGAAGAAGAGCTGGATATTGATCACACTATCCGCTCCACAGCCCACAACGGCGGCATGCTAGACATCAAAATGCGGCCGGAACGTCGCAACACGGTGAAGGTACTGTTGTTCTTGGACATTGGCGGGTCTATGGATTCCCATGTGAAGGTATGTGAAGAGCTGTTCTCAGCGTCCCGTACTGAGTTCAAGCATATGGAGAGCTTTTACTTCCACAACTTCATCTATGAATCCGTGTGGAAAGACAATCGTCGTCGAATGAGCGAACGCCTGTCGACTCTGGATATCCTGAACAAATACAGCCACGACTACAAAGTCGTCTTTGTCGGTGATGCCACCATGGCACCCTACGAGATCACCCATGCCGGTGGCAGCGTAGAGCACTGGAACGAAGAGCCCGGGGCTGCTTGGATGGAAAAGTTCGGCGAGATTTACGACAAAGTAATTTGGCTTAATCCAACGCCTCAAGAGACTTGGGAGTACTCATCCTCTGTGATGATGACGCAAGATCTGGTGGGTGGGAACATGTACCCGTTGACCATTAAAGGATTGGAAGAGGGCATGAGCCAGCTGTCCAAATAGTGCGGACCTGATCGAGGTTCCGTTGGGGAGTATCACAAAGGTCCCATGAAACCCTCCAGAAGCGGCGCGGTTATGCGCCGCGACGTGTTCAAACTCTCTCGCATGCCCGCTGGCGACGATGCTCAGGCCCTAGCGGCGAGTTCTGAGGCGCTGTTTTCGCAACGACAGCAATTATTGACAAACTTGAATCTCGACCCCGCGCCCGGCTTGCCTGTAAGCGAGGAAGCAGGCGCGATCCTCAGCCTTATTCAGCAGCATCAAGTGGTGATAGTGGCGGGTGAAACCGGCTCCGGCAAAACCACACAGCTTCCCAAAGTCTGTTTGCAGGCAGGATTAGGTGTTTCCGGCATGATCGGTCATACCCAGCCAAGGCGCATAGCCGCCAGAGCCGTGGCGCAACGCATTGCCCAAGAGACCGGTGGCGAACTCGGTGCTCAAGTGGGCTACGCCGTACGATTCTCAGACCAAACTCGGGATGACACCCTCGTTAAAATCATGACCGATGGTCTGCTCTTGGCTGAAATTCGGCAGGATCGTTTTCTTGAGCAGTATGACGCCATCATTGTGGACGAAGCCCACGAGCGCACCCTGAATATTGACTTCTTACTGGGCTATCTCAAACGGCTGATTAAAAAGCGGCCGGATCTGAAGGTCATCGTGACCAGCGCCACCATTGATGTGGATCGATTTGCTGCTTACTTTGATAATGCCCCGGTCGTCAGTGTGGGTGGCCGAACGTTTCCGGTACAGATTGAGTATCGTGATGACGTCGAGGACCTAGAACACGCACTGGTTTCGGTGCTGGAGGAGATCGACACCCGTCCCTTGGGTAAGGCCCCAGACGTGCTGGTGTTTTTTTCCGGGGAGCGGGAAATATTCGATGCGGCGCGGCAACTGCGTAAACACTTTGTCCAGCGCTTCGAAATACTGCCGCTGTATGCCCGACTGTCCGCCGCAGACCAGCGCAGAGTCTTTAGCCAATCGTCTTCGCGGCGCCGCATTGTGCTGGCGACTAATGTAGCGGAAACGTCGCTGACGGTACCAACTATCTTCTACTTGGTGGACAGTGGCTTCGCTCGGGTTTCCCGCTATAGCTATCGATCAAAACTTCAGCGCTTGCCTATCGAACCAATCAGTCAGGCCAGCGCTAACCAGCGCATGGGACGGTGTGGCCGAATTGCGCCGGGTGTTTGTTATCGGCTGTATGGCGAACAGGACTTTTTGTCCCGTCCAGCCTTTACTGATGCGGAAATCAGGCGGGTCAATTTGGCCTCGGTGGTGCTACAGATGCAGGCCTTGGGGCTTGGAGATATCCACCGCTTTCCCTTTATCGATCCGCCTGAACCCAAGGCAATCAAAGACGCCATGCGGCTATTGGAAGAGCTTCGGGCCATTGAAAAAGGTCGGCTTACACCCAGGGGCCGAAAAATGTCGCGTATCCCGGTAGATCCAAGGTTGAGCGCCATGCTCATTGCGTCCTCGGAGCAAGGTTGCTTGACCCAAATGTTGATCATCGTTTCCGGGCTAGCGGCCCAAGACGTGCGCGAGCGTCCTATGGAAAAAGCGCAAGCCGCTGATACCGCCCATGAAATGTTCTTAGATGACCAATCAGACTTTGTCATGTACCTGAACTTGTGGCGTTGGATTGAGCAACAGCGCTCAGAACTTTCCAATAATCGCTGGAAAGCTGTACTGCGCAAGCGGTTTATAAACCCTGTCCGCGTTCGGGAATGGCGCGAAATTCATCGACAAATTAAAGCGGTATGTCATCAGGTCGGGCTGCAGGCCAACGACAGCCCCGGGAACTATCGCCAGTTGCATGAGTCTATTTTGGTGGGTTCGCTTAGTCAGATTGCCCAACACGAGGAGCGGGGCAAATACCTAGGGCCGCGCAACCAGCGGTTAAACATTTTCCCCGGGTCGGGACTGGCCAAGCGCACGCCCAAATGGATTGTGGCGTCTGAAATTGTCGAAACTCGACGAGTGTTTGCCCGCGGCGTTGCCGCAGTGGAAAGCGCGTGGATCGAAGCCCATGCCCAGCACCTGCTGCGTCGCCGCAGCAGTGACCCGGTATGGAGTATGAAGCGGGGCGAGGTGGTGGCTTTTGAGAGCATTTCTCTATACGGCCTTGTGCTGGCGGAGCGGCGACCGGTAGCGTATTTCAAAACGGATCCGGATTTCTGTCGAGACCAACTGATTCGCGAAGGCTTGGTGCTTGGGGCAGTTCAAGATCCGCCGAAGTTTTTGCGTCATAACCTAGGACTCGCGGCCCAGATTCTAGATGCCGAGGCGAAGGGGCGACGACGAGATCTCTTGATCAGTGAAGACGATCTGTACGCCCGCTACGCGCATATGATTCCAGCACACGTATGCAGGATCAGTGACCTTCGTCAATGGTTTAAACGAGCGTCTCGAGACGCTCAACAGGCGCTTTTTTTTACCGAAGCCGATTTGCTGCGGAGCCAAGATGTGCAGTTTTCAGAAACCGAATTTCCGGCTCAGATTGAATTTGGTGGTTTGGTGCTGCCGCTAAGTTACCTGTTCGCTCCCGGTCAGAAGGATGACGGCATTTCTGTGACGATTCCTGCGGGCCTGCTGCAAAGCGTGAGTCATCAAGCGCTGCAGTGGTCGGTGCCCGGTATGCTGCCCGCCCTAGTGGAGCAGTGGTTGCGGGCGTTGCCCAAGAACAAACGCAAACTGTTGGCGCCCATGCCGGATAAAGTGCAGGCTCTAGTGCAGCGCCTGTTGCAGCCTAACACTTACCGGCAGGGCAGGCTTTTATCAGTGCTAGCCACATTGCTCAGAGACCTATATCGAGTGCAGGTGGCGACCGAGGACTGGGACCAACAACGCCTGCCAGAGCATTTGCGCCTGTTTTGTAAGGTGGTCGATGATGAGGGCAAGGTGCTGGCGTCGGGGCGCGACTTGCAAGCATTAAAAGATCGGTTGAAAGGTCAGACCAGCGCGATACCGGCAGATTTTTCGGAGTATCAACAAACCAATATTCAAGCCCTGCCACTTTCGTTACCCGATCATGTCGTCGTACAAACCAGCGCCGGGCCAACCATGGGGTTTCCGGGACTACGCTATGTCGCATCCAGCGATAGGCCCCAGATCAACAACAAAGCACAGGTGTCGAAGCAGGTGGACCTCGCTGTGTTTGCGACGGCTCAAGAGCGGGATGCCGCTGCTCGTTTTGGCTTTGCCCAACTGGCGTTGATCAAGCTGGGGAAACCGGCCCAGTTCTTCCGGCGGGAACTGGCCAAGCAGACGCAGTTGGGTTTGTATTTCGCGTCCATGGGAAATGCCGAGCTGCTGACCGAGCAGTGTTTGCTCGGCGTTGCTTGGTACTGTTACTTCGACGGTCAAGGTCTGCCTAAATCCGATGCCGAGCTTGACGAGCGACTGGCGGCGAAGCGTGGTGAGTTCGCGGATGTCTTTCGTTTGACCCTTACGACCTTTGAGCAGGTTCTCAAGCTGCGATTTGAGCTGGTTCGTAAGCTTGATCAATTGCAGTCTCCGGGACTGCTTCCCAGTGCCAATGATATGCTCGAGCAGCTGAACGTATTGGTGCCAAGGGACGTGTTGGCAATAACGCCGTGGCGTTACCTGCCGAGCCTGCCGTTTTACCTGCGTGGGCTGGATTTCAGATTGCAGCAGCTGCGCGGTCATGTGCCAAAGGATCGCTCCCTCATGGAACAGGTTGTGCCTTTGCATCGGCGCTTGTCAGCTATTGGAGAAACTGAACTTTACGATCCGGTAGTGGCCGCCGAGCTCCATTATTTTTTACAGGAGCTAAGGCTGAAGCTTTTTGCCGAGCCCGTAGCGTTGCAAAAGCGGCCTGAGCCGGCATTCAATGGGAGTGGCTGGAAGGTATCGCTCAAGCGGGTAGAGGAAAAAATACGGCAAGAAGAGCAGCGCGTCGGCTTGGCATAAAGTTTTGTGAACTGACACCACTCAAGCCTGCTTGTTTGGCCGGTCATTCAGGCGTAGCGTTCCTGTGGTCGCGGTTTATGTGGTGTATTACTGTTCAC
>JAYNPH010000117.1:0-6711 GCA_038113685.1 Gammaproteobacteria bacterium
GCGCTATGGTCATCGGCGTTGACTTCTATGCCGAGCGGAATCACCTGGACGTCTATGACAATGTTGTCGAGGGCAAGATCCCAGCAGAGCCGGGGGGCGCGCTGATTGGCTCCGCCATGGCTCGCAACTTGGGCGCTGGGGTTGGCGATGAGCTCATAGTGTTAGGCAGCGGCAAACAAGGGGCGGTAGCTGCTGCCATTTTTCTTATCGCCGGCGTTGTGGAAACTGGCCAAGCGGAGCTAGACCGAACACTGGTGTTGGCTCCCTTTGCCGAGTTGGCAGACGCACTGTATCTGGAAGACGAGGCCCATATGCTGGTGTTGATGGTGGACGATTTATCAACACTGGATGCCATCGCATCCAACTTTGAAGACCGGCTGCCCCAACAACTTATGGTGCAAACGTGGCAGCAGCTAATGCCCATGATCGAACAGTCCATCGAACTGGACCGGGCAGGTGCGGCGCTGTTTTACAGCCTGCTGCTGATCTTAGTGGCCTTCGCCGTGGTGAACACCTTTGTAATGGTTTTGTTTGAGCGTACACGGGAGTTTGGTTTGTTTATGGCGCTGGGCATGCGGCCCGGGCAAGTCATCGCGCAGGTGCAGTTCGAAGCGCTGCTGCTGAGTTTGTTGGGCGTGGTCCTTGGCCTAGTACTTGCTTATCCGTTGATTACGTATCTGACCGGCGTGGGTATTCCGCTGGATCAAATGGGTGGCGAAGAGGCAATTCGGCAAATGCAAATGGGCTCCATTGAGCGTATATATCCGAAAATCTCTTTGAGTAGTGCAACTACGGCACCGTTAGTGATGATTGTTGGAACTCAGTTAGCGGCCTTGGTCAGTACTGTGCGCGTGCGGGGAATTCACCCGGTCACCGCTCTGCGAGCGGAATAGCGTCATGAGCACACTGGTACTTCTGTTTAACCTCAGTTTGCGCAACATCCTGCGTTATCGCCGGCGCAATTTTTTTCTCTTCGCCGCCATCGCGGTCGCGGTTGGCGGGACTACCCTGTCCAACTCGCTAATCCGCGGCTGGCAGGTGAGTATGCTGGAAACCGCCGTATCGGGTCTAAGCGGCCATATCAAACTGCAGGCGCCCGGATTTGCGGATGAACCGAGCCTAGAACGGGCTTTCAGTTCGGATACGCAGATCGCTTTATCGCAGCAAATCCCGATGGTTGGGATGACCCAGCGGATCAACTTGCCCGCAGTAATCACCAGTGAGCGTGAAACCCGGGCGGTCGCTCTGGTGGGGGTGGTGCCAACCCAAGAGAATATCTCGCTCTACCGGGATCTGTTGATCGAAGGAGAAGGGTTGGTGGGGGCTGACGACGGGCGACTGCTTATTGGTAGAGCACTGGCGCAAACCCTGCAAACTCGAGCGGGTCGGCGGGTGGTGATCATTGTTCAGGGCGCAGATGGTAAAAGCCGGGAACGCGGATACCGGGTTGCCGGTGTATTCGATGCGCCCATGCGCTGGGCGGAGAACGTGCTGGTGTTTACGGGGCTGGGAGCCTTGCAAGAAAACCTTGCCGGGGATCAACTCGACAACCCGATTACTGAAATTTCGGTGGTGTTAAACGACGAGAGTGATCGCGGTTCTGCTGCGGCAGAACTTGCGGCCGCGCACCCCGACTTGGTTATACAAGACTGGCGGCAAATGCAGCCGCAAATCGCCGAAATCGTCGACATGGTGGACAGTGTCATGGTGATTTGGTTCTTTCTGATCATGAGCGGCCTCACCTTTGGTTTGGTGAATACGCTGATCGCCTCGGTGATGCAGCGCACCCGAGAACTCGGCATGTTGCGAGCCTTGGGAATGAACAAGCGCCTGCTGCTGGTGCAGGTGGTGTTGGAGTGCGTGGGCATCATGATCGTCGGCGTGGTTGCGGGGCTCGTGCTTGGTGTCGCCATGGTGTTCGCCTTGGGCGATGGCATCGACCTGTCCGCATTCAGTGAAAGTGTCGAGGCCATCGGCATTAGCACCCTGCTGCGTCCGGTACTGACGTTGGAGGATTTGCTGCTATTCGGCGGTTTGAGCGTGCTGGTAGGTTTCTTTGCCAGTTATTTTCCGGCGCGGCGGGCCTTAAAAATATCACCGTTGATGGCAATGAATCGTTAGGTGTGTGGCGAAGATAAGTGAGACGACTATGACCCAATCAATAAGCGATTCAGGACCGAGGCCGTTGGCAAAAGATTCGTCGGTGAAAGCCCCAGTAGTTCAGTGCCGAGGCGTGAAACGCATCTACCAGCAACAGAGCATACCTGTGCATGCGCTGCGAGGTGTTGATCTGGACATTCGGGAAGGGGAGTTTGTCAGTTTGGCGGGCCCCTCGGGTTCAGGTAAGTCGACTCTGCTAAACAGCATTGGAGGCTTGGACGGCTTCGATGCCGGGACCGTCACCGTGGGCGGCATTGATTTGGGGGTACTGAACTCGGCGGAGCTGGCAGATCTACGCCTGCGCAAAATCGGTTTCGTATTTCAAGCCTACAACTTGATTCCGGTGCTAAGTGCCCGTGAAAACGTGGAATTTATCTTGCAGCTGCAGGGTGTGCCGGCCCAGCAGCGGCGCGAGCGAGCCGACGACGCACTGGCAAGCCTAGGTTTGGGGGATCACGCCCACCGGCGACCGGGCGAGTTATCTGGGGGGCAGCAGCAACGGGTCGCCATCGCCCGGGCGATCGTGACAAAACCGGTACTGCTATTGGCTGATGAACCCACAGCAAACCTTGACTCCAAAACTACCTCGGAGCTGTTGGCAGTGCTTCAACAGCTCAATCAGCAGCAGGGTATGACCATCGTTACCGCCACTCACGATCCCATCGTGATGGGTTTTACATCGCGGCAGATCGCCATGCTCGACGGTGAAATTCATCAAGACACGATGAGTACACCTTAACCCCTATGTTGCAGCGGCTAAGCAGTATGCTGTTCGCCCTTGGTCTAATTACCCTTGGGTCGCTTCAGGCCAATACCGGCATCGTGATCGGTAGTTTTGCGGACGCTCAAAACGCCGAGAGGCTGAAACGACAGTCACGGAGTCTTGAGCTTAACCTGCCGTTGCAGGCCATCCGTATTATCGTCAACCGCTCGGGACAGCGCACCCTGCATCGGGTCGTGCTGGTACCGCGCCAGACTGATCTGGCTAAAGATTTACTACCCAGCGTTCGATCCGCCGGTTTTGAAACCGCTTGGGTATTAGAGCTGCCGGTTGATGAGTCAGTTATTGCGGGCGCCGGCGGTGGTAACTTCGAGCACGCCAGTGCGGGCTTGTCCGGCTCGATAGCCACGCATTTGTTAAGGGAAGATTCGCGCCAGCCGGTCGTTACGCTTGCGCCGGCAGATAGCAACGGATCTGTCCTGAGCCGGGAACAAAAGTCGTGGCTGCCCAGCCTGAGCGATAAGACCTCGTTGACGTTTCGGCTGAAGGGATTTGGCAGCGCCGTTCAGGTGCCGTCTGCAGATTTGCGCAGGGCCGCGGCGGGCAACCACACAACCAACAGCACGCTGGATTTTCGCACCATGCTGCAGCACGATTCTGGCGGCTGGTCCTTGCAAGCGGCCCACACAATGCTGGTTCAGCATGGCGATCAGCTCGGTCAAATTCCGTCGCCATCCAGTTTGGATCAGGTGGTGGTCAGCGATGACCGTCGCTTGATGGATCTGACCTTCGAGCTGAATGACGGCCAGCGTCACCGCTCGCTGCACCGTTTAGATCGCCTTAACGCCCAGTGGCGGTCGGACCGATGGGCGATTACGTTGGGCCGTCAGGCGATCAGCTGGGGAAGCGGTATCGTTTTTCAACCGCTCGATCCATTCAATCCCTTTGCTCCCACCGCAGTAGATCGCGATTACAAAGCCGGCGACGACTTGATATTGATAGAGCGCCTGTTCGAAAGCGGCCACGATGTGCAGCTACTCAGGGTTTTTCGACGCGACGAGGCAGATCGGGTGAGCAACAGGGCTGCCAGCACCGCAGCGAAGTGGCACGGTTACGCGGGTCCGCTGGAATTTGAAGTGATAGCGGCCCAACACTACGACCGAGACTTTTTTGGGGTGAGCGGGCGTGTGCCTTTAGGCCCCGCGGTACTGCGAGGCGACATTGCCGTTCGTGAGGGCGTTGCCGCAATAGCTCAGGGCTCGAACTGGGGGGCGCTTGGCATCATCAACATTGATGTGGCTTTTCCTTGGCAGGGGCGAACGGTTTATGCCTTTGCCGAGTACTTTCACAACGATTTCGGATTGTCCGAATTGCCCAGTCCCTTAACCGGCCTGCCTGCGGACCTGCAGGAGGGCCTAGCCCGAGGTGAGTTCTTTAATCTGATGCGCGACTATCTGGCCGTTGGCGGCAGCCTTGAATGGCATCCTCTGCTGACCCAACAATTGACCTTGATCACCAACCTCCATGATGCCAGCAGCCTTGTGCAGATGCAGTTCGCGTGGGATGTGGCCCAAAACCAGAATGTGCAGTTGGGTTGGGTGGGTTTCACCGGCGGCCGCGGTGATGAGTTCGCAACTATCGAGGTTGGAACGCAGCCCACGGGACAGGCGTTTACCCAAGGCGGTGGTGATCGGGTGTATGTGCGCTGGGCGGGGTATTTTTAGCGGGTCAATTATTTCGGCAGCATTCGTTTCCTTCGCTGCCGGCAGTCAAATGACGTGATCCGAATTCATTTCTTCAGACCGACACCGGCGGCTTGAGCGCGTTGTTGTTGCCGATCCACCAATCTGTTTTTTTCTGTCATTGCCTACCACCGGTTAGATTTTCTGAGAGAGGTCAGCTGTATCACCGGCATACACGCGCCTGGTAAGAATAGACGCCTTGTTTCTATATCCGGAAAAGCAATGCCAACTTTCCATATTGACTGTTGCTCCTTCTATGTGTCGCTTCATTCCCCGGCGGAATGATCTGAGCACTCAAGATTTAGTGATCTTCCCTTGAGGCCCAACCTGTGGTTAAGCACGACCCATTGGCAATGTGTTGGGGTTCACAACTCCAGTGTCCAGGTGCGGTTAACTGAGGCTGGAACTTGTTTTGGCATAAACCGGTGGTAGTCTGCGCGCCTATGACTTCGATTCCACAAACAATGCTTCACTGCGCCATGATTATTCAGGCTCTCACCGCGAGGTGGGCTGCCTAGACCTGTGCGCGTCTGGTAGCCGAAATGGCTGCTAGGTTCCAAAACTCCTGTGGCCATTCGGCCAAACTCAACAGGAGGAAACTATGAGTACCAAAACCCCTAAGCCGTTTCTTGAGCGCGTCGTCTTGCGCGCGTTAGAGCCGGAGGACTACGCGGCGATGCGCGAGATATTTGCTCAGCCCAAGGCGTTCGCCGATACCATGCATATGCCATTTCCCTCCAAACAGATGTGGCAACAGCGCCTAGCCCAAATATCGCCAAGCCGTCACTCGTTAGTGGCGTGTGTAGATGATCTGCCCATCGGCAACATCGGCTTGATCGTCAGCGAGCGCCCCAGGCAACGTCATATGGGATCCGTAGGCATGGGGGTTCATGACGACTACGCGGGTCGAGGCGTTGGAGAATTACTGATGCGCGCCGCGCTAGACTTGGCCGATAACTGGCTGAATTTGTCTCGTGTGGAGCTAACGGTCTTCGCAGACAATGAACGAGCCATCCGTCTTTATGAGCGAACGGGCTTTGAAACTGAGGGGCGTTTAAAACGCTACGCCTTTCGTGAGGGCGAATTGGTGGATGCACTTGTGATGGCGCGCTTGACCTAGCGTCTTTGGTTATATCGGTAGGTTCGTCAGTGGCGACATTGATCAAACGTCGCCACTGCGCTTGCCCAATTAGACGGACACCGGGGGCCTGGATTCCACCATGGTCAGCGCCACTTCGTCGGGTATGCCCATGGTGGCTTCATAGTGTCCGGGCGGGTAGTTGGTCATATGAGGACCAGTTTCCGCGTTATCAATGGCTGGCTGGGCCACGCTGCCGCCGCTGCCTGGGAAGGCTGCGGGGTTTTTGTATCGGGCCAGTTCTTCGGCGGAGATGCCCGCTAGCGCGACTACCTCAGGGTCGATCCACTGCTCATTGTTGATCGGCTCCATGGAATAGGACAGCTCCAGCGACAGGTTTTCTGGCCCGGCAAAGTACATGCTGACGCACATGCCGTGATCCAGCGGCCCCAGCACGGGCACGCCCTTGCTGCGAAGCCGGTCACGCATGGCCATCATCTCGTCGTGATCTTTTACCTTCAGGGCCAGGTGCTGCATGGTGCCCGCGGCGCTATTGGCGCCGGGGTTGCCCGCATGGGTGACGCCCATTTGCACTTCAATGCTTTCGATGTCTGGATTACAAACAAAGGCAATGGAGCTTTCGTCGTTCAGGCGTAAAAATCCATGCCATGTGTTTTCCACACCGTGCATCCAATACAGGGCTTGCAGCTCCATACCCAGCTTGTCGGTAAAGAACTCGATCTGACTTTTCATATCGGCCGTGCACAGGGCTAGGTGATGCAGACCTTCAACTTTGTTGCTCATGTTCCCTCCAAGCGGGTGGTATTAGACAGCTGGCGCTAGCTGACAATCGGCTTGGCCGATGCGTCGGCGGCCTCCAAGTTGGCTTTCTTGGCCTCCATCAACTCAGGCACCAGAGTGTCCAGTTCCTCGACGCTCCCGGCGCCTTCCTTTTTCTTGAACTGCTTGATGATGAGCGGCTGCTGCATGATCGCGATGCCGCCGCGGGC
>JAYNPH010000118.1:0-6568 GCA_038113685.1 Gammaproteobacteria bacterium
GCATCGGCCTTCTAAGCCGAGGGTTGCAGGTTCGAGTCCTGCCGGGCGCGCCATTTGACTCAGGCAAAGGCAGGTATTTTCCGGCGAATTGCTCAAAGGCCTAGCGTCTATGCGATGACCGCCCTATACTTGCGCGCTCTAATGGTGGGCGTAGCTCAGTTGGTAGAGCTCCGGCTTGTGATGCCGGCGGTCGTGGGTTCAAGCCCCATCGTCCACCCCATTTTCTTAACGAGTTTGTAGCGACGTATTTGTTACAAAGTTTCGTCCGCCTTTCTCGGCTGTGGCCCTGAGTCGTGTTGCATGGGCAACTGACACTCTGTTCCAAACCATCGCGTGCTTGCGTCGCCGGCAATGCTGCTAGCTTTAAGCCTTTTTTACTAAGACCCACCTTGCCCATGCAGAAACCTTAGCAAGCGACGTCGTTGGCTCTGTGAAACCACCTAGAGCCTCGGATCGTATTCATACCATGCTTCGTCTCAAGTCGGATTTTGACCAAGGTTTGTCAGTTCCAGACTTTGTTTGAAAAATATTATATAAAACATATAATAAAGACTGGATCAGATTACCAAGGAAACAGATATGTCGCATCAGGCAGGCAGGGTCATTTACGACGCAGACAGCCACATAATTGAGGGCCGCGGTTGGCTGGAAAGTTATGCCACCCAGTATGTTCGGGAAAACCTAGATAAGGGCGTTTTCGATTTAGATATGCCGGCGCTGGATCCCATTATTGCGGCGGCAGACAAGCGCCTTGCCGGTGATGATCCGGAACTCACCGAAGCGCTTAAATCCGACATTTTTGCGCATCCCGGCAAGCGCAATATGTGGAGTGCATACGGGGCTGTGGAAAAAAAGGAGCGTAGTGACGCGCTAGGCATCATGGGGATATCGTCGCAACTGATTTTCCCATCAGTTGGCGCAGGGCGTTTTGCCCGTTCAAAAGACTTAGATGTTGTGTATGGCGGTTGCGATGCGCTGAACCGGGGCATGGCCGACTTTTGCGCAGACGATCCGCGGTTGCTCTCGGTGGGTTACTTGTCATTGCGTGATCCTGAGCGCGCCCAAACGTCTTTAAAACTAGCGCTGGAATTAGGCATCAATGCGGTTTGGATCGGTTCTGATGCGGTAGAGGGGCGGGCGCCGTCTCATATTGCCTACGACCCCCTTTGGGCGATGCTGCAAGATGCTGGCGTACCGGTGACCCTGCACATCGGCAGTGGCCAAAACATGCCGTCCGTTTATATGAATACGGGGGTTGAGCGGGTCCTTAAAGGCAACGTCGGTAACATCGAAACGACGAAGCCAAAAGATTTGCCCGTGATTCATCACACGATAGAGCGTTGGCTAACCTGCATGATCTACGACGGTGTGTTGGAGCGTTTTCCGAGGCTAAAGATTGGCATTATTGAGTTAGGGGCTAACTGGGTACCCGCATCGCTGATGAACCTTGATATGGGCGTATCCTTGCTAGGTAAGTTTGACCAAAACCTGAAGAGCTTGACGTTGAAACCTTCCGAGTACTTTCAGCGTCAGGTTCGAGTTGCACCGTTGCACACCGAAAACGCTGGGTGGATTTTGCGGAACGTCGGTAAGGATATCTTGATGTTCAATACCGATTATCCTCACCCCGAAGGAGGCAAGGATCCTTTCGGGGCTTACGAGCGGAGTCTGGATGCGGTCAACGCAACCTCAGAGGAATTGGATCACTTCTACAGTAAGAACTATGAGGATTATCTGGGCTTGTAGCTATAGCAAAACCAGCAGCGTCTGGCGCTTATTCAAGTTAAGCGCCATGGCGCGCTGTCTTTAGTCGGATGCTTGACTAAGCAAGGCCTCGATGCCACCCAGAATGAAATCAACGGTTTGATCAATGTGCGCTTCTCTGTCACCGCCAACCTTGCTGTATTGCTCGGCTGCGGCAATTGATGCGCCAGAGGCCAGTACAACGATGCGTTCGGCTAGGTGTGTCGTTACACGAAATTCACGGGCCACTTCGTTGATGAAGAAGGGGGCGTGCCGTGAACGCTCTTTGTCCTTGATGCCCTCGCGTACATCGGCTTGGCTCAGCAAAATGCTTAAAATGTCGCCGCCAGCGAATTGCTGAAAATTGACGTCGACGTAGCTTCGCAGCGTTGCACGATAATTGCCATCGGTATGGCTGGTTTTTACAAATGACTTTCGAAACGTCTTGTATTCTCGGGCCAGCAGGGCCTGCAGCATTTGCAGGCGCGTATCAAAATATTTGTAAATCAACGGGTTGCTGACTTTAGCCTCGGCGGCTACGCGTTCCATCGTGAGAGTCGATAAGCCGTGATCCAAGATAATCTGCCGCGCACAGTCGAGCAGTTGATTACGGCGATCCTCCGGCGATAGCCGGCGTCTAACGGGCTGATTCATAGCAATCGTCGCAGGAAGATAAGAGTTGGGAAAAGAGTATCACTACCCGCAACAGCATAGCTAATTCGTCTTAGGTGTAGCCGCTTTGCGCGGCATGGATCATGGCCTTTTCTACCTACCCACACATGGGCATTTTATCGACGACATGCAGCCGAGCCTGCTGGAAATTCAAGAAGCCGTGGCAATCTTAGATATCGACTGAACTTGATGTTAGTCTGAGCGACTCAACGCTAAGGTCGTGCAACGGTGTTGACGCGATAGAAAGCTGTTAGAGATCTTTTAGGGGCAAGAATGCAGATCATTAAGCGAGTCGGGGTTATGGCCCTTTGGGTATTGCTCGTACTGGGGACAGCTGTGGCGACAGCCGCTATCAAACAGCGTTTTGCTGATGGACCCAATCGAGTGTTTTCCGGCGGCGAGTTGGTATCGGGGGAGCTCTATGAGGGCGCGGAACCGGACTGGAGCTTCGTCAATGAGATTGACACCCTAGAGCTGCAGCTCTTGGATCCTGTGCAATCAAGACGCATCTGGACAGCGTCCGCTGACGGCAAAATTTATGTGTGGTCCGGCTACATGAACAGCACCATGGGCAAGCTGTGGAAAAGCTGGCCCGCTCAGGCGGAGCGCGATGGCAGAGCGGTGCTACGCATCGACGGTGTTCGTTACGAGCGCCAGCTGGTGAGAATAACCAGCGGTGAAGGTCTCGAGGCCCTTACCGCGATGATGAACAAGAAGTATTCGTCCCGAGCGACTCCGGCAACCATCGACTCTGGTGACCTATGGATGTTCGAAGCCCAACCTAGAGCAACTGGCGGAGAGACACCATGAAGAGCCTGTACGCACGAATTGCTGCGGTGGTCGCCGTCACCGCCTTGGTTGTTTTACTTGTTCCCGGCGTCGATGATGCTGTAGAGCTGGGCTTCCAGATCGCAGTTCTCATAGCGTCAAGCTAGTTATATTCGCTAACCGTTACCGAAGGGGTTAGCGTTGCGTTTACCGAAGCTAGGTAACTGGCTTGGCTTCACGTCCACCCAGTTTGCCGGACGTTTCTCAAAAAACGCCTTGTTTCCCTCTGCGGCATCGGGTCCGTGAATTGCCCAGCCGATGGCATCGTCATCTTCATAGATGGCCTTGTACAGTTCACCCTCGTCTTGCATGCGGCCCCAAGTCATTCGTTTCACGATGGAGACGGCTGTCGGCGACGAACCGACCGCGATTTCCTCCGCTAAGGCTCGGGCTTCGTTCATCAGGTCCGCCCGAGGTACGGCTCGTAACACCAAGCCCATGTCTGCGGCTTCGCTGCCGGAGATCTTTCGACCGGTGAGCAGCAAGTCCGAGGTCTTTTCAAGGCCGATCAAGCGCGGCAGCAGCCAAGTGGCTCCCATCTCAGGAATTAATCCCCATTTGACGAAGGAAAAAGCGATGTTGGCTTCCGTGGCCGCGAGGCGAATGTCGCAGGTCAGCGGATAAGCTGCCCCAAAGCCGCCAGCGGCGCCGTTGATAGCGCAAATGACCGGCTTGGAAATTTGGAAAGGGTAGGTTCGAAGCACCCGCTGAGTTGGGTGACCGAGAGTCTCCTCAGGTTCCCCCTGTTCGCCGCGTTCACGGACATCGTTGAGATCTAAGCCGACGCAAAACGAGTCGCCGGCGCCGGTAATGATCACAGCTCGCACCTCGGGATTGGTATCGCACTCGCGGAGGTATTGGGTCAGTTTGATCGCCATTTCCGGACTGTAGGCATTGCGTTTTTCTGGCTGGTTAAAAGTTAGCGTCGCAACATGGTCTTGGAGATTAAATAACAGATGGCTCATAACAGTGCTCGCGGCATTAAATTACGCGCCAATATAGAAGGTAATCTTTTCCTAGGAAACAGCAGTAGACAGACATACCCAGTGCGCGGGGCGCGCAGGTCGCTGTACACCGGGGGGAGGCGGGATTAGTGTTTGCTACCCAGAAGTTTGTTGCTTAGCCACTTGGATAAGAATAATGATGATGCAAATTTCCAATATTGAGGGAGGGTTTTATGCGCGAGGGAGAATTTACCGGGTTTAAGGTAACGCTTAGAGCACCGGGCATAGCTTGGATTCAATTCAACACCCCGGACCGCTTAAATGGTTTCACCCACGGCATCAAGCGCGACTTGATCGAGACCATTAATCAAGCGCAAATGGACAACGCGGTGCGTGTCTTGGTGTTTACCGGAAGTGGCCGGGCGTTCTGCGCCGGAGATGATATTTCGGGTCAAAACAAAGAGATTCCCGGCGAGGCGCTGATGCCACCGATACCTCGCGGTCACGACAACGAAATAGGTACTTACGAAGGTCTTCGGCACCTATCACAGACACTGAACTTAGCCTTACGTAACTGCGACAAAATATCCATAGCCGCGATTAACGGTGTCGCGATTCAAACGGGTATGACCATGGCGCTGGCCTGCGACTTCCGAGTGGCCTCGGCCTCGGCGAAGCTGGGTAGCGCGACCTTACGTTTCGGTTTGCTGCCCGATGAAGGCGGCCAATATCTGTGTGTACAACTAATGGGCGTGGCTAAGAGCATGGACTTTTTCATCAACAAAAGAATCGTAGCAGCCCAACAAGCCTTGGATCTTGACCTCCTGCATGAGGTTGTGCCGGATGATCAGTTGGAGAAGCGAGTCATGGAGATGGCCACGGACATAGCCAACGGGCCGCAGGTGGCCCAACGACTGCTCAAGCGTTCAATTTACAACGCCGCAGACATGATTTTTGAGCAATCGTTGGATGAAATCGCCGCGAAAACCGCGATATCCGATCATCATCCCGATGCGAAGGAGGGTGGTTTGGCGTTTCGTGAGAAGCGTGAGCCGAGGTTTAATGCTTGGCTGGAAGAGAATGGTGGCTAGCGCCCTAGCGGGTCAGCCAAGCGAGAAGCTTGCGCTGCAAAGGCTCAATCGGATGTCGAACAACTGGCGGGATAATAATTTAGTGAGGGGAAGCAAAATGAAAAATCGATTACGCAGTCTTTGCGCTATAGGTCTGTTACTGCTGCTGGGAGCCGGGTGCGACGCACCAGAATCCGGTGGCGGACAGTCAGATCTTGCAAACAATGAAACTTCAGACCAGTTGGCGCTAGCACAAAAAGCTGGGGCGCCCTTATTTGACGGCATGAGCGACTATCACATGCCCGTCACAACTCAAGATGCAAATGCGCAGCGGTACTTTAATCAAGGCATGGTCTTGTCTTTCGCTTTCAATCACGCGGAATCCATTCGCAGTTTTCGAGCCGCTCAAACGCTAGACCCGTCCTGCGCCATGTGTTTTTGGGGTGAAGCACTGGCGACCGGACCAAATATCAACGTGACCAGCAAGGGCAAGGTCATTATGTCCCCGGCGGAGCGAAAGGCCGCATTTGCGGCCTTAAGTCAGGCCGTTGCGCTGAAGGAAGCAGTCAGTCCTAGAGAGCAGGCCTATATCGATGCGTTGGCGCAGCGCTACAACGGTGACCCTGAAACGCCCCGTGAACCCTTAGATTTGGCTTGGGCCGCCGCCATGGGCGAGATGACCCGCCAATACCCTGAGGATTTGACCGCCGCCGCAATTTACGCGGAGGCGCTGATGAACACCATGCCTTGGAATTATTGGTCCGACGATGGCATTGCGAAACCAGAAACATCGGCCGTAATCGATTCTCTTGACCGGGTGCTGCTGAAAGCCCCGGATCATCCTTTAGCCCTGCATCTGTATATCCACGCGCTAGAGGCCTCCAATGATCCCGGTCGGGCCGAGGGGGCCGCAGATCGTTTGGCGGATCTGGTGCCGGGCGCAGGGCACTTAGTGCACATGCCGTCGCACATATATTATCGCATCGGTCGATACAACGACGCGGCTGAGGCCAATATTCGGGCTGCAGATGTAGACGAGGCGTATATTGCGTCCTGTAATGCCCAAGGCTTTTATCCGGCTCTGTACTACCCCCATAACATTCACTTTCTTTGGGCTGCATCGACCATGCAGGGTCAGAGTGCGCTTAGTATCGACAGCGCCCGGCGGGTTGTCGCAAATGTTCGAATTGAACAGGTAAAGGCCTTTCCAACCGTGGAGTTTTTCCGCACGGTACCCTTACTGTCTTTGGTTCGGTTCGGTAAATGGGACGAGATATTGGCTGAGCCGCACCCCCATGAAGGGTTCATGTT
>JAYNPH010000119.1:0-6507 GCA_038113685.1 Gammaproteobacteria bacterium
CCCTGACCCAGACCTATCAGGCTACCCGCAAGCCCGTGGAGGAAAACCGAACCCGGCAGGCACAGGCGCTACTGTCCGAGTTGTTAGGCCGGCAAGCGCCAACGGACCTTGACTGGCAGAACGGGGTCGCAAACCCCTGCGGCTCTTGGCACTTTGTCCGCAGCGCGGCCAGCGGCTACTCCGGCCCGATCCACTACTTGGCCTTGGTAAAAAACCACACCATCCGCCTGCGAGTGACTCAACATCAGGAAACTCCGGGCATCGCCGATTTCATCAATCATGCCAAGGACCCCTATTTGCCGAACCTAGACGACACCGGCATCGCGGATTGGATCAATCTAGATAACATCACCGGCGCCACGATTACCCATAAGGCGCTGCGCGGCATGGCGGCACAAGCCGAAACCCTGATCAACCATCAGCAAGAGCAAAACAACTGCGAGCAAGCCGATGAGCCATAACGACTTTCGACGGGCGGCCATAGAAAACAATCCCGCGTGGATACAGCTGTTAGGACTGTGCCCGCTGCTGGCGGTGAGCAACAGCGTCGCCAACGCCACTGGCTTGGCCATGGCCAGCGCCTTTGTGGTGGTGGGTTCCAATACGTCTATTTCGCTACTGCGCCGCATCATCCCGGATGCGGCGAGGCTGCCCTGCTTCGTTCTGGTCATTGCCACATTTACCACCATTACCGTGATGGCGCTGGAAGCCTACGCCTTCGACCTGTACAGCCGCATTGCCCTGTTTGTGCAAATCATTGTGACCAACTGCATGATCTTGGGGCGGGCCGAAGTTTTCGCGTCTCGTCAAAGCGTGGGTCGGGCATTCGTCGATGCTCTGGGCACAGGCGCCGGCTTTGCCATTGCCCTGCTGACCCTTGGCGCGGTGCGCGAAGTCTTAGGCCAAGGCACATTGATGGCAGACATGGACCTGCTGTTTGGGCCTGCAGCCGCAGCACTGACGATCACCCTGTTTCCGCCGCCTTTAGCCCTTGCGCTGCTGCCGCCGGGCGCCTTTATCGTTGCCGGCCTGATGTTTGCCTTGGTTCAAAGCAGACAGCCCAGCTCTAGTGCCCAGATCTCATCAAACGCGCAGCAAGAAAAAGAGAGCCTGCAAAGCGAGCGCGGTAATATCACAACCCAGACCCGAGTGGACAGCCCATGAACGCAGATAAACGCCAGCAGATTTTTGCCCGTCTGCGCGATGCCAACCCCCATCCCACCACGGAACTAAACTACAGCTCACCCTTTGAGCTGCTGATTGCTGTGCTGCTGTCGGCACAGGCCACCGACGTGGGCGTAAACAAGGCCACAGGCCCGCTATTTGCCGCGGCCAACACCGCTGAAGCGATTTACGACTTAGGCGTGGACGGTCTGAAGGAATACATTAAAACCATTGGCCTGTTTAACACCAAGGCCGAAAACGCCATTAAAACCTGCAAAATATTGGTGGATGAATACGGCGGCGAGGTGCCCGAGGACCGTGAGGCGCTGGAAGCCCTGCCCGGCGTGGGCCGCAAAACCGCCAACGTCGTGCTCAACACAGCCTTTGGTCATCCCACCATTGCCGTGGACACCCACATCTACCGAGTATCCAACCGCACCAAGATCGCCCCGGGCAAAACCGTCCGGCAGGTGGAAGACAAGCTGCTTAAGGTGGTGCCCGAAGAGTTCAAGGTAGACGTGCACCACTGGCTGATTCTGCACGGCCGCTACGTCTGCATTGCCCGCAAACCCCGCTGCGGTAGCTGCACCATCGAAGACCTTTGCGAATTTAAAGATAAGACCGACGAATAAGCGTCCGCAGGACGAGCTAAATATCCACCAGTTCGACGGCAGGCAGCGCTTCACCCAAAAAGGCAGCGCCCACCCGCTGAAATCGCCGAACACCATCTGTGGCCATCAACACGGTCTTGCCGCCGCTCTGCGAGAGCAGGCCGTCAGCCGCCAGCGCCCCGGCAACCGAAGCAGCCGTTGTCTGAGCGGAGTCAATGATCTGCACCCCATCGCCCAACAACCGCTGCAGCGCATCACGAAAGACCGGGAAGTGCGTGCAGCCCAGCAACACCGTCGACGGCAAGGCCGGCGCACCTGAGGATTTCACTAAGCCGCTAACACCGTCCAGCAAAATGGCGTCGGACAGCGCAGAGGCTTGTTCACCTTGCTCTGCCAGCGTGACCCACAGCGGACAGGGGCGGCCAACAATGCGCAGCGACGACTGTCGGGCGAGCAAGGCACGCTGGTACGCACCGCCGGCAATGGTGCTCTCTGTGGCCAACACCGCGACACCGCTGCCATCAGCCACCTTGCAGGCGGCCTGCGCACCGGGGTCTACCACACCAAATACCGGCAAGGGCGCAAAGGCTTCAGATAGCGAATCCAAGGCGGTGGCAGAGGCCGTATTACAGGCCACCACCAAGGCCTTGATGCCGCGACGCACCAAGGTGCCCGCAGCCTGACCGGCGTAACGGGACACCGTGTCCGGTGACTTCGTGCCATAAGGCAGGCGAGCGGTGTCGCCCAAATAGATAAAGTCTTCCTGCGGTAGCTGTTGGCGCAGAGCCGCCAGCACCGTTAAACCACCCATGCCGGAGTCGAAAACGCCGATGGGCAGGTTTGCATTGCTCACGAGGCAAACCTCAAGGATACAAATACAAGACTAGGAATAATCTCGGCCACGCTTAGCACCCAAGCGCAGACGCAGAGCGTTGAGCTTGATAAAGCCCGCAGCGTCTTTCTGGTCGTAGGTGCCCTGATCGTCCTCGAAGGTGACCACATCGGCATCGTACAAACTATCGCTGGAGCTACGGCCCACTACGCTGACAGAGCCCTTGTACAGCTTCAGCACAACCGAGCCGTTCACGGGCGTTTGGGACTCATCAATCAGCGCCTGCATGGCCTTACGTTCCGGCGCCCACCAATAACCGTTGTAGATCATCTGAGCGTAACGAGGCATAAGCTCGTCTTTCAGGTGACCCACTTCGCGGTCCAGGGTCAGGGATTCCATGGCCCGGTGGCCCTTCAGTAAAATTGTGCCGCCGGGAGTTTCGTAACAACCGCGCGACTTCATACCCACAAAGCGGTTCTCGACGATGTCCGAGCGCCCCACCCCGTGCATACCACCCAAACGATTCAGTTCCGCCAGCATGGCGCCGGGCGTTAACGGCTTGCCGTCCAACGCCACGGGATCACCGCGTTCGTAGGTGAGTTCGATTTCAAGCGGCTGATCCGGAGCCGCCTCCGGAGACACCGTCCAGCGCCACATACCCTCGTCCGCAGGTTTGGCCGGATCTTCCAAACCGCCCCCCTCGTAAGAAATGTGCAGCAGGTTCGCGTCCATAGAGTACGGCGACTTATTCGCCCCGCGCTTGTAGTCCACGGGGATCTGGTGTTTTTCACAGAAATCCATAAGCGCTTCACGAGAATTCAGATCCCACTCGCGCCACGGCGCGATAACCTGAATGTCGGGATCCAGCGCGTAAGCACCCAGCTCAAAGCGCACTTGGTCGTTGCCCTTGCCGGTGGCACCGTGAGCCACCGCGGTAGCGCCGGTTTCCCGGGCGATCTCGACCATGCGCCGGGTAATCAGCGGCCGGGCGATACTGGTGCCTAACAGGTACTCACCCTCATAGACCGTGTTGGCGCGGAACATGGGGAACACGTAGTTGGCCACAAAGTCTTCGGTGAGGTCTTCGATGTAGATTTCCTGAACGCCCATGGCCTTCGCCTTCTCGCGGGCAGGCTCCACTTCTTCACCCTGACCGATGTCGGCGGTGAAGGTGACGACCTCGGCGTTGTAGGTTTCCTGCAGCCAGCGGCAGATAACAGAGGTGTCCAAACCACCCGAATAGGCGAGGACGATTTTGTTCTTGTCAGACACGGATTTTCCTTAAACGAGAGCATGTGCGGATTGGGCGGGATTCTAAGGCAAGGCGGGGTGGGAGGGAAATTTTGGGTAAGCGCTAATTCAGGACACCGAAAAACCAAGAGGGAATTTATTTCATTTTGAAACGATTGCGTACGCCCAAACCGAATAAAAATAAGCAAGCCGCCGACAGCAAAGAATGCACGGTATTCATCACCTTAGACCAAAACGGTTTATATCCTTCATCACCGTAAAGGCATCTCGAGATCGACGCCTGCTCCACTCTATTTGTGGGCAGGAATAACAATGCGGCGTTAAGTCTTTCCCTTGCAATCGCACTGATTGGATTCACTCGCTCTTTTTCAAATTTACACTCCACTTGCCAAACTGTTTCGATATTAGGGCAAGCTGACCGTTCGGCAAGGATCGTCCATTGGATCACCGCTGTTAAGCCAAAGAAAACCAGCGCCGAAACCACAGGACGCATCAAACTTTGACCGAAGTCAGAGAGCGCCCGATAAATAACGATACCCATCTTGTGGGCCTTACTGGTTCTGTCTGAATAGAGTTTGGAGTACAACTCATAGGCGAAGTATTTTAGCTCGTGTTGATGGTCACCCACGTCTTTCGCCATTTGCTTGAGCTTGCGGTACGCCTCGGTATTGGGGACTCCATCAGACCGTTTCGGGGACCACGGTATGTGCATCGTCGCAAGGTGAGGCGGTTGCTTAAACGTCACGAAATTAAAGTCAGGGACCTGTCTAAAGATGCAGTCAGTGAAACTAAGCACCTCCCTAAAGTCCGCATTTTTCCAATCACAAGAACCCAGAAAACGTACATCGTTAAACGCGACGTTTCTCGCGAAAATAGCACGACTAAAGCCTACTCCTTGGACGCAAAATCCACGAAACCGAGTAACGCTTGCAGAAAACTCAGCACCCGCGAAATGAGCCCACGCGCGATGGAAAGTGACTTCCTCAAAAAGCGCTTGGCCTCCCTTAAACGTAGCATCGCCAAAGTCTACTGATCGACAAAACTCCGTGTAGTTGAAAACGGCGTCACCGCAAAAGTCAGCGCCCACGAAGTTGCTCGGGCAGCCTCTAACTTTCGCCGATTCAAACGAAAAATCGCCGGAAAAAGTGGCGTTCGCAAATGTTAGGTAAGGCCCATTAAACTCTGTGTTTGAAAAATCTGCGTACCCCAGAAATCTTGTATTTCTGAAAACTGCCCGGGTATTGGAGAACTTTGCTTCCACAAAGTTCGCATCTGCGTAAAAGTACGCGTCCGAAAAATCGACGTCTCCTCTCCCTGCCGGATCAGCAATAAATTGCGCTCGAAGAAAAGAGACACTGACAGTGAATCGGAAACCGGCGAAATTTGTATTTCCAACCCACTCGGAGTCATCAAAGTAAATACAGACAGAAATATCGTTTTTTTTTCGCCCACGCCACGAGCCTTACGACCCAGTGGTTCCAGTCATCAACTCCCCTTCTTACTCTCTCCACATTGCCATCAACGATCGCCTTCCGCCGTTCTTCACTCGAACTATGCCAGTTATCTACGGTATGAAGTTCGAAAGCATCTAGATCAATCAAAGCAAACCTCCTTCTTGCTGCCGAAAATAAGCGCTGACGTCAGTGGCTATTTCATCTTTTTGTCGCACAAATTTTTGTCGCACAAGCATCTCCATCCTCTCTAAAAATAGGGATATCAAAGTTCAGTCGTGCATAGTTTTTCTTTTTCCGTCTTTGTGATCGCTTCGCCGTTTTTGAGCAGGACCGGCCAGATGTACCGAAAAATTTTCCTCAAGCCTTTCGTTAGGGCACTCTACCCAGCAAAGTGCCATCACGCACTCGCACTCAACACTTATCAGCCTTCGCTTTTAGGTTCGCTCCCCCAACTTTTCAGTTATCGTGCCCCCATGGAAATCTCGGACCGATTCCGCGGCTATCTGCCTGTCGTGGTTGATTTGGAAACAGGCGGATTTAGCAAAGACGAAAACCCGATCTTGGAGGTGGCCTGTTCCTTCGTCACCATGCGTGACGATCAGGTGTGCGTGAAAGACAGCGCCAGTTGGTCGCTGGAGCCGTTTGAAGGTTCCTATATCGAACCGGCGAGCCTGAAAGTGACGGGCATTGATTTGGATGACCCCAACCGCAATGCCATCGACGAGCGCGACGCCTTGGTGGAGTTTTTCAAAGCCGTTCGAGACGAAATGAAGTTTGCCGGCTGCCACCGAGCCATCATGGTGGCCCACAATGCGTCTTTCGATCAGGGTTTCTTGAACGCGGCTTGCGAGCGGCTGAAGATTAAGCGCAACCCCTTCCACCCTTTCACCGCCTTAGATACCGCCACCTTAGGGGCGCTGGCCTTCGGCCATACGGTGCTCAGCGAGGCCTGCCGTCGGGCGGGGCTGGATTTCAGTGAAGCTCAGGCCCATAACGCGGCCTACGACGCCGAGCGCACGGCCCAGCTGTTTTGCCATATCGTGAACGCTTGGCCTTTCCACCCTCATTGGCTGGAAAGGTCCGAAGACGACGACTGAGGCGAGCCTACTCTTCGGTGGCGTATTTCTCTGAGGTCTCCACCAGCAGGGTTTCCAGCTCACCGGCTTCGAACATTTCGGTGATGATGTCGCAGCCG
>JAYNPH010000120.1:0-6355 GCA_038113685.1 Gammaproteobacteria bacterium
CTCCTCTGACAAAGGCGGTTGTTCCGGGGCGCGTCAACCTAAGCAGAGTAGCGAAGTGCTTAGGCTGCGGTGGTATCGGCGGAGACATTCTATCGCCTGAAGCGGGAGCTGTGTTAATGCCGGCAAACCACAGCCCCAGCGAGACCAAACCGTCGGCCAGGCAACGAGCTGCGGATTGCCAGCAGCGAGTAAAGAACACCGGCTAGAGCGGTTAACGAGCGACAGGCCAAGGCTGGGAAACGAGTAGCAACCAAGATACGAGCAACAAAACTTATGGATCAAAGCAGTACGCAGGCTGAGGAGGTTTTCGCCGACTGGCACCATGTCGCGCGCAGGGTGTTGGCCGCAACGTCGGGCAGCGCGGGCAAGCCCCCGAAAGTCATGGGGGTCTCCGGCAGCCAAGGCTCCGGCAAGTCGACCTTGGCAAAAATTCTCGTCGAGCACTTGCAGCGCAGCGGTGCCAAGGCTGAAGCGGTATCCCTAGACGACTTCTACTTGACCCAAGCCGAGCGCGTAACCCTTGCCGAGCGCGTGCACCCCATGCTCCGCACCCGAGGCGTGCCGGGTACCCACGATACTGATTGGTTGCAGCGCGTGTTAGCGGACGTACAGGCCGGCGCACAACGGATCACCCTGCCGCAATTCGACAAGGCTCGGGATGATCGCTCAGGCCAACGTGACGTCGCGTGCGACGTGCTGGTGCTGGAAGGCTGGTGTTTGGGGGTGACGGCTCAGGATGATCAGGCGTTGACGGAACCGGTCAACGACTTGGAGCGCGAAGCGGATGCGGATGGCCGGTGGCGGCGCTGGGTAAATACGCAAATTGAAGCGCGTTACACCCCCCTGTGGACGGCTGTGGACTTCTGGCTGCAGCTGCAGCCACCGGGCTTTGCACAGGTGGTCCAGTGGCGCCGTCAGCAAGAAAGCCAGTTAGTTGAGGCGATGCGCATGGACGAACAGCGCCTGCGGCGTTTTATCGAACACTATGAGCGCCTTACCCGTTGGCAATGGGCCTGCGCAGGACTCGAGCCGGGCTTGCACGTCGCCCTCGATGCAGACCACGGCGTTGCGGGGATCAAATCTGTACCCGACCGCTAGTCGCTGTGACGTACCCGCTCGAGCGCCCTAGGCATGCGCGCGATTTAGTTGCTTCTCGTTCAGTTACCGTTCAGTTATCCGCCGCTACTGTAGCCCCGTCGTCGGCGATTGCCCGGACGTGTCGGCAGTCTTCAACCCGAGTGGGTTTGGCTGCAGCGAGGTCCAAACGACAAAATCTGAGGAACACGAGAAGGTGGTGTTGCTCATTGGATTGAACAGGGAATTCAACAGGGAACTGAAGAAAGAGGTGAATCACATGAAAGACTGCATAAAAACACCCCAACAGCGGGCTGGGGTACTGTCGTTTCACAGGGCGTCGAATAAAGCGGTTAGCCCGGTGACGAAAGCGGCAAGGTCCAAGAAGATGGCTTGTTTGGCCTTAATGCTGGCGTTTTTCCCGGGGTTGTCTGCTTGGGCTGACGGCCAAATAACCGAGGTGCCAGTGATTTCTTCTTATCCGGTGTATCAAACCTTTGTGCGTGAGGTGCCTCGGGAGCAATGTCATATTGAGCAGGTGGCGCGTCGCGACTCCGCCCACAGGTCGGCGACTCCGGCCATTGTCGGCACGATTATCGGCGGCGCCTTGGGTAACGCCGTAGGATCCGAGAAAAAGAATAAAAAGGTCGGTGCGGTGGTGGGTGGCGTTTTGGGCTACTCTATCGGCAAAGACATTGGTCGTCGAAGCGCCGAAAGACACGCCACCTACGAATACCAAGACCGAGAAGTTTGTTCGACCGTTTATGACCGGGTGGAAGAGGAGCGCTTGAACGGTTACGAGGTCAGTTATGCTTACGCCGGACAAACCTATAAAACGCGCATGAACTCGGACCCGGGTTCGACGATACGCGTGCGGGTTCAGGTACAGCCGCTATAACCGCCAGTCCGTAAGGCGGGGACCGCTAGGAGCCATTTAGGTAACAAAGAGTTATGCAGCCAGTAATTATCAATGACGCGGCGCTTAAGGTGGGGGCGGCCGCTGCGCCCCCGCATTGGCTGACGCCCGTGCTGCGTCTTACTGTGCTTGTTTCGTTGCTCGTTCTACTCGCCCAGCCGGGTCGGCTTGAGGCCTCGACCGGTTCTGAACCCACAGCCAATAATTTTGTTCAACCAGCTCGCGGTGCGGGTCGAATCGTCGGTTTGAACCAAGCCATTCGTATCGCCCAGGAGGAAAGTGGTGGCCAAGTGCTTTCAGCCAAATCTGTGCGTCGTCCCAACGGAGCGCTGGTTCACAGAGTGCGAGTCTTGGTTGACGGTCAGCGTGTGATGACCATGGTGGTAGAGCAAAACGGACGCCTGCGCCGCGGACCTTAGCGTGCGTATTCTTATTGTTGAAGACGACGACGGATTGCGTCAGCAGTTGATCGATCAGCTGCAGCAATCGGGCTACGTGGTCGAGAGCGCGGCGGATGGCGAAGAGGGCGAGTACTTTGCCACCCAATTCAGCTTCGATCTGGCAATCATTGATTTAGGCTTACCCAAGCTAAACGGCGTTGAACTAATCTCGTCTTTGCGCCAGCAGCAAATCAGCGTGCCGGTCCTTGTGCTGACGGCGCGCGGGCACTGGCGTGACAAAGTAGAGGGGTTAGAGGCCGGGGCAGACGATTACTTAACCAAGCCGTTTCGTATGGAAGAACTGCTGGCTAGGGTCAACGCCCTGATCCGCCGCTCCGCCGGTCATGCAACGCCTACCCTGACAGCCGGGCCACTGCGGGTGGATACCGTTAGTCAGCAGGCTTGGGTTGATAGCCTGCCCGTCGAACTTACCGGGTTTGAATACAAGTTGCTGACCCACCTGTTGCTGGAGCGGGGGCGGGTTATCTCTAAGGTCGAGCTAACCGAGCATTTATACGCCCAAGACTTTGATCGCGACAGCAATGTGGTCGAAGTGCTCATTGGTCGAGTGCGTCGCAAGCTCGGCTCCCACAGTCTGATTCAAACCGTCAGAGGGCGGGGTTATCGCATGATCGCAGACGATGGCAGTGCCGGGGAATGAACTCGATCACCCGTCGGTTAACTCTGGCGTCCAACGCCGTTTTGGTTTTTTCTCTGACGTTGATCGGTTTTTCATTGGAGCGTACCTATCGGGAGAGTGTGGTCACTCGGGCCAGTGACCAGCTTCGGCCGGTAATTTACGCCTTGATGGGCTCGGCTGAGGAAGACGCGGGTTTTTTGAATTTTGCTGACGGTGTATCCCAGCCGCGTTTGCAGCAGCCGGACTCGGGCATGTATGCGCTGGTAGCGGATCGGGTCAACGGTGTGCTCTGGCGTTCGCCGTCGCTTGCCATCGCCGCCCCGGCCCTCGACCGGCAGATTTCTGCTTATGGTCTGCAGGCGCGTCTCTCGGCAGCGGGTGTTTTTTCCTTTGACGCCATTCGCGGTGCAGCGGATTTGTACTGCCTGAGTAACGAAATTTTCTGGGAAGGATTGGAAACCCCAGAGGTCATCTTCAATGTCTGCGTTGATCAGGCGCCTTATCAAGCCTTAATCGAGCGATTTCGCATGGGTTTGGTGACCAGCTTCGCTGTTTTGCTGCTCTTGTTAAGCCTGGTTCTGGTGTTGGCATTGCGTTGGGGCATGCGCCCATTGCGTCACATTCAGGATCAGCTGCGGGAGCTGGAGCAAGGGGATCGCAGGCAGCTGGAAGAAGTTCAGCCGAAAGAACTGTTGGGTTTGGTGGCAAGTTTAAATCGCTTCGTAATGTTCGAGGCCGCTCAGCGTAAACGTCACCGGCAAGCCTTGGATGACTTGGCTCACAGTCTTAAGACACCCTTGTCGGTTCTCGGCTTGGGCATTAACCGTAAGCCACCGGATTTGCCTCTGCTGCAAGATCAGGTTAGCCGCATGCAGGGCATCGTCGATCATCAGCTGTCGAGAGTTGCCCGCATTGCTCAGTCCGAAAGCGCCGTCGACCGACCTTGGGTGAGTGTGGAACCTGTGGTACGGCGCCTGATACGTGCTCTGTCGGTCGGTTATGCGGACAATGAGTTTGAATATTCTGCCCACGCTGGCTTTGCGCTACGAGTTCACGAAGATGATTTGTTGGATATCTTGGGTAACGTACTGGAAAATGCCTGCAAGCATGGGGCTCGCCGCATTCGCATCACCATCGGTTATCCGGCCGAGGCGGCGTCAAAACAGCCCCCGGCAAACAACGGGTTAGAAAGACAGAAATTAACAAGCCAAGCTGTGGCGGGAGACGCTGTAGCAAGAGAGACCGTAGATAGAGAGAACGTAGCAAGAGAGAACGTAGCAAGAAAGAACGTAGCAACCGAGACTACGGGAACACAGCGCACCGACTCCGGGCTGGTACTTTGCATTGAAGATGATGGTCCCGGTATCGAGCCAACTCAGGTGGCTTCTGCGTTGAGCAGAGGTGCCCGATTGGACAGCCAAGCACCGGGGCAGGGTATCGGTCTTGCCATGGTGGTGGAGTTGTTGGCTGCCTACGGAGGATCCGCAGATATTCAGTCAAGCGATCTTGGTGGTGCGGCGGTGAGCCTGTATTTCCCCCACGCCCGGTTGGCGGAGTCGCGATCTTAGCTTGACCGCCTTGCTATTTCACTTTCGTGGTCACTTCAGGCGGTGCGCGAGGGCAACAAAGAATCGGTCGCGCAGTGCCGCGTCTGCCGGAGTTTTGGGGCCGCTGCGGCACCAGCGTTCCAGTAGCTGCTGGTTGTCTACGAGCTGCATGTTGCGTTTGCCCTGATTCATAAGTTCGATCTGCAGGCCCATCCGTGCGCTTTGCTCATCTGCCGGACCGCTAATGTCCGCAGCAATTTCCGCTTCCATGGTCAAAGTCAGCAGATCCTCGGTATCGGCGGTGCCCGCAATTCGGTGATTAAAGAGGCTGTGCGGCGAGGTGATCTCGGCGCCTGAGGCCTCAGCGCTGCTGACCTGCTCATCCCATGCTTTGAACTCTTCTAAGCGTTTGTTTTGGGATGCTTGCTTGGCGGCGTCGCGGCGGGCTTTAAGAATTTGTTCTTTGTCATTGAGAGCTTTGCGGAACCTGCCTTCTAACCCCAGCTCGCGAGCCCGGTCCGTGAGCGCGTTAAGTTCGCTTTCTGCCTCAGCCGCGCCGGATTGATCGGGATCGAACGCGTTAATGTCCGCTGACAAGGTGCTCTCGACTTGTTTCTGGGCTGACCGCTGGGCAGTACGTTCTTTGCCGAGGCGGTCAAAAATCTCGTCGCAGGTTTTGCGAAAGCGTTTCCACAGTCGCTGGTCAGCGCCCCGGGGTGTCATGCCGATACTCCGCCACTGCGCCTGCAGAGCCTTTGCGCCGTCTGCTAAACCGTCCGAGCTTTCTTGCTCCAGCAGAGTTTGGGCTTGTGCGACCAAGGACTCCTTCGTCTTCACGTTGGTGTCCCAGGCTTTTTTAACGTGACCATACAATGCGTCTTGCAGAGCCTCAAAGCGGGCCTCGACAGGTTTCAGGGCCTTACGATCGCAGGGATGATAGTCCCGCCATTGGCGTCTTGCCTGACGCATTATGTTTTCCGCAGCCTTCATATCAGCCACAGACCAGTCGGTAGTGTCCAGATATTGCTGTAGCTCGTTACACAGAGCTTTTCGCGCCTTTAAGTTTTCTTTGCGGGCTTTGTTTTGCTCGGCAAAGTGCGCCTTACAAACGGCGAAAGCCTGATCGGCCAGCTGATCGAAGGTCTGCTGCAGATCCCGCTGCTCTTTGGGCAGCGGTCCAAGTTCGTTCCATTGCGCTCTCAGATCTTTGAGCCGTCTGCGCTGATCTTCCGGATCCAATGGCCGCTCTGCGAGACCTCGTAACGATTGGAGCAGCGCTTCGCGTTTCGGCGATGCGGCAAACTGCTGCCAGTCGCTCATCTCACCCAAACGCTGGCTGACTTGGTTGAGAATTTTCTCCGAACCAAGGGCGCCGCGTTTTTGCAGGCTTCGACATTTGCCGAGCACAGCCAAGGCGCGCTTGAACTCGCCTGCGTCGATTAGTGGCGCGATCGTGCCGCTGAGGCTTTTCAGTTCTGCGGACAGAGCCTGTTGCTCGGATGCCAGAGTCGTTTTCTGTGCTGTGGCGTCTGCTATGTGCTGTCGCAACTGCGCGAGTTTTGGCGGGACCGTAACGTCCTTGGGCCATTGAATTGACCGTTCCGCCTGCTGGGCCTTAGACAACCAATTGCCGAGGGCCTGAGCTGTTGTTTTGCCGTCGCCGGACGGTGGGGTAAGGGCGTCCCACGGCAGCGTCATTAGCTGCTCCCAACCGGCAAGCTGCTTTGCGATGTAGGCT
>JAYNPH010000121.1:0-308 GCA_038113685.1 Gammaproteobacteria bacterium
CAACGGATAACCCTGTCCTCCGCTGTCTTCAACCAGCAAAGAGTCGCCGTTCAAAACCAACCCATCCCAATAAACGTTAGTGCCTTTGCGAACCATTGGACGTCCAAAATTTGTGACACCATCCGCCACGATTCCCACCTGCTGCAAGGTATCGGCGGAATAGATCACAAAGCGCTCTTGATTCATACCGGTATCCAAATCCTCGGTATTGGCAAATTCCGCCACAGCGAATTTTTCGTCAGTCAGCCAAAACACGGCCATCGCATAGTAGGGCGGATTCAGAGGCATTGGCGTAACCGTTCCATTCG
>JAYNPH010000121.1:318-2888 GCA_038113685.1 Gammaproteobacteria bacterium
GTGCTCGCGGTGCCGCCGTCGACACCGTCTGGCAAGTCACGATTAAAACCCTGCATCAACGCCGCACCATCGGATCTAAAAGCAATACCCCTCCGAGCAAAGTCTGTGGCTTGACTTGCGATCAACGACTTAGGCTCGATATCGCCTTGACTGGGCGTTAACAGACAACGAAATGTCATGTCTGCAGTGTTTACCCGGTAAAGCGAGCACACCTCTTCGTCCAAACCTGCGATGGCTCGCTGAATGTGGGCGCTGGTCAGTAGATAAACATATTTGCCATCGGGCGAGACGTTGGCTTCTGCAACAAACAAGGTTTCAGAAGACAGGATAGAGGCGGCAACAATATTGCCATCTTCATCCCAACTAATCGCGTTTGTTAAAGCCCTCAGTGCGTCATTTGCATACGCCTTGGGCAGCAAGATTTCTACAAACGCCTCGAGCAAACGATTTGCTAAGGTTCTGTTCAGGCGCTTAGCGCGAGCAGCCACCACAGCCGCAGTAGCGTCAATCGCCTCACCAAGACCTAATGACTTCACACCATCAAGATTCACCCGCAACGCTTTTGTTACATCAGCGTCGCTGGGAGCGACGTCATCGATATCCAGAACCCCATCACCATCTGAGTCGATAGCGTTAGCAGAGTTAAGTGGCAGCGAGTCGTTGACGTCGCTTAAACCATCCCCGTCATCGTCTGTGTCCGCATTATTGCCAATGCCGTCGCCATCCGTATCTAACCACTCGGACGCCAACAGCGGGAAAGCATCCACCGTATCAGCAAATGTATCACCGTCAGTGTCAGGATCGGCGTTATTACCAACACCGTCGCCATCTAGGTCAAAAGCCTCTGACGCGTCCAGGGGAAACAGATCAGATGCGTCGGCCACACCATCACCATCATCATCTGAGTCCGCTGACAAGCCCTCAGCTCGGCAGGCAAGGTCGCAGCTATCGGGTCGACCATCACTATCAGTATCCGAAAGCAAACCAATTGCGATCAGTGGAAAGCCATCGTTTACGTCCAAAACACCATCGTCATCGTCGTCGGAATCGGGCGCAAGCCCAAGCGCTTGACAGGAAGCATCGCAGTCATCAGGCCTACCATCGTTATCCGTATCTTTCAAAGATGCGATAGCGATTAAAGGGAAGCCATCATTTGCATCGGCAATACCGTCATTGTCGTCGTCACCGTCAGCCTTCATGCCTGTAGCCAAACACTCGGCATCGCAGTTATCTGGGCGGCCATCCATGTCCGTGTCTAGCAGCGATCCGATGGGAATCAGCGAGAAACCGTCTTTCCCATCGCTAATGCCATCACCATCATCGTCGGTATCAATGGCATCAGGTACGCCATCTTTGTCAGTGTCCAGTGTATCGTCTGACAACACTACGCCAGCAAACAATGTCATAGAGTCGGTTCGGGAGACAAAGGTGTCGACATCAACAACGCCGTTGGCCACATCGCTTACAGAGGCCTGAAAGTCTTTCTGGGAGGCTTTCACAATGTCGGCGGCAACAGTAGAGGATGGGTCTAACGTTGGATCTGCAAATATCGCGTTAATTTCGGCCAAAGACTGTGAAACCGCGTTTAGCGCGGCCGCTTCGACGCTCACATCTGGCTCTGCCGCCGACAACGCGTCCGTCAAAACTGTCTGTAGAGCTGTCGATGAGGTTAAGTCGAGGCCAAAACTGGAAACCGCCGCTTTCCTGATTTCGGCGGCGACGCCTAGCGCAAGAGCAACGGACTGCGCGCTGGCACCATCAGAATCCCCTCGTAGCGTCGATGCCGTCTGAAGAACCATACCCAGCTGCTGATTTATCCGCTGTGCCGCTTTGGCGTCGGCGTCACCGGCCTCCACGGCTTTCCAGCTGTCCCGGATGAGCAGTTCTTCCACTGTTCCGGAAACACCCAGGGCGGCCAGCAACTCAGTTTTGCTCTCGGCCGTATCCGATGCCGCCAGAATTGTGGTCAGTGGGGTCACGTTGGCAGGCTGTGTGATATCCGAGGGCACATCGGATATCAACACTAAACTCGGTAATGCCTCTCCAGTTAAAGTATCGGTACCACCCAAAGAAACCACTTTCGCCGCTGCACCCAAGGACAAATCAAACATAGTGACCTTAAAATAGCCTCCGTTGTCGGTCACAGCTGAAGGCTCACCGCTGTCTTGGGTACCGTTATCGTTCAAATCGACAAAAACCGCCGCTCCCTTTATCGGCGCATCGACGATACGCCCTTCAAAGGCATCAACGACAAAAATTTCCAGCGCCAAGGAGTCAGTAAGCGCCCCATCGGACACCTGAATCGTCACGCGATAGGAGTTGTCATTAGCGACACCTCCGGGGAATTCAAAGTCCGGTTCGGCCTTGAAAGATAGAACTCCCGCAGGGGAAATTTCAAACAATGCTTGGTCACCACCAGCGCTTAACGAAAATGACAACTCATCGCCGTCACTGTCGCTAGCGGTGATTGTGGACACACTGGTAGCTCCCTCTTGAACTGACAAAGTACCAGGATCAGTGATTTTCGGCGCAGTGTTGGTCGGTTGCGTCGGTCCCAATCCGGTGCCCGT
>JAYNPH010000121.1:2898-6332 GCA_038113685.1 Gammaproteobacteria bacterium
CGTGGTAGCATTTTCTCCCCCACCGCCGCCACAAGCAGCCAGAAAACACAGACTCAGAAACGTTACCAATGAACGCACCGAAACCTCCCCTTCGCGACTCGAATTCTTTCAATTTCATTTAACGGCCAAGAAAGCCGAAAGAACCTAATATAACGCAACCGCAAGTTGTATGCATGGAGGATCAGCATGTCAAATCGGCTTACTGCAGCGGGTGAAACAAAAACCACAGGAGACATTACGCTTGCGGTGGCATGCGGGTCCGGTGTGAAAACGAAAGATGTCCGCGCGCCCTAAGCGCCTATCGGCGCGTCACCCGCGCTAGGGTAATTGCCTCTCGAGGGTTTGTAACCGCAGCAGAGCTAATGCCGCTTCGCGGCACCAAATCAGATAAGAATCTGGCCGCGATCTAGCGATCCCTGCGCTGGAAATCATAGGGTTCCAACGATTCCTGTGCGCGAATACGGAATTTATGCCAGTTCCCGCCGCCATAGTAAGCAAGACTCCCAGGCTCGGCTTCACCGTGGCCGTTATAATAGGTAATGCAGTCTCGCAGCGGCCGGGTAAGCGCATCGGCCTGTCGGCAGTGCTCGGCGTATTTTTCTTCGGGTTCGGATTTCACATCCACAACGTCTGAGCCGTTTTCCCTCATGGTATTGAGCATCCAGACTACGTAGTCACCATGTTCTTCAATGGCATTGGTGAAGTTAAAGCTGCCGCCTCCGCCTTGGGGGCCTGAAACGATAAACAAGTTAGGGAACCCTTGGCTATGCAAACCCAAAAAGGTTTTGGTGCCCTCTTGCTGCCACTTGTCCCGTAAGGAGCGCCCTTCCCGCCCAACGATCATGTTGAACGTTGAGGTGGCCATCCACTCAAAGCCGGTAGCATAGATCAACACATCGACAGGATACTCTGAACCGTCATGCACAACGCCACGGGCGTTGATCTCACTGACCCCGCGCGGTGCCGTATCAACAAGATGCACATGCGGTAGATTAAATGTTGGTAAATACTCGTCGTGGAATGTGGGTCGTTTGCATCCGTAAGGGTAATAAGGCTTCAACGCCGCCGCCGTTGCGGGATCCTCGACAATGGCGTCCACCCGAGCACGGATTTGCTCCATGATGCGAAAGTTGGCGTCCAGCTGCTTTTGTACCCGTTCTTCCGGCGTCAGTTCACCGGCGTGTTGTTTTCGGACCTTGAAGTCCGCCACCCGGCCAGCAAGATAATCATCGTTCGCCTTCAGCGCGGTCCGGCCCTCAGAAATACGCGCAAATCTTGCCCTACGTGCTTTCGCCCAGCCGGGCTCTTTAGACCATTCCGCAAATTCTTCAACGGATGTTTCGCGTTGATCGCGTACATCTATGGACGACGGCGTGCGCTGAAACACATAGAGCTCTTTCACGACTTTCGCCAGCTCTGGGACTGCCTGCACGGAAGTGGCGCCGGTACCGATAATGCCCACGCGCTTGCCCTTCAAGTCAATGTTGTAGTCCCACCGAGACGTATGGAACGAATCACCTTGGAAGGACTGCATGCCGTCTATGCGGGCCAACTTGGGCGTCGTTAAAATACCGTTAGCCAAGACGACGAATTTGGCGCGCATGGCATCGCCACGATCCGTCGAAACAGTCCAGCGACCAGCGTCTTCATCCCACTCGGTTTTTTCCACCGTGGTGTGGAACAAGCACTTGTCGTAGAAGCCGAATTTTTCTGCCATTTTTTGGCAGTACTCCATGATTTCAAAACCCGCCGCAAACTTCATGGACGGGATGTAATCCATCTCTTCTAACAGCGGGAGATAGCTGTAGGACTCCACATCGCAAGCGATGCCCGGATAACGATTCCAATACCAAGTGCCTCCAACGTCACCACCTTTTTCACAAAAGCGAACGTTTTCAAAGCCCGCCTCACGCAACTTGTACCAAAGCAACAAACCGGCAAAGCCTGCGCCGACAACCACTACGTCACATTCGTCGGTGAGTGCCTCCCGAGCCACAGGCTCGGCGGAATACACGTCTTCCAAGTAACGACTGAATTCGCCCTCCATGGCCATGTAATCGGCAGCACCGGCACGGGCCTCTTTAAACTCTCGGTATTTCGCTTGCTCTACCGCGTCGAAGACCGCGCCAGCGGGGGCAGGCGGTAAAGTCTTAAGCGATTCGTCGCTAACCGTTGAATACCCTTTGCCTGTAATTTTTTCAGATGCTTTTGCTGCACGGGTAGCAAACACTTTTAGACCGCTTTTTGGATCCACTCGTACTGACATGCCTTTCTCCCCAGAATTTTGGCTATCGCCAAGGTATCGACTATTAACCTTGGAAAGTCAATGGCCTAATGGGGTAAGAACTTGACCGACGAGGCGTACTCTGGTTTTCCCTCAAGAATCCAAAATTTCACTGAATCAAGAGCCTGGTGTCTGGCTACAGCGAAGAAGAACTCATCGGGGCCATCAATTTGCTCCTCGGTAACATCTCAGGCAAAACGGTTGCCGAGCCATTTCAGCAAGTTCCAGAGTCTGAAGCCACGGTGTTCTTGGGGTTTAGCGCACTAGCAGCAGCCTGCGAGCTCAGCAAAGGTGAAGTTTGGATGAGAGGTGTAGCCGCCAACTCGGGCACTCGCCACAGAGTTCGCGTCAATTTTTGATGCAAGAGATCGCATGCTCAGTCTCCTGTTCTCGATCCTGCAGTCGCAGGTGAAAAAATTTCTGAGCTGTGTCAGTCCTTGTGCCGCAAAGACTTTATCGATATTTGGTAGGGCCAGGCGGATTAGAACCGCCGACCTTTACCACGTCAAGATAGCTGGCGTGCTGGCAAATTACGATACAAATCAGAAAATTATGAACGAAGGCTGGGTTTTTATCGGTTGCAAAACGCATCTATTGGCGCCACTTACCAAAGAGAGTGATCGCCGCTCCTGAACGCGGCACAGAAAAATATCGCTTATCCAAAGCCCATCATGAACCGCCTGAAAGCTTCGAATCCGTCCTTCATCATCTCGTAAACAATTTGTGGGGATTTTTATTTTGCTGCCGCTTTTTGGCGAGTTCCATTTACTAGTCTTTGCTGGCGTCCGCCAGCAAAGATATCGTGCCATCCTGCGCCGCAAGCGCCAGAAAAAGCATGTCGCCGCACCCGAGATTAGTTCCGTCACGCGCCAAAAGCATACCTAGCGTGCTAACTCAAACTCCAACCTCTCTATTGTCGCAAAATCCGCTATGTCGCCACCACGGGCAAACACTTCCTTCGATTGATAAACAAAAATGCGAATGCCGCAAACAGCAATCCATGCCCTATAACACCGGGCGCCATGGATATCGTGAAGCAGGCTATGGCCATCGAAAAATGAAATGTCGATAGGAGCCCCAGACCCAGCGCCAAACTCGATTCGCTGTCGCTATATTTTAAGAACCAGTCAATGCTTGCCGCAGCCGCAAG
>JAYNPH010000122.1:0-6103 GCA_038113685.1 Gammaproteobacteria bacterium
TTTCGCTGGCGCAGATTCCGAGGAGCAAACCAACCTTGGTCTCGGTGTTCGCTGGAATCTTTGGAAGAACCTAGATGGCCGGGCTTCATTCAATTTTTATGACGGCAGTAAAGAAGCGTTGCTCAAGCGATCATTTAATGTGGGCCTCGTCTACCGTTTTGCTTCCCAATCGTCCCCAGCGATTGTGGAGCGCGAGCCAACTGACTCTGATGGCGACGGTGTTATTGACTCTCAAGATCGGTGCTTGGGCACGCCCGCAGGAGTCTCCGTGGATGCGCGGGGCTGTCGCGTCCGCTTAGATAGTGATGGTGACGGCGTGGCCGATGATCAGGACCGTTGTCCTCAAACCTCGGATCGTAACCGCAGAGTTGATCGATTTGGTTGCTACGTAAAAACCGAGGTGACAGTCGTTGATGAAATGACGATCACGTTTTTGTTTGATTTTGATTCAGCCGCCATTAAAGACGCGCACCGAAAGTCAGCGCAAGATGCTGCGCAATTTGTGCGAGGCGGAAAAGACACACAGATCGATCTGAAAGGTCACACCGATTCGATTGGTAGCAGTGACTACAATCAGGCGCTTTCTGAGCGTCGGGCCGCTGCGGTGAAAGGCCTGCTGAAGCAGGCCCTAAACATCCCTTCCAGTGCTATCACCGTGCGTGGCTATGGAGAGGCGAACCCAGAAGTTACTCCGGAAAATCGGGCCAATCGACGTCTCAATCGTCGTGTTGAGGCCACGGTGAAAACCAAGCGAACACAGCTGCGTTAAAGTTCCGGTCGAGAGCAGGTGCTGTTGAATGCTCGAACGATCAAGCTACCAGCACCATCTGCTCTCTCATCTCTCATCTCTCATCTTAGCCAGCGTCCGCTGGCTTTTTGTTCTTCCCGCGCAAGAGGCTCTCCAGGAACGGATTCTCGGTTCTTTGAGTCGTAGCGGAACATTGCATATCTTTTATGGGTAGTTAAGCTACGGCGTTCCGCCCGAGCGCTCTGTGCATGAGGGGTGTGGTGAGGCTTTCTTCCAGTAAAGCCTGTGAAAACTGCATAAGGGCGGATAGACACCCTCGATTACCAACGCTTGCCGATGCTTTCGAGGGATCACGTTTTTATATTTAAGAGGATGCTTAGTTGAGTAACAGACAAAAGTTTTACATCAATGGCCAATGGGTCGCGCCGTCGACCAGCGATACCATCGATGTCATCAACCCTGCCACAGAACAGCCCATCGATACCGTGGCCATGGGTGGCGTTGCCGACGTGGATTCAGCTGTCGCGGCGGCCAAAGCCGCCTTTGAGACGTTTTCTCAAACAACGAAGGAAGAGCGAATTGCGTTACTGGAGGCGGTAATCGCGAAATACGCTGAACGTATGGGTGATATCGCAGCCGTTATCAGCGAAGAGATGGGTGCCCCAGCCAACCTTGCGGCAAAGGCCCAAGCGCCAACGGGTATCGGCCACCTGATGACCGCGGTTAATGTGCTCAAGGAATTCGAGTTTGAAGAAGATATGGGCACCACGCGGGTGATTAGAGAACCTGCCGGAGTTTGTGGCTTTATTACCCCGTGGAACTGGCCTATTAACCAGATCGCATGCAAGGTGGCCCCAGCCTTGGCAGCCGGCTGTACGATGGTTCTTAAGCCCTCCGAGGTGGCGCCTTTTAACGCCATATTATTTGCCGAAGTGCTAGACGCTGCCGGTGTCCCTGCTGGCGTCTTTAACTTGGTTAACGGTGATGGACCTACGGTAGGAGCAGCACTGTCTGCCCATCCAGATGTGGATATGATGTCCTTTACGGGTTCAACGAGGGCCGGCGTCGAGGTGGCCAAGGCTGCCGCCCCCACGGTAAAACGCGTGGCTCAAGAATTGGGCGGTAAATCCGCGAATATTATTCTTGACGATGCGGATTTCGCGAAAGCAATTTCGCGCGACGTGTTCGGCCTCGTAACCAACTCTGGCCAAAGCTGCAACGCACCAACACGTATGCTGGTGCCCAACGCGCGGATGGACGAGGCTGCAGCGGTGGCAAAGGCTGCAGCAGAGCAGGTCAAGGTCGGCGACCCCAATGCGGAGGGCACAACCATTGGACCGGTGGTCTCGGAAGTTCAATTCAACAAGATCCAAGGTCTGATTCAGCAGGGTATTGATGAAGGTGCCAAGCTGGAAACTGGCGGCACAGGCCGTCCGGACGGTTTGAACGCTGGTTATTACGTGAAACCAACCGTGTTCAGCCATGTGACAAATGACATGACTATCGCCCGAGAGGAGATTTTCGGTCCGGTGCTGGCGATGATTGGTTATGAAGACGATGAGGATGCGGTACGCATTGCCAATGATACCCTCTACGGTCTTAGCGGTTACATTTCGTCTGAGGATCCTGAGCGAGCGAACAAGCTTGCGCGCTTGATTCGCACGGGAAATGTGCACGTAAACGGTGCGCCGCCGGATCAAAGCGCGCCATTTGGCGGCTATAAGCAGTCGGGAAATGGTCGTGAGTGGGGGCGCTACGGTTTTGAGGAATTCCTCGAAACCAAGGCGATAATGGGCCACAACCCTAAGAGTTAGGGTTCATCCTGTGTGATAAAAAAGAGGGCTAAGGCCCTCTTTTTTATGGATAAAAGGGAAATATTATGGGGTTTCTCAGCGGTACTATGGTTGTCACCATCGAACAAGCGGTGGCGGCGCCGGCCTGTTCCATGCGCCTGGCTCAAGCCGGTGCAAACGTCATTAAAGTTGAGCGGCCGGAGGGGGATTTCGCCCGCAGCTATGACACAGCGGTTGCTGGCCAAAGCAGCTATTTTGTGTGGCTCAATGCTGGGAAAAAGTCCGTCATTCTGGATTTGGCTGAGGCCGAACAGGTGCAGGTCTTGCGTAAACTCATCCGCGACTGCGATATTTTGATTCAAAACCTTAAACCGGGTGCCTTGCAAAAATTAGGGTTGGATCTGGAGCAACTTCATCAGGAACTGCCGGAACTTATCTCCATGTCGATTTCCGGCTTTGCACCTGATGGCCCCGGTCACGAACGCAAGGCCTACGACTTGTTGATGCAGGCTGAATCAGGCCTGAGTGCCATTACCGGCAGTCCTCACGCGCCTGGTCGTGTGGGGGTGTCCTTGGTGGACATTGCCACGGGTCAATTTGCCTACGAGGCAATCTTGGCAGCCCTGATAGAGCGCGGTAAAATCGGTCGAGGAGCGCGGCTAAACGTCTCACTCTTTGATGCGGTTGCCCAGTGGTTAGCGGTGCCGTATTTGCTTGATCGTTACGGCGCAGGCGCGCCCGAGCGGGTCGGGCTTGCTCATCCGGGCATATGTCCTTACGGCGTGTTTACTGCCCGATGCGGACAGTCATTTATTTTGTCTATTCAAAACCAGCGGGAGTGGCAGCGTTTGTGCAGCGTCGGCATCCAGCAACCAAAGCTACTCAAAGATCAGCGCTGTCTAGACAATGAAACCCGAGTAGCCCACCGAGAATTCGTTGATGGACAGGTTCAAAGTGCCATATCAGCCATGGACTATGCCCAAGTGCTGGAGCAGTTCAGATTGGCTGATTTGGCCTTTGCACCAGTGGCTTCGATGACGGATTTAAAGTCCCATCCGGACTTTCACACTTATGCCGTCAAAGTTGGTGATGAACTGGTGGAATTACCCAGGGTGCCGGGGTTAATCGGACATTCGGAGCGTATCGCCGCGGTGCCGACTCTGGGAGAACACACTGACGAGGTGCTGGCATCTGTGACTTGAAGGACGGATGGCATATGGCCACACTCGACCCTTGGATTTACAACAGAGTAGCTGCTATGGCCTACGACAACGACAATATTTTTGCCAAAATTCTGCGGGGTGAGGCGCCTGCATTCAGAGTTTTCGAGGACGAGTTTTCGCTGGCCTTTATGGACGTCATGCCTCAAGTGCCCGGACATACCCTCGTTATACCCAAGGACCCCACCCAAGACATACTCAATGCCGATCCGATTATTCTTGGCCATACCATGTCAACGGTGCAGAAAGTGGCGGCTGCGGTGAAGCAGGCGTTTGAAGCCCCGGGCATCATGCTGGCCCAACTCAACGGTTCGGCCGCCGGTCAGACCGTTTTTCACTTGCATTTCCATATTTTGCCAAGAACCGACGGTATCGATTTGCAGATGCACGCGCGGGGTATGGCGGATTTTGCTGAGCTAGAGGCGCACGCCGAACGAATTAAGGCAGCCTTGCTATAGCGGAAACAACGAGCGCGCCAATACCAAGCAACGGGGGAGGACCGGTGAGCGGACAGACGATAGACCTTGGCAAGCTATTGGCTGAGGACAAAGCGGAATGGGCAGAGTCCTTGGACGCCATTGTCGCCGAATATGGCCCAGAAGGTGCCCGTGAAGTGCTGCGCAGCCTTCAAAATCATGTGCTTTCCAGAGACATTCCGTTGGAGGAGGCCACCCTCAATACTCCCTATCGAAATACCATCGCACCAGACGCTCAGCCGGCTTATCCCGGTAACATCGAACTGGAAGAGAAGGTGGAAAAGCTCTTGCGCTGGAATGCCATTGCCATGGTGTTACGTGCTCAGGACAAGGGTATTGGTGTTGGCGGTCACATTGCCACATATGCATCTTGCGCAACGATGCTGGAGGTGGGCTTTAATCACTTTTTTCAGGGTGCTGGACCAAACAACGATCGTGGTTCTGCGGATATGTTTCTACCCCAACCCCATGCCGCCCCCGGTATTTACGCGCGCGCATATCTTGAGGGTCGTTTGACCTCGCACCAGTTGGATAACTATCGACAAGAACTGGCGGCAGAGGGCGGTCTTTCCTCTTATCCGCATCCTCGCAGCATGCCGGATTTTTGGGAACTTCCTAATGCGTCCATGGGCTTGTCGACCCCTGCGGCAATCTATCAGGCGCGATTTGCTAAGTATTTGGAGAACCGCGGCTTGAAAGACAAGGCCAGCGGTAAAGTCTGGTGTTTCATCGGCGATGGCGAAGCAGACGAACCCGAGGTGCTTGGAACCATAAATATTGCCGCCCGAGAGAAATTGGATAATTTGATTTTGGTGGTGAACTGCAATTTACAGCGTTTGGACGGGCCGGTGCGCGGCAACGGCAAGATCATTCAAGAGCTAGAGCGCACGTTTCGAGGTGCAGATTGGAATGTGCTTAAAGTGATCTGGGGTGGCGGATGGGACGCGCTATTAGCCCGAGACCACGAAGGGGTGCTGCAGCAGCGAATGGACCAATGCTTAGACGGCGACTACCAGATGTATTCGGTGTTGCCCGGTGATGTGCAGAGGGAGCATTGGGTAGAGGGAAATCCCAAGCTTGAGCAGATGATGAATACTCTCACTGACGATGAAGTGAAAGAGATTAAGCGTGGCGGTCAGGACCAGAAGAAAATTTTTGCAGCCTTTGCCCGCGCCAGTGCGGCAAAGAACAAACCGACGGTGATATTGGTAAAGACGGTTAAAGGCGATGGCATGGGTGCTCAGGGTAAAAATACGGCGCACCAGTACAAAAACATGTCGGCGCAAGAGCGCATAAAAATTGCTGCTGAGTTGAACATACCGCTCACCGAAGAGCAGGCTGCGGCGGCGGAGTTTTACCGTCCGCCGGAGAATGCGCCAGAGCTAACCTACTTACGCCAGCGCCGCCAAGAGAATGGCGGCTGGGTTCCGAATCGATGGGTGGATTGCCCACCGCTGGATATTCCCCCGCTGCAGACCTTGGCGGAATTTCTCAAAGGCAGTGGCGAACGAGAAGTTTCTACCACCATGGTTATGGTCCGGCTGCTGACGACGCTGCTGCGCACGCCGGAGATTAGTCGCTATGTGGTGCCCATCGTGCCCGACGAGGCCCGCACCTTCGGCATGGACGGCTTGTTCAAGGTAGCGGGTATTTACGCCCACGAGGGGCAAAAGTATCGCCCAGTGGACGCGGACGCTCTGTTGCCTTATCGGGAGGCTAGCGACGGTCAGATTTTGCAGGAGGGTATCTGCGAGGTTGGAGCCATGGCATCTTTCATGGCCGCCGGAAGCGCCTATGCGGTGCACGGACTCCCCATGATTCCCTTTTATATCTTTTACTCCATGTTTGGTATGCAGCGGGTAGGAG
>JAYNPH010000123.1:0-6055 GCA_038113685.1 Gammaproteobacteria bacterium
GACATCGGAATGGCGCGCCCGGAGGGATTCGAACCCCCGACCTGCGGATTAGAAGAGCGTTTAACGCTCAAAAAATACCATTAAAATCAAATCTTTAAGGTGCGATCCCCAACTATAAAACCAAGAATCGTCCCACAGCGACAAAACCGAACACGCAATGAGAAAATGTTACGTTACATTTTTGATACCGGCTCATCCAAATCCCTGGCTCGCTTCCCATTAGCGTTATAGTTGTGATTCATCAATAACACTCCGCGCGTAATCACGTTTTCGCGGGCGAACAGTCCACCTAAATATTTCCGAAACAGCGACTAAATATGATGGATGTAGGCGGCTCTATCATGCCGGGTATACCCCGACGGCGACCGTTCAATCGGGATGCCAATCGGACCGTATTCATCCAAGGCGGCAACATTGATAGGTTTATACCAGCGGGAGGTTTAGCGAAATCCTGGCGCCGGTGACCGATGACTCGATCCTGGCGACACCGCCATGAAACTCCATAATTTCTTTGACGATCGCCAGGCCCAGACCACTACCCTCTCCTGGTTGAATCTGACCAAAGCGAGCAAATGCGATATCGCTATCGCTCAGACTGAGACCGATACCTTTATCCGAAACAGAAATGATACCACTGCACTCCGTTGCGTGGGTCCGTATTAAAATTTCTTTATTTTCGGGGCCTGCATGTTTAACTGCGTTGTCGATCAAATTTTGCACAGCCTCTTCTAAAAGAACATTGTCCGCATTGACACTAAGCGCAGAAGGATGCTCCTGAAACGTTAGATCGATGTGCCGCCTAATAATGTCCGTGGCGTTACGTTCGCAAACGCTTCTGACCAGCTGGTTTAAATCAACGAGGCGAAGCCTTGTTCTGTATGATGAGCCCTTCGCCCGCTCTAAAGATAAAAGTTGTTCGGTCAACCGAGATGCATGACGCGCAGAATCGAGTAATTCAGCCACTCTTACTCTCTGATCGCCCATGGAACGTGCGTCATTCGCGGCTTCGGCAAGAGAGAGAATCCCGGCTACTGGATTACGCAATTGGTGTGCCGCATCGGAAATAAAACGGTCGCGACTTGAAAGTGCTGCATCCACCTGGCCCAGTAACTTGTTGAGAGTACGCACGACTCCTCTGATCTCCGGCGGGACTGGGCGTGTTATTTCGCTGAGATCGCCCGAGGAGCGCTGAGCGATGGCGTCTTGCAGGTCGGAAAGAGGTTTCAATCCCAACTTGATCCCAAACCAAATTACTACGGCAACGGTCAGGAAAAGGGAAAGGATGACGATTGCAGCACGGCTAGCTAGCCGTTCCACGAATTCTTCACGCTGAGCCAAAGATTGCCAGACGGTAACTGAGGCAAAACCGCTAACACCCTCGAAGTTTGCCTGTTCACGCAAGCGAGAAACTCGGACCGGTTCGCCGCGATAAACGGATCGAAATAAAACTGGAACGTTGTCCTTGACCTCGATCTCTCCAGGCGTGACCGGCGGCGACGCATACCCGGTGACGAAGACGCCATCAGGTCCGTACACGTGATAGAAAAGGTTCGCACCAAACTGGCCTTGCAAAAGCTGGCGGGTCTTATCTGAAATGACATCACCTCCCGAAACGACAACATCTCGGGAAATTGCTAGCGTAAGCGCCTGTAAATTTAGGTCGAAAATTTCACGCGCCGTCGCTGCAGCGGAGGTGACGCGCCAGTAGCCTGCCATCATGGAAACTAAAGTTAAGGGAATAAGAATTATCACCATGAGGCGGGCGCGGAGTGAGGGCGCGGTATTCGTCATATCTCATCGTCCATGAGATATCCCAACCCACGTGCCGCTTTTATTGTGACCTTGTACCCAACCAATTTTTTGCGTAGTCGAGAAATAGGGACCTCTACAACTTTATCTTCCAAATCCGCGCCGACGCCATACATCTGATCGATAAGCAGAGATTTCGGCACAAGTTTGCCGCGACGTTCAAGAAGACATTCGAATGCGGCAAGCTCTCGCCGGCGAAGGTCTATGACATCGCCACCACCCCGGAGCACGCGAGACCCAATGTCAAATTCCAGGTTGCCAATAGATTCAACCGCACTTGGCGCGATATCTCGGCGACGCGACAAGGCCCGAACCCGAGCTTCCAGTTCATCCAGTTCAAAAGGCTTTACCAGATAGTCATCGGCGCCAGCATCCAATCCCGCAACACGATCGGATGTATTTGTCCTGGCTGTTAGCATCAATATCGGGGTCGGATCGTTCCGCTGTCTGACGCGGCGCAAGACCTCTAACCCATCCATACTAGGCAGATTTATATCCAGAATGATTAGATCTGCACCTTCGCTAGACAAAAACACGTCGGCATCGGAACCGTCATACAGCAGGTCCACGCCGTATCCTCTGTCCCGAAGACGATGTGCGATTCCCGATGCAAGGGGCTTGTTGTCCTCAATTATGACAATACGCATACGATTGTTCCGGAAAGCTTCGTGCAAGCTTGCGATAGCATACTAAGCATATCAAGCTAGGAGCCTTCGCTTGTAGCTGAAAAAATCTTCGGAGGTGTTGCGTAACCGCCTCCATCATCAAGCCATGATATTGGCGTATAGGGAGAACTGAAATGACGTTATTCAGGAAAAGCTTTGGTTTAACCGCGTTCGGCGCTTCGGCACTGGCGGCAATTACAGTGGTCTCTGCGGCCAGCGCAGAGACTAACCTGGCTGGCAAGACAGTCGAATGGACTATCCCTTTTTCAGAAAAAGGCGGATCAGCCAAATGGGCAAATTTTTTCGCGCCCTTGTTAAGCGAAGCCTTGCCTGGCAAGCCAACGGTGGTCGTCAAGTATCGGCCCGGCGCAGGCTCCACTAAGGGCGCAAATTGGTTTCAGAAGCAGAAAAATGGTGATGGTACCGTAATTTTCGGTTCTTCTGGTTCCACTCAGTTCCCTTATCTTTTGGACGACCCACGCGTTCGCTACGAATACAAGGACTGGAATCCAGTGATGGCCACTGGCACTGGTGGTATCGCCTATTTGCCGTCGAACCTTGCGGAGAAATTTGATGGGTCGGCAGACAAACTGAAGGACGTCAAGTTTATCTTTGGGTCACAGGGCGCTACCCGCCTTGATCTTGTGCCCATTTTGGCTTTCAAGATGCTCGGGTTGAGCGTCGAACCAGTCTTTGGGATTAAAAGCCGTGGTAACGGACGGCTTATGTTCGAACGGGGTGAAGCGAATATCGACTATCAAACCTCCGCAGCATATCTCAAGAGCGTCGTACCGTTGGTCAAAAGTGGCAAAGCGACGCCAATGATGACCTGGGGCGCCCTTGACTCAAATGGGAACATCGTGCGGGACCCGACTTTCCCAGATCTGCCAACCTTCAAAGAAGTGTGTAAGAAAACTGAGGGTTGCGAGACATCCGGTGAGGCATGGGATGCCTGGAAAGCTTTTTTCACTGCTGGTTTTCCCGTGCAAAAGATTGTCTTCCTGCCCAAAGGCACGTCGAAGGAAGTGATAGACACCTTCATTGCAGCCTACGGCAAGGTTAGGAGTCGGCCTGATTTTGGCGCGCTTTCTGCCAAACGTCTCGGCAAGTACCCGATGTTCGTTGGCAACGAAGCTAAAACCGCCCTCGCCCGCGCGACATCTGTTCCGGACTCTGCAAAGGCTTTCGTTAAGAACTGGCTAAAGGCCGATTATGGAGTGGAACTAAAAAAGTAATTGGCTGACGTAACGGATACCCCGCCGCACTGGCGGGGTATCTCACCGTTCGGGTCGGATCTTTAGAATGGATATCCTAGCGACTGCAATGCCTGCGCTGGGCGACGCTTTCGGCCTAATTCTCCAACCGCATGTGTTGTTGTATCTTGGGCTTGGCGTTGTTTTGGGATTAGCCGTCGGCGTTTTTCCCGGTCTTGGGGGCATCGCCGGGCTCTCGCTTGTTCTTCCTTTTATGTTCGGGATGGATACCGTCAGTGGCTTAGCCCTGATGGTAGGTATGGTCGCTGTAGTACCTACATCTGACACCTTTGCCTCAGTTTTGATGGGCATACCCGGATCGTCCGCATCGCAAGCGACGGTTCTAGATGGGTTTCCACTAGCTCAGAATGGTCAGGCAGCCCGCGCGCTATCGGCCGCCTTTGCCTCCTCTCTCTTTGGTGGTCTTGTCGGCGCTCTGTTCTTGACGTTTTTCATTCTTGTTGCCCGGCCGATTGTACTTGCTTTCGCCCTACCCGAAATGCTGATGGTCACAATTCTCGGATTGTCCATGGTAGCCATACTAGCCGGACGCGTTCCGCTAAAAGGGCTTGCTGCTGCTTGTCTCGGCTTGATGGTGGGAACCATTGGTGAGGCGGATGCTGGCGGCTCACTGAGGATGGCAACTTACGATAATCCATACCTCGCGGATGGCTTAAAACTAGTAATCGTCGGCTTAGGTATTTTTGCGGTTCCCGAGATTGTAGCTTTATTGCGACAGGACCGAGCCATCTCGAGGGAAGCAGTGCTCGGCGGTGGCTGGAAGGAGGGCGTCAGCGATTGGTGGCGAAACAAGGTTTTATCGGTCCGTTGCGCAATTATTGGGGTTATTGTTGGGGTCATTCCCGGATTAGGTGGCTCGGTCGTCGACTGGATTGCTTACGGCCATACAGTCCAGACTACGCGAGATAAAAGTAAATTCGGCAGCGGAGAAATACGCGGCATCATAGGCCCTGAAAGTTCGAACAATGCAAAGGAAGGCGGGGGGCTCGTTCCGACCTTGATTTTTGGTATACCGGGCTCAGGGTCTATGGCAGTTTTTATTGGTGCTGTTGCGCTTTTGGGGTCCGGCGATTTGGAAGTCGGTCCACAGATGCTGTCGCCTGAAAAACTTGATCTCACTTATTCGATAGTGTGGCTACTCGCACTCGCAAATGTAATTGGAACGGCCCTTTGCATTGGTCTCTCTGGCTCCATTGCCAGGTTAACGACGATCCGTTTTACGCTGCTCGCACCGTTCCTATTTATGCTAATTTCCTTCGCGGCTTTTCAGTCCGGTCAAAATCTGGCCGATCTTGCGGCTTTGTTTGCTATCGGCTTTCTAGGAATATTCTTGCGCCGTTTCGACTGGTCGCGCCCGGCGTTTCTGATTGGCTTCGTCCTGTCAAACCCGGCGGAGAATTTCACAAATCAGGCCTATCAGGTGGCAGGATCGAAGTTCCGCCAAAACTACGATATCGGCATTGAATATCTTTTCAGCCCGATCGTTATCGTTCTTTTCGTCATTACGGCAGTCTCGATCTTTCTTGGTGTTCGGCAGGCCAAATATATTATGGCGGAGGGTCAAGTTGCCTCCGGCAACAAGAAAGCCCCGACAATTTTTATGATTTTGCTCGGCCTCTATTTCATCTCCAGTTTCTACGATGCCTCCCTCATTTCTGACCGTTTGCTGACAGACAAAATCTTTCCAATGTTTATCGCGACAGTGGGTCTGTTCTGCGTTGTCACAATGCTTATTCAGATGATTCGGCTGCCCTCTAGCCACGTTATTTTTAGCGACCGAGAAGCTTCTAATGGCGATCATCCGGCACGCGGATTGTGGCCAACCCTTGCATGGTTTGGATTTTTGCTCACCCTAACGTCACTTGTTGGCTTCATTCTTGCGTTGCTCGTGTTTTTGTTGACCTTTATGCGGTTCCGAGCGGCCCTATCCTGGATAAAAACGACTGCATACACCGCAATTGGTATTATGTTGATGGTGGCAATGGCCGATATACTAAATCGTGATTTTCCACCCGGGCTGTTACAGAAATACATAACCCTCCCCTGGCCGTTGACTTAAACGATCTGAATTTGGTCGGGATGGACGGGGCCAAACTCCCGACCTACGGATTATGTTGAGGGATTTTTTTTTGGCACTGAAACGCGAAAAACCCCTCGATTTAAAAATCGAGGGGTTCTAAAAGCACTGCTAGGTTATTGATTTTAAATGGCGCGCCCGGAGGGATTCGAACCCCCGACCTGCGGATTAGAAGTTACTTATTAACCGTTGTAAATCAACGGGGTTGACCCTTTAGAACTGAAAGAACG
>JAYNPH010000124.1:0-4444 GCA_038113685.1 Gammaproteobacteria bacterium
GCTTGAAGCGTCTTCGGGTAGAGCATATTGATCTGTATCAAATGCATCATATTGATCGAAGCACACCCATCGAAGAGATCTGGCAGGCCATGGAGCGGCTCTATCAGCAGGGCAAAATTACCTACGTTGGATCCAGCAATTTTCCGGGTTGGGCGATTGCTCAGGCCAATGAACGGGCGATGAACCGGCAGCGACTGGGACTGGTGGCAGAGCAGGGACTTTATAATTTACTGGAGCGCCGCGCTGAACTGGAGGTCATACCGGCCTGCCGAGCCTACGGACTTGGTTTGATCCCTTGGAGCCCCTTAGCGGGGGGCGTGCTGGCTGGAGACGAAGGTTCTACGGGACGGCGGCAGTCTCCGGCAGTGCAGCAAGCTCTGCAAGAGCGAGCGCAGCAGCTGGTGGCTTTTCAATCGCTGAGTAATGACCTAGGGGAATCCGCAAGCAATGTTGCCCTTGGCTGGTTGCTTCATCAGTCCAGCGTAACAGCCACCATTGTCGGACCGGCCAGCAGTGAGCAACTAGACAATCTCCTCAGCGTGCCAGAGCTCGTTTTGGAGCAAGAAACGCTAGACGCCCTGGATCGTATTTTCCCGCCCTGTGGCGCCGCTCCGGAGGCCTATGCTTGGTAACGATTGGGCTTCAATTAGGCCTTAAATTAGGTCGTAAATTAGGTCTTAGGTAGCGCTTAGAAAGCTGGCGACCGAGGCGATGTAATCCGTAAAATTTTCGCGCCGGATATTGTGCCCGGCATGCCTTACCCGAACGGCCGTAAAGCAGGGGTTTAGCTGTTGCACAAATTGGGCTGTCTCCGGCGTTACAATGCCACCCAAAGAGGCATCGGCATGGATCAGCAAACTCGGACAAGCAACGCGCTGCGCAAACGACTGCCAGTCGCCCATCGTCAGCAAAGCCCTCGCATCGGCAGACACTTGGCGATTACTCAACCCCCAAGGAGCGTAGTCTTGGGCAGACCAGGAGGGGTGCTGTTTTTGACCCAGCTGAAGCATTTCTGCATCGCTGAATTTTGCCATCCTTGCGACCAGCTTGCGAAACGCAAGGTCGCGGGAAGTAGCCTTTTTGGCGGCCGCCTCGGCATCTGTGCTCTTGGTATCGCGTTCCTTGGTTGCTGAGCGCCAGGGTGGATCCTCCAAAACCAGACGAGCAACCAATTGAGGATAGTCAGCGGCCAACGCGGTCACCACATTGGCCCCCACGGAATGTCCCAGCGCATTGGCAGGCCCTAGCTTTAGTTTTGTGACCACGGTGGCTAGATCTTCTGCCAGCGAGTTAACATCGGCAGGCCCTGTCCCGGACATGCCGTGGTTTCTCGCATCCACCATGACGACGTCGAAGTCCGCGGAGAGAGCATCGGCGGTGCGAGACCAACACAGGCCGTTATCGGTAAAACCGTGCGCCAATAACAAGGCTGGTTTGGTTCCGATTCCCGTGCGGTAGTAATGAACGTTTATGCCACTCGAGAGAACGTCACCCTCATACCAGTGGTGCATACAGACCCTCAGTAGAATGCCTAGTCGACGCGCTTGAAAATCGTCCCAGCGCCTCTTTGTCAACGCCAGACCCATCGAGCTTGATGTATCACTGCACCATTACGTGGGACAGCGCTGTGCTGTTTGCCGGCTATCGGGCGCCGCTGAGAGATTAGTCCTCAAAACCCAAAAAGGAAGCAGCTTCGTCTACGCTCTTACGCTCGGAAACCACAGCGTTGGCGGGAAAGGAATCGTCGGGCCAACCAAGAGCCACAGCCTTCATAATGACCTGATCTTCGGGGATTTTTGCGTGTTCGCGAACAACGGGTGACTGCATAATGCCCTGGCTGTTAATCACCGCACCAAGGCCGCGAGACCAAGCTGCGTTCACCAGCGCCGTGGTTACCGCGCCACAGTCAAAGGCTGTGTCGTCGCTGTCGGCAAGCACTGCGTCGTAGGTGATGATGACGCAAACCGGAGCATCGAACTGGCGGAAACCGCGCAGCACCCAATCTTGGCGCTTTTCTTGGTCTTCTCGGGCGATGTCCATGGCGGCGAAGAGCTGTTTGGCCACACCCACCTGGCGGTCGCGATGTTGTCCCGCAAAGGGCTGGCCAATTCGAAATTCCCGAGAGTGGGGCACACCGGCGAGATTGCGTTCGGTATTGCCCTGTCTGATCAGATCCAGAGTTTCGCCGGATACCACGGTGAAGTTCCATGGCTGGGTATTCATTGAGGAAGGTGAGCGCATCGCTAGAGCGAGAATTTCTTTGATTAAAGATTTCGGCACCGGATCGGATTTGTACCCTCGAATGCTGCGACGACCTAGGACAACTTCATCAAACTGCACTTGTTAGCTCCCTGATATAGAAAAACGCAAGTCTAAAGGAATACGCAGGCAACAGAAATGTGATTTGCTGAAAAGGCGCCATAGAACTGTTCAGCGTTAAGAGGAGTACAGAGGAAGACCCAAATAGCAGGGCTTTTTTGGGGGTCTATAGCCGCCTAGGAGAATACGAGCAGGTTATCTACACTGGGCTATGGGGCGGGGCCAAACCGGTACCAATCGAATCACGCAAATTGGGTCGACTTATGAATCTTGATCAACGTACCGCTCTCATTGTGGGCGGAGGACAAACGCCGGGCGCAACAATAGGCAACGGCCGGGCGACGGCACTTGCCTTTGCCAAGGCCGGCGCAAAGGTGGCGGTGGCTGACCGAAAGCTCGAATCTGCCGAAGAAACGGTGAAGCAGATCATTGATGAGGGAGGCGATGCCCTTGCGTTAGAGCTCGACGTGCGCAATGAAGAAGCCATTAAACAAGCGATTAATACCACCTGTGCGCGTTTTGGAGGCATCGATATTTTGCACAACAATGTTGGGATCGCCGCCGGAGCAGGTCACCGTGATGCACGTATCGAGCACATCGAGGCGGAAGATTTCTCTTTTCTGGTCGACATCAATTTACGTGGCATGGTGCTCACCAGTAAGCATGCGTTACCTGTCATGAGGGCTGCAGGCCGCGGTGTGATCATCAACATATCCAGTCTTGCTGCTCTGAAGCCGTATCCTCTCGTAGGTTACAAAACGACAAAGGCGGGAGTGATTGCGTTTACTCAGCAAGTCGCGGCGAACTATGCGCGCTATGGAATTCGCGCAAACGTTATTCTGCCGGGTCTTATGGAAACGCCCATGGCTGTTGAAGGACAAGTTGGTAAAAAATCGAGAGACGAAATAGTTGCAGAGCGCGATGCGCAAGTGCCTCTGGGCAAAAAAATGGGCTCCGCGTGGGACGTGGCCAATGCCGCATTGTTCCTTGCATCAGACCTCGCACAATACATCACCGGCGCTGTCTTACCCGTAGATGGGGGGCTGTCTGTTTCTTGAATCTGCCCGTTCCATGGTTTCAAACTAAAGGCGGCAGGAGCGTGCTCAACATCGCTCACTTTCTTTTGAGCGTCTAAATAGCCATATTGGTGTCAAATTTAAAAGGAGAGGACTGTGGGACGTGTAAATCTTGAGAAAACCGGGGATGTTTTTGTCCTCACTATGGATGCGGGAGAAAACCGCTGGAACACCGCCATGGTGGACGATCTTACCTTGGCTCTTGATGAGGTAGAGGGCAGCACCGGGGCAGCGGCCTTGGTTACAACGGGCGCAAGCGAGAAGTTTTATTCCAACGGTCTGGATCTCGATTGGCGTCGGGCGCCGGATCAGCATCCAGAGGCCGGCGATCCAAAAGCCTTCTTTTTCATGGAATTCATGAGCCGCATGATTACCTTGCCGGTGCCCACAATTGCGGCAGTTAACGGTCACGGGTTTGGCGCGGGTTTCATGTTCGCCCTGTGTCACGACTATAGAATTATGAGGCAAGATCGCGGATACCTGTGTGCCAACGAAATCCAGCTAGGGATGGTAATTCCCGCACCGGAACTGTCGTTGTTTCGCCATAAGCTACCTGCCCATGTGTTTTACGAGTCGGTTCAGCTGGCCCGTCGCTGGGGCGGGGTGCAGGCAATGGAGGCCGGGATTGTAAACGAGGTTGCGTCAAGCGAGACGCTGCTCAGGCAGGCCATCATAAAAGGCCAAGAGCTTGCTCCACTGGCGGAAAAACGTAAGCAGTTTGGTGTGCAAAAAGAAAATATATTCGGGGAAAACTCCATTTTGAATGACACCAACGGAGCGGCATTTCATCTTCGCAACAAGACGCGTTACGCGCATTAGCAGGAAATGACACCAGCTCAGACGAAGCCAGATCGAGAAAACACATCACAACCGGGGAATTAGGCACGTGAAACACATCATCATAGGCTTGCTTTTGACGCTAGTGAGCACGGTCAGTTGGTCTGAAACCTGGGACTGCAAGCAGCTTAGAGATGTGCTGGTAGGGCCACCCTTTTATGTGGATCAGGAAGAAACTGACCTTGTTTTCTCTGTCGAAGTGGCAGGCTCGA
>JAYNPH010000124.1:4454-6006 GCA_038113685.1 Gammaproteobacteria bacterium
CGTCTTCGATAGTTGTCGCCAATCTCTCTCCGCTAAAGACTTTCTTATTCAGGGAGAAAACGACGATTCAACCTTCATCCTGAGCGCTGTTGGGGGCGAGTTGGGTTTTAGGGCAACGTACTCAGTCACTTCCAAACCAAGTGTTGGTGAAACAATGATTCAAATGGGGGTCTGCTCCCCATCGGAGAGCTAGCCAAAGCCGTGCGGCACGTTGTTACAGGTGATTGTTGAGGTTGATGAGTACGATAGGTTTACCCGGCCATCGCATTGTGACTTTTACATAGGGAAAAAATAAATGGCTCTTAACATCAGAAATGCCTCGCCAGAAGATCGTGAAAGCTGTTTGGAATTACTCGAGAGTCTTGCGAGCTTTACTGGCGGATCCACCGACCCGTTAGCTCCCGCGGTTTTCGATCAGCTGTTGGATAACAGCCGAGGGGCGGTTTTTGTGGCCGAGGAGGGCGGCAGCGTCTTAGGCATGGCGTCGGTTTCTTACAACCTCGCCATGCGCTACGGCGGCGAATACTGCCAGCTTGAAGAGTTGATCGTCGACCCTGCAGGTCGTGGTAAGAACATAGGTGGCCAATTGGTGGAAAAAACCATCGCGCAGGCAAAGTCACGGGGCTGTGCGGAGTACGGTCTTTATCTGGTTGAGACCACCGAACAGAATCTTCCCTTCTACGAGAAATACGGGTTCAAGAAAGTTGGCTCGGAACTCAGACAGGCCTTGAAAAACTAAGCAAGGATAACGACCTCGTTGACCAAGCACCTGACGGGAAGCGTTAGTAAGCAATACGCACAAAAACTAAGCCATCGCTCGCCGCTTTGCCTTTGCGACGAATGAGTGGTCTAGGGCTAGGTCGATGCCCGTCGATAGCGATCAATAGTCGACTTGAACTTTTCAATCCCAGCGCTCAACAGTTACGTACCAAAAATAAACTCAGGGGAGGAACGAATAAATGCGCAAATTCATGATTACCGGTTTGATCGCGCTATTTGTCATGGGGTGTGCAGAATATCTGCCCATTTCTGGCGGTACGTTAGAGGGTAGGGTTCTACCTCTGCCTCAGTCATTAGACACAATTACCGAAGACAAAATAATTCAGCTCGAGACACGGGCAGACGAAGCTTACTCGGTCAACCTTTGGGTGGTAGAGGTTGCCGGCTATCTGCACGTGTTTGCCGGAGATAACAAAGCTACCTGGGTTGAAAATATCGAACAAAATAACAACGTGCGGCTGCGCTCTGGCGACATGATTTTTGAACTTCAGGCGGTTCGAGTAACCGATCCGGCGATTTTTGCCGCATTTTCTGGCGCGTGGGAAAGTAAGTACGGTAATCGTCCGCAAAACGAAAACGTTGAACAAACCTATCTATACCGACTTAGTCCCCGAAGTTCTTAGTTAAGGTTGCCATCTGGATCCGATGTGCCGCACGGAAAATGCTGCGTCGGTAAAAGGCTTAGAGATTCTGCCGGGCGCTGGCAACTAGCGGCTAAACTTCTCAGGTCTCGAGGCAAAGAAAACGGCGGGCAAAAGTGGCGGAGAGACAG
>JAYNPH010000125.1:0-5996 GCA_038113685.1 Gammaproteobacteria bacterium
GCTGTTTACCTCGCTTTGCAGAAATTCCCGGTCCGCCTGGGAATTCGTGTCGTTCAAGGCCTGCACCGTAAGCTCTCGAATTCGCTGAATAAGATCTGCTTGGTCAGCGTACATCGCTTGGGCGGTATCCAGCAGGGACTGAGCATCGTTGGCGTTTTTAACGGCCATGTTGAGTCCACGAACCTGCGCAGTCATTCGCTCGGCAATAGCAAAGCCCGCTGCATCATCGGCTGCGGTGTTGATCCTTTTTCCAGACGACAGGCGCTCCATAGCCGTCTGCAGCTCATTACCAGCCCCTGCCAGTGAACCACGAACGGCCAGCGAATTGACGTTAGTATTGACGATCAAACTCAAACCAAACTCCCGAACAAGCCGAAACGCACCAGCGCGACGACGTAACATCGATCCAATTTCGACCGCCCGACATCGTTAAACAAAATTTGTCATCGAAAAACGCTCTGCGCAGCCAAAGAGGCACACTTTTGCCGAACGACGGTCAAAGCGGCAAAAACTTGCCGCCTAGAGGAGGTATCGGCCAGCAGTTGAGGAACTTTAGGAAAAAATTTGCCGGTTTTTGACCGGCCATTGCCGGATCGCAGGCAACGATAGCCGCCAAGGGCCGTATGCGGCAAAGGCTAGTTTGGCGGACGCAGGGGCAAGACCGCCCGGACAGGCATTATCGCCGCGACCGGGCTTTGGTGATGGGCTTAAGCGACGGGGAATCCGGCAATGGAGTCCCAGCCAAGCCTGGGAGACTTATGCGGGCTTAAGCAGCGTCTACGGTGTTGGCCTTGGCCGCCAGTTCATCAAACTCTGCCTTGCTCACTTCGATCACGTGGTGCCGCCCGCCCATAAGCGCCGCCTTAAACACGACCTTGAAGTAGTGGGCGTCCTGATTCAAATTTACCTTCCCTTTGAATTTTTTGGCGCCATTGAAACCGGTGATGTTGGGCACACCCAAGCTCAGTCCCACCTTGGTTTCCACCTTATACTTCCCCTTGGGCACCTCGACCACAATGATCTTGCTCTGACCCAGTTTGCCCAGCTTGTCTGCACCCAGTGTCAGCTGAACTACTTGGGTTAGGGTCATCAGATCCGTAGACCGAACGAACGATACCGTCGTCGTGTCATTGGCAAGCACTGGGTTCGATAGCAGGCACAACATCAAGCCGCAAGACATCCAAAAGCCCGAAACACGGCGGCGGGCGGCATATACGTTCAACATCATCCATTCCTTATTTATCTGTGGGTGAACTTGCGCGGGCAGGCACCTCAACTCGACTGGGATTCAAGGTGCACAACCTGTATCCATCAAGGGGTGCTATTGGGCCACCATGGCCTGACGCATGGAATCGGTGTCTTCAAACGCAGTAAATGATGCGATCTTGCCGTCGCGCAAACGAAGCATGTGCATGGTTTCGCTATCCAGCCCTGCTGCCGTCATCTTATTGTGTACATAGACCGTATCTCCAACGACGTCGAAGTTGATCGGCGTCAGCGAAAACTCCGGCCAATGCACGGCAATCTTCGCGAACACGTTGTCGATGACGGCCTGCTGACCAATGAAAACACCGGACTGAGGCAGTTGGCCGAAGATGGTAAATTGCAAATCGTCGGTGTGCATGGCTGCCCACGCATCTGTATCTCCTGAAGCGAAGATAGCATAGGCTGCGATCACCACGTCTTTGGCCGCCGTATCTGATGCCTCATGGTGCCCGGCACTGACGTTTATGGCGGCACTGAGGCACAACCCCGTTATCAACAAAGTCAAATTCTTTAACATTCAGCCATCCCCGTTTAGTTTTGCTCAGAGTAACCGGCAACATAAACCTTTTGTTAACGCCCCGCACTATCCATGCGCAAGATCAACGGCCGAATTTGCCACGGGTACGCCGGCCACCTCAACGCGAATACGATAGACCGACCCGGCTTTACTTGACGCCGCCCCTTCGGATCCCGAGACGATGTAGAGAGTTTTTAAATCGTCCCCGCCAAAACACAAACTCGTACACAAAGGCTCCGGGATCTCAATAAACTCCGAACCAGTGCCGTCTTGGTTGAAAACAACGACCCCATGACCACCTCCCGCCAGCGCCACCCAAACGCTTCCATCCGCGGCGACCACCAGACCGTCAGGGCCGCCTTTTGGCACCCGTGCAAAGGGCACCTTTGCGCCAAGAGAACCGTCAGCGGCTACCGCGTATTTGAATACTGTTCTTCTGAGAGAGTCAGAGTGATAGAGAGTGTGACCATCTGGCGAGAACGCTAGGCCGTTATTGAGCCTTATATCGCTGGCCACTTCTCTGGCCTGACCGTCCAGATCGATCAGGAACAGTTTGCCTGAGGCTGATCCATCCTTTGCACCCATCGGTTCAGGGCCAAGGGACCCGGCATAGATTCTGCCCACAGAATCTGTAGTGATGTCATTGAATCCCGTGATGCCTGCGGATTGGTCTCGGTCTAGCAGAATGGTTGTTTCGCCGCCGTCCAATGGTTTGTAGGCGATGTTGCGTCCTGAAACGATCAAACCATTCGATTGGTGTTTGGCAATCCCGCCGATCCCTTTGCGATGCAAAAACACCTCGGACACCTGGCCCGCCTCGGACAGGGCAAAAACACCGCCGTCGACAGCATCGGAAAACACAAGACCAAGTGACGCATCCCAGACCGGTCCCTCGATCAGATTAAATCCGCCGGTGAGTTTTTCCAGCGCTCGGCTCATTTGCGCCCCCTGGCAATAATCGTCTTCACATCATAATCGTCGTCGCCGTTATAGCGCGGAGCGTAGCTCAAATAAGCCGACGATATCGCGTCAAAACGCGCTCTTATGTGCTCGATGTTATAGGCGTGAGTTACAACATAGCGCTCCCCCGCCTGAATTTGCGGGAACGCCATAGCCGCGAACTGGTCTGCCGGCATGCCGCGTTCGGCGACCTTAGGCCGATGCATTTCAGTGCCAACAAATCCCGGCACAATCAGCCCTACATCAATAAAGTCAGGCATTTCCTCTCGCAGGCCTTCGGTAAGACCCAAGATCGCATGTTTGGTTGCCATATAGGCTGTCGCATTGGGTACTGAGCTGAAAAACGACAGCTCCGATCCGACGTTATAAAGGCTCGCCGGGGTTCCCTGCTCGACCATACGTTTGCCAAAAATTGCGGCCACATGCCATTGGCCGAAAAAATTAACCGAAAAAACCTTGTGCAATTCATCCAGTGGCAAGTCGGTTACCGGATGGTTCAAGGCGGTAATTCCCGCATTGTTGATAACCGCGTCGACACGGCCATACTCACGCCAAACGTAGTCTGCCAACCCGCGAACGCTGTCCGCATCACGAACGTCGCATTGGCAGAAACTGGCATTAATCCCAAGATCCGTCAGGGCCGCCACTGACCCCTCGAGTCGGTTCAGTCGCGGTTCGGCAAGCACCACCGTTGCCCCTTCAGCACCGAAAACCTTGGCGAAGGCATACCCTATGCCGGTGGCCCCGCCGGTGATCACAACGATTTTGTCGTTAAAACTTTTCATATTTGTTTTCTCTCTCTGTACTGACTGCCGGCGGCAGTGCTGTGGGAAAGCGCCCTCAACGTACAAATTGACATTTTTTACAGGTTTTGTCACTTTGGTGTCCGGACGGCCTAGAAACACGCAGCTGGCGGCGGCGCGCTATCGGCTTACCGCGATCAAGACACGACACCTAACAGACTCAGATACCCAGCTATCACCGCCGGGTCCTCGGCTAACTAATCGGATCACTCTATGTATCGTTTATTTTCTGTTGAGCACAGCATCTTCTCCGCAAAAGTCCGGTCTTATCTGCGCTTTAAGCACGATCAAGCCGACCTTGGCGAAGGCTTCCAAGACATTCTCGCCACGCCGGAACTGATCAACGGGCTGCTAACAAAGCGCTCGGGAAGTCCCTCACTGCCGCAAATGGCGGCGCCGGATGGCACGTGGATACAAGACTCCAGCGAAATCATCGACTACTGCGAGGCAACTCATACGAAAACGTCTGTCGTTCCGCAGACACCAAAACAGCGCCTGGCGGTTTACTTGATTGAACTGCTGGCCGACGAATGGTTCGTTGTGCCGGCTTGTTGGGAGCGTTGGTTTTACAGCAAGCCCGGCCAACAACCGAATCATCGCGCCTTCAACGAACAACAGTGGGGATCTTTCCTTGCGCCAAGCCGAAACGGTGCCGCGCGGCGATCCGCCGGCGCGCAATTTTTCGACAAATCGTTCGGGATAAATGACACCCACGACGAGCTCAAAGGTCCTTATGCCGGGTTAATTCAACTCGGCTGTAATCCAGACACTCAGGCGGCTTGGCAGGCCTGCTTGGACAAACTGCTGAGCCTGCTGGAGAGTCATTTGCAGTCCCACGACTATCTGCTCGGCGGCCGCCCGTCGCTGGCTGACTTCAGCCTACTCGGTCCCGTCTACGTGCACTTTTTCCGCGACCCGGTACCGGGCTTCGATCTGCGCACCAAATACCCATTGGTGGCCGAGTGGGTCGAGCGTACCAATGCCGAAAACTGCCTAAATGCCCGTCGCTACGGCCACAAATACTACGGCCTTGATGACAGCGGCGAACTTGAGGAACGACAGGTGCTCAGCGATGGCGGGGAGTGGTTAGAAGCAGACCACGTGCCAGAGACCCTCGAACCAATTCTGGCCATGTTCTTTGACGAGATGTGGCCGTATCTGAAATCTTCTGTCGACGCACTGCAAACGCACATCGCCAGCGACCGGCATTTGCCGGGTGACGAACTGCCGCGTAAAACATTTACCGCCACACCGGGATTTGAAGAACTACAGACCGGGGACGGGCCGCTGACGGTTCCTTTTAAGATCGGCGGTATTTCATCCCGCAGAATGGTGGTTCCCTATCAAATTTGGATGCTGCAACGACTGGATGCGGTGATGACCAATGCACCCGGCGGCCAATTGGCGTTATGGCTGCAATGCTTCGCTGGCGGAGAACAATTGCTGAGCCTTGGTACTCGGCTCAAGGGCTGCGCCATCGAAAAACGAGGCGGCCTTCTATTCTCGGCAACCGCCTAACCGTTTTTGTCAAACAGCCACTTGTTGAACGGCCACTTACTGCACTGCCTTTAGGGGAATCTCCATGGAACCACTGCGAATTTTACTCACCGGCAGCAATGCGGGCATTGGGCGGCTGACGGCGTTAACCCTTGCCCGTCAAGGCCATCACGTAATTGCGACGATGCGCGACACAGCAAAGGGTGACGGGCTACAAGCACAGTGCGACTCGGAAGGGCTTACCATCGAGCTGCGACAGCTGGACGTCTGCGATCCCGACTCGGTTGAAACCGCGTTTGCAGATGCGGCTTCAATTGACGTGTTGGTCAATAACGCAGGCTTTGAAGTTCAGGGCGCGCTTGAGCTGATCTCGGACGAGCTTATGCAACGCCAGCTCGACACCAACGTTATGGGGCCCTTGCGCACCATTCGTGCAGTCATGAAGAGCTGGCGGCAAAGAGGCAGCGGGGTAATTGTGAACATCAGCAGCGTGCTTGGCCGAATTGCTTCGCCCTACGGCGGGGCATACGCCGCCTCGAAGCACGCACTGGAGGGTATGAGCGAGTCACTGCACTATGAAGTTGCTCCAGCCGGCATTCGGGTGCACCTGATTGAACCCGGACGATTCGCCTCCACCAGTTTCAGCGCCAACATCCTCCGACCCGAGGGGTGGGAGTCCACAGAACACTACAAACTGCAGCAGAACTTCGCCACCGCACTGGGCAGCTTGAGTAGCGGCCGCGGACCGCAAGACCCCCAGTTGGTGGCCGATGCGATAGTACGGGCGGCAACAGACTCATCGGCGCCGTTGCGCATTCCGGTCGGCGATGACGCTGCCCGGCTTCTTGCCGCCCAGAAAGCCAGCGGCTCTTTTGAAGATTTTGAGGCCCTGATACGCAAGCAGTTAAACTGGTACTAGCTCGGCAGACGAAGGCCGCGGCCTATCAAAACGC